>NZ_REFY01000003.1:319901-639802 GCF_003841485.1 Natrarchaeobius halalkaliphilus | reverse complement strand
AAGCTAACACCGTATCTCAGAGCGTTTCAGCTTCGACGTGAACTCTATAGAAAACCAGGCGATGAAGCTCTCAAACATGCTATCGATGCTGCGCTCTGAAAATCAACAACGTGCTTCACAAGAGCGATAGATATATGAATCTTCTATGATGCGCTCAGAATCACCTACTGCTCGATATGGAGAGAGTGTCGTGTTATAGCCGATCCAGGTAATCCCTCCGTTGTTCCATCTTCTCTTTCTCTGTGCGTTGGTCGTAGTGCATCTCGAGCACCTGCTCGGAGACGTTTGCTCAATCGCCGACTGCCTTCATCGGCCAGTCTTGCTGGAGCGAGTGCGTGATCCCACCGCGACGAAGTGCATGCGGGCTCTCGCTCGAGGGACACTCCGAGGCACGTTCGTATTCAGTCGCTGGACAGTCGTCGATGTCACGCCCATGTGGACACTCCCCAGTCGAAATGCATGGCCGCGTATATCGATAACAGTCTCCTCGAAGGGTCGTCGTATGTGCTCGGCCCTGTGACGTCGTAAGCAGCGGTTTGCGACCGTACTCGTCAACCGACGCTGGCCGGCGCTGGTCAATCCAGTCGATCAGAAGCTGACACACCTCGTCGGACAGCGCGATAAATCGTTCGCCATCTGTGCTGTTCTTGATCGGCGTATCCGTCTCAGGACGATGGACGACCTCCAAGGATTTCTCTTCGGGATCGAAATCGCCCACGTCAAGCGAGTGAATCGCCCCGACCCGCATCATCGTATGCCACATTAGTGCGATCACCACGTGGTGTCGAGACGCGTATTCGTAGCGACGGAGATACTGGAGGAGTTCTTCGGCGCGCTCCTCCTCGAGCATCTCGTCACGCACGTTATCGTCGCCGGTTAGCGTCGGCGAGCGAATCTTCACGTGGAGATCCTCCGGTGCACCGTCGATCGATTCCACCCACCTGATGAAGACGCGAATTGTGTCCATCTGGGTCTTCTCGGTCGCAGGGGAAAGGTTTCCCTCGTCGCGCCGCCAAAGACGGTATCGGTGTAACTTCCGTCCGGTCAGGTCGTTCAGGTTCGTGATTCCCTCGTTGTCGCACCACCGAATGAAATGCCCAAGGCGGGATCGGTGCGAGCGAATGGTGGCTTCAGTGACGTTGTTCTCCCTGTCGGCCAGGTACAGTTCGAGCGCGGTTTCTGGTTCGATTGATTCCAAACTCATGGCTCTCTGGGTGCGAACTCGAGGCCAGAACCACCGATTTCAGATCGCCGATTTACGCCGTTTCAGGGCCAGCAAGGGACTTCGTTCACCTCGTGACCGAGAGCCTGCAGCGCCCATGCGAAATTAACCCGTTCTCGCTCCAAACTACTTTCCTCCGTAGACACCTCGAGAGTTGCGTATTCGGACAAATTGGTCGTTTCTACTTCGCCTTCTCAATCTAATCCAAGGGGGAGGCAACCCGCGGCCCCTTCACGTCGGGCGGTTTGCTGCGCAAATACGGGGTGGTCGGCGTGAAGCCGCTCGAGGATCTGCTCGGCGAGATCGACCGGGACGAACTCGACCGACGGATCTGTTCACATCCGAAGCCTCGCACCTCTCGAGAGTTCGTCTGTCCGGAGTGTGAAGCACGCTGCACCCGCCTGCTAAACAAAGACGGCGAAGCGGGACACGCGAAAGGCTGTTCCCGGCGACTTCGACGAACGGGTTCGGTCCGCAAACCGCCGATGCTCACGGACGGGGGTGAACGCGAGTGAGTTCCCGAACCTCGGCCCTCGAGAGTCCGAAAGCGAGCGGCGACGCGCTCGAGGCGCACCTGATTCAGTCCTTCGACGCCCTCGAGTACGTCGGCGATCGGACCGCAACGTGGCATGATGCCCGAACGACGACGCTTCTCGAACCAGCCGAGAGCCTGCCGTTCTACGGAATTGTGGTCGTCGAACCGGGCGTTCCGGTCGAAATCAAAGGGTGCCAGATAGAGACGAGCAACGGGAGCGGATCGACGCGCGGACGGTTCTACGTTAAGCGCGAGGCCCATTCGCGGTTGCTCGAGGCGGGCGGGATGTACCTGTTCGTCGTCTACATTCCGCGGCCGGGGCTTCCCCAGGTGGCGAGGGCGATCGTCCCGGCGACGATCGTCGACGAGTTGCTGTCCGGTCGGTGGTACGACGTTGGCGGCCCACGGTCAGAGAACGAGGTAGCGAAACTCGCGTGGTCGCACGTGATCGATCCCGAGACGGTTGATTCGTCGGTTACGGTAGGTGATCGACCGTGACATCGTGCCCGGTTTGCGGTGCCTGGAGCGAGAAGTGCTACCGGTGTACGGAGTGCGGGGCCGATCTCGTCCGGCGGTCGGATCTCGAGAACAGTCGGGGTCGATGACCGATGTCGGACCTGACTGCCTTCGGCCTCGAGCCGCGGGACTCGCCGGAAGATGACGACGAGAATGAATTATCGGAAACGGTTTCGGAAACGTGGTCGGAGTGCGTCGACTGCGAGTACGTCGGCTACGAGGTGAAGGCCCGACTCCAGCATTCGGTACCGCTGTGTACGGCCTGCTTCGCCGAACGGGAGGGGTTACTGTGAGCGCACGGAAGTTCCTCCGGTTCCAGTGCCACGAGTTCGACGCGCACTTTCACCTCGTGCGTGAGGCGCTGAAGCCGTACTACGCGCTCACGGACGTTCGGAAAAATCACGACTGGGCGACCAACGGGAAGCCGACCGGCACCTTCGAGAGCGGCGGCGAAACGTGGCGAGTGTGTCTCGACTACGACGAACAGCCCATTCTTCCGTGGTCAGACCCATCCTACCGCCTCGAGACGGCGTACCTGTACCGGATCTACTTCGTGTGCGAAGACGTCGACACGCTCGTCCGAGCGGCTCGTCGCGTCCTCGAGCGGAACGACCTGACTCGGGCGGTTACCTTCGGTGTCGAGACATCGGTGAACGTCATCCGGAAAGGCGACGAGTAACGAATTCTGTCAGAAAACGTCTGAATCGCTATCTTCGCTTGTTCAGTCTCCCGGTGTTTCCGCTAGCAGCCGATACGATCGTACTGCTCACGAACGTTCCCCTACATCGGACTTCCTTTACTTCACACCAGTAATTATATTATTGTCCAAACCGAACATCTGAATGGAAGCCATCGCGCTCCAATAACGGTGACGCGGGGGCATGCGTACGAAATGCCCCGGGTGCTGGAAACACCCGAGACGGTGGCTTCCAAACGCTCACGTTCGGTTGCCATGCTTTCGTTACCGCTACCGAGACAAAAAGGTCTCGCACGACAGTTCAGTATCGCTACCGGGCACGGCCCGCTCCGACTCAGCGGCCGCTCCACCGCGACTCGAGACGCCGCCACACACCGATCGCGGAGCCGACGACCGAGGTGCCACCCCCGATGAACTCGAGGGACGGACCCGCCGACGCCGGGCGTACACCGCGCGACCTCGTCTGCGGCCGTTGTGGCGACTCGGTTCCGGCAGCGCGGGTGATCCACCTCTCGAGTGAGCCCTGCCCGGAACTCACCGGCCATTACGAGTCCGTCACGAAATCGTTCTGTTCCGACTGCGTCGCCGCCGTCGGCATGCTCGAGTTCACGGCCGCGGCTCGATCGCGCGTCGAATCGGAGTGAGGCGATAGAGCGAGCTATCCTCCGTTAGAGATACAGAGCCGCGAGTGCCCCTATCAGAAGCAGCGTCTGGAAGGCAGACACTGCAGCGGAGTGGTTCGAAACGAACGCCTCGAACTCCTCGTTGAACAACTGGAGGCCTGCGAGTGAGCCGTACGTGACGAGACAGATGGCCGCGACGATGCTCGTATCGACTACCGAGATGCCGATACCGATCGCGACGACGCTTACGATGAGGTTCCAGTATTCTCGAGCGTCCATTAGACAACGGTGGCTTTCTCGGTTGGTTTAATAACAGTATAGGTTCGCGAACTGGGCCTCGGGATCGCCCTCAGGTGCCGACGGTACGCCGAGTCGAGCGGTGTGAGAGAACCCGTCCGATCGCGGATGCATATAATAGCCCATGGTATCGTGGGTGAGCTTGCTTGTGAATGTCGACCCAACCCAGTTGTATGTCGTCGAACGAAATCGGAGCGAGGGCGCCGTGTCAGCACGTGATCGAATGGCGGGTGAACCAACCGGATTGTAGCGAACGCGAACGACGGAGACTCGAGGCGATCCGTGAGGAGGGGATCACGACGGAGTCCCAGGCGGACCTCCTCGCCGGTGCGTGTCGCGATAGCGGAATGCGGGACGTCTGCGAGCACGCCGAGGACTGATTCGAGTCGCCAATCTGTCTCGTGGGGATCACACCCCCGTGTCTCGGAACTCGACAGAGTGACCGATGGATATCGGCTTTCGCGTCCGTCGCTCGCGCCGTTCCCGACCGTCGACCGGCACCCGATCGGGCTCGTGCCTGCCAGTTCCCGGCCAATCTATTTGTGTTCGTTCGGTGCAATCGACGTATGAGCGAAACGACGAGCCACGACGAGGACGTCTCGCGTGAGGAGGCTGCCGATCTGCTCCAGGAACTCGCCCTCGAGTTACGCGACGGCGGGCCAGCGGAGGTTCGGGTCGGAAACAAGATGTTGACCCTGACGCCGGATTCGGTGATCGAGTACGGAATCGACGTCGAGGAGCGGTCCCCGATGCTCGGCGGAGACCGCGAGCAGATCACGGTCTCCCTCGAGTGGGACGTCAACCACGAGGAAGACCGCTAACGCCACGGGGCGTGACGACGGAACGGATCCCGATCGAGCCGCTCGGCTCAAAAGACTTAATGGCTGCATGCCGTTACGGGTAGGTAATGGCTTTTGAGGACCTGCTCGAGGATCCGGTAATCCAGAAGTACTTGCACGAGCTGGTCGGTCCCAAAGGGATGCCCGTCGCGGCAGCGCCGCCGGACGGGGAAGTGACCGACGAGGAGCTCGCGGAAGAACTCGATCTCGAGTTGAACGACGTGCGACGGGCGCTGTTTATCCTGTACGAGAACGATCTGGCCAGCTACCGTCGGCTGCGCGATGAGGATTCGGGCTGGCTCACCTACCTCTGGACGTTCGAGTACGACAACATCCCGGAGAACCTAGAAGAGGAGATGTACCGACTCACTGACGCGCTCGAACAGCGCCAGGAGTACGAACGAAATCACGAGTTTTATCTCTGTGAGATCTGTTCCATTCGCTTCGAGTTCGGTGAGGCGATGGACTTTGGCTTCGAGTGCCCCGAATGCGGCTCGCCGCTCGAGTCGATGGACAACGATCGTCTCGTCGACGCGATGGAGGGGCGACTCGCCGCACTCGAGGACGAACTCAACATCGACGCGGACGCCTAAATGGTCGTACTCGCTACCAAACTGTACGTCGACGGCGACGCTCGCGAGCGGTCGCTCGATTCGCTTCGCTCGCTGGTCACCAACGAGATCGGCGACCTCGAGGTCGAGTTCGACCTGGGGGTTCGCCACGACGAGTTCCCGTCCGTCACGATCGAGGGTGCAGACGCCACCGTGGCCCGGAACGTCCTCCGCGAGGAGTTCGGAGAGATCGTTTCCGATCTCGAGTCCGGGGAAACGTACGTCGGCACGCTCGAGTCATGGGACGACGACGGGTTCGTTCTCGATGCCGGGCAGGCGGTTCGCATTCCGACCGACGAACTCGGTCTGGGGCCGGGATCGGCCGAACAGATACGCGAACGCTTCGGACTCGTCCAGCACGTCCCACTGGCGTTCGTTTACGGCGGCGACGAACCGAACGAGGGGACGGCGACTCCGAGTCGCCTGACCGACGCCGAACGTGATCGGCTGTACGAGTGGACCCGTGGCAACGGTCGGCTCAACGTCAACTGCGCCACGCGAGCGGAGGTTCGGGCCACGCTCAACCGTGCGGGCCACGCCCAGGACTACGTCACGGTCGAACGGCTGGGACTGCTCGAACAGAGCGTCGTCTGCACCGAGGACACCGATCCGCCGGGACTGCTCGCGAGCGTCGGTGAGTACCTCCCGGCCGAACTGCGGTGTGTCGTTCCGTAACATGAACAGGCGGCTGATCCTCGCATCGATCGTGGTCGTTGTGTTCGTCGGTCTCGCAGGCTGTTCGATGATCTTCGGCGGCATCTCCGACGAGGACCTCGACCGCGAAGCGGAGTACGACGATCTGCGAGACGCCGATTCGGACGTCGTTATCGACATCGAGGACGGCAGCCTGCTCAGCAACAGCGAGTTCCGTGCGGTGTACGATCTGAACGAAACCGAAGAGGTGACCATGTACCGGTCGACGTTCTACCAGAACCAGGCGCTCGAGATCCACGGCGTCAGGTACTGGTATCCCAACGGAACCGAACTGACGGGCTCGGAACTGGACGTCGACCAGAGCCGCTCGAGTACGGTGGTCGGGGTTCCCGACGAGAACGGCACGCTCGCGGTTTCGGGGAGTAGTGGGACCAAGACGTTCCAGCTTCCGGCGTTCACCCACGGCAGCTACGAGGTCACGCTTCCGGAGGGACACAGAACGTCGAACTTCTTCCTCGGAAACGTCAACCCGAGCGGCTACGATCGTGAGGTCATCGACGACCGCGAACGACTGACCTGGGAGCACGTCGACAGCACGGTTTCGTTGCGATTCTACCAGACCAGAGATATCCCCCTCTTTTTGGGGCTCGTCGCGGTCGTGACCGTCCTCGGCGGAACCGGAATCGCCTACTACTACCGGCAGGTCAAGCGACTGGAAAAACAACGCGAGGAGCTGGGCCTCGACGTCGAAATCGAGGACGACGACGACGGCCCACCGCCCGGCCTCAAGTGACCGACCCTAGTCCTCGCTTTCGATCACGATCACCGGACGTACGGCGAGCCTGACGACCGCGTCGACGGTACTCCCTAACAGTGCCCGTCTAAACGAGGATCGACCCCGCGAACCGACGACGATCGCGCCCGCGTCACAGTCGTCGGCGTACTCGAGAATCTCTTCGTGCGGAACGCCGGATCGAACCGTCGTTTCGACCGTCACCCCCACGTCGTCGGCTGCCTTTTCGAGTTTCGAGAGCGACGAGTCTGTCCGTTCGCGCCGTCGCCGGTCGATCTCGGCCGGATCGACGATTGCGTTGTCGTACTCGATTCGAGACTCGATGACGGCGATTCCGTACAGCGGAACCTCGAGTCGGCGCGCCAGGCCGACGGCGTGGTCGGCCGCTGTGGTCGCGTCGTCGCTCCCGTCGGTCGCAACGAGGATCGAGTCGTACATACGACCACGTTCGCACCGCGTCGTCAAAGCGCTAGCCCGCGAGGGACGTCGAGTCGATCGTTTCGGAGTGGATCGAGATCGGCTCGAACCGGAGTCGCTGAAAGACGCCGCGAGTATCCGTGGTCGGAGACGCCGCGAGCAAAAGTCAGTGGCTACTAGTACGTCGACGGCCCACAGTTCGCTATGTCCGAGGAGGTTCCGGTCAACCGGTCGGATCTCGTGGCGCTGCTGATCGTCTCAGTGATCGGCGGAGTTGCGGTCGCGAGCTGGTTGCTGACGCCACGGCTTTCGCCGCAGTACCTGAACGCGGTCATGGTTTCGTCGGTTATGCTGGCGTTCTTCCTGTTCATCCCCGTCATGGGGATACGACTGTTCGTCGACGATCGTCAGAGCCGGGAGTGAACGGATCCCGTACAGCACTTCCGAGGACCGCTTGCTCCCTCCCCCGAACGATCGTGCTCTCGTCATCCGTCGGTCGTTTCCGGCATCGTCGAAAACCGGCGAACCGCCTTCATGTCCGCGCGCCTGGACGGAGACGGAGCCACCGTAGAATGTCGGCCACTTCGTCCGGATGAGCTACTACGACCACCCGCCGATCCGAACCCGAAACCGTCGTCGTCCGTTTCTCCCTCTGTAGCCGTCTTTTCGTCCTCGCTATCCGTCTCGTCTTCAGTGTCCGATTCGCTTTCGTCCTCCTCGACTCGGTTTTCGTCGTCCGCGCGTCCGTCCACCGCGGCGGCGCTCGCGCTCTCGAGTCGCTCTCGAAGCTGTGTGAGCTCGTCCTCGGCCGAGTCGATCGTCGTCGACATCGTCGACCGGAGACGGTCCTCGAGATCGGTTCCAGCGTCGGCTTCGCCGGCAGTTACGCCGTCGTCGACGGACTCCGATTTGCGGGCGCTCGTCAGGAGATCGACCGCTTGCTCCTGTGAGTCTTCGTCGGAGCGACCGCCGAGTCTCGCGAGGGAAAGGAGTCGGTTGAGGTCCTCGAGTCGGTCGGCGTCACCGCGGGCGATCGCCGCCGGGATCGTGTCGTCAGCGTCGTCGTCGGTGGAAACGGCTATTCCAACCGCCTCGAGCAGTTCGTTCGGTTCCGTCGTCGCGACGAGTTCGTCGGCCTCCCTGGCTGCGTCGCGGATCGTCGACGTCGCTTCTTCGACCGACTCGTCGCGATCGTCGTCGCTGCCGACGAGCGAAGCACCGCCAGCGTCGGCAGCGTCTAGGAGTTCGGACACGCGATCAGAGCGGTGATCTGTCATGTGATTGGTGGTCGTTTTCGTCGGTGGCTCCGCGCTGTCCGGACGTCGAGTCGAATCGGCCCCACTACGATTCGGAATCGCTCTTCTCGTCGGATTCCGCGATCGGCTCGTACTCGTCCGAAACCGCCTCGAGGATCTCGTCTATCATCTCTTCGCGACTGAGATTTGCCGGTACGTCGACGTCCTTGGCGATGGACTGGAGGTCCTCGTAGGACAGCAGTCCGAGGAAATCCTCGAGCGTTTCTCGTTTGAGATCTTCGAGGTCGTCGCCCGAAGGGGCGGATGTCGACTCCTCGTCGCCGACGTCATCGTCGCCCGCCGCTTCGTCTTCGGGGATCTCTTCGTCGTCGGTGACGGGCTCGGTGACCGACTCGAGCGCGTCGCCGGCGCTGTTGTCCCCGATCGACTCCGCGATCGCGTCACGGACGGCTTCCGCGAGAGCCGAGCGGAGCGATCCGATATCGGTATCCTCGTCCTCGAGCCCCGCTTCGAGCGCTTCGTGGATCGAGCGGCCGATCGACTCCCCCAGCTCTCGCCCGATTCGTTCCCCGGTCGATCGACCGACTGACGCGCCGACCTCGCGACCGTCGATCCCGGCTTCGATCGATCCGTCCCCGATCAGATCACCGGCATCGATCTGGTTGCCGACCTCCTCGACGACGACCCGTTTCAGTCCCGATCCGTCACCCATCGCCGTCACCTCGAGTTCGCGCGTCGCTTCCGAACCGAACCACCGGCACGGTTAGCCCTCCTCCCCCTCCTCACCGTCCTGTGCGTCAGCTTCTTGGCTTTCGTCTTCGTCCTGCGCGTCAGCTTCTTGGCTTTCGTCTTCGTCCTGCGCGTCAGCTTCTTGGCTTTCGTCCTCACCGGACTCTTCGCTCTCATCCGCCGCCGACTCGTCGTCCGCGTCGGAGTCGCCGTCAGCCGATCCGGGGTCGAACAGTTCGTCCATCAACATCTCACCGACGGTCTGTCCGATCCGCTCTCCGATCAGTCGGCCGACGGACGAACCGATCAGCCCGCCGATCGCCTGGCCGAGTGGTTCGTCCTCGTCGATCTCGTCTTCCCACTGGGTTCCCTGTACGAGTTCACCGACGTCGACGTTGTCCGAAATCCGCTCGTAGTCGAGTCCGCCCGGTAGTGATGCCGATTCCGATTCACCCTCCGTCTCCGTCGTTGATTCCTGACTCATGATCCTGCCTCCGCCTGTTGGTCCGCACCGGTTTCCGACTCGCCGTCCGATTCGTCCGCTGGCGGCTCGAGTTGGTCGATCACTCCTCGAATGATCTCACGGATGACCGTCGCGAGGAGTTCTTCGACCGGGAGCGACGGGACGAGTCCGGCCAGCCGCGATGTGATCCAGCTCGTGACGGACGAGAGCGCTCCGCCCGTCGTGTCGTCTTCGCCGTCGCTGTCGTCTTCGCTGTCACCGTCCTCGCTTCCGCCGGTGAGTCCACGAACGACGTCGCGGGGCTTCCCGAGGAGGGTTGCAGCCGTCTCCCTGAGCGTTCCGGTGATCTTGCCGAGCAACTTTTTGGGCGTTCCTAACAGCGACGTCAGCCGATCCATCATCGAAGCGGTCCCGTCCAGTAAGCCGGTGACCGCGGACAGCAGATTCCCGAGCAGGTTGTTCTCGCCGGGTCGAGCCGAAACGTCGAGCGTGACCGGGTTCAGATTGACCTCGAGCCCGAGCAGATCGAGAAACAGTCCGTCGAGATCGAGGTGCAAGACGCCGGACGCGTCGTCGCCCTCGTAGACGTCTTCGGCGTCTTCGACGTGGGAGTCGTCCATCCCGTCTTCGGCGTCGCCGGTGGACTCGCCTTCGAGATCGTCTCGTTCACTACCGTCGTCTTCAGCACCTTCGGCCGTCTCGTCCGCCGATTCGTCGTCGTCCTCTCCATCGGTATCACCGCCGTTTTCCCCCTCACTCTCGCGTTCCTGGTCGTGATTCTGTTCGTCCTCTTCGACTTGCGCCTGACCGCCATCGGTCAATAGCCGAAGCGGTCTCGCCCGGTCGGCGGCGGTCGCTCGCGTCGGCCGACACCGCGAGTGGTCGACGATTCCGACGGAATCCGAGCGGTCCTCGAACCCGTCTGTTGTCCCTTCGGTCATTATCCGGGAACACACACAGGCGATGGCGTTGTGGTAATTGGCCTTGCGTGTGCGACCGACTTTTCGACCGGTGACCGGTCGCGCCCGATCGGAAACGGGGACGTCGGTCGGAGCCGGGACGTTACTCGGACTCGACCGTCTCGAGGAATCGGTCGAATGCGCCGCTTTCGGGATGGACGTGGACGTAGGTGCCGAGCGAGTCGTACTCGGTCAGTCCGTCGTGGTCACCGTCGATGCCGTCGCCGCGGACGGTTTCGAAGGCGAACCGTGCGTCCCCGTCGATGTCGGCGCTCGAGTAGTGAAACTCGTGGCCACGAATTCGCTGGCCGCTGGCAGCGGTGAGCGTCCCAGAGAGCGCGTCGAGTTCGACGTGGTCGAGCGCCTGGTAGCGATCGCGCATGGTTACGTCGGCGGGCAGGATACCGGCCATCTCGCGTCGGTCGCCCTCGGCCGTCGTTAGCGACTGACTCATGGCCATCAGTCCGCCGCACTCCCCGAGGACCGGAAGCCCGTCGCTCGCGAGCGCACCGAGTTCGGACAGCGTCCCGGTCGACTCGAGGTCCGCCGCGTGGAGTTCCGGGTACCCCCCCGGCAGGTAGACGCCGTCGCACTCCGGGACCGGATCTCCCGCGACCGGCGAGAACGACACAATCTCGCCGCGTTCGCGAAACCGCTCGATCGTCGCGGGATACCGAAAGCAAAAGGCGGAATCGCTGGCGACGGCGACGCGGGCATCGACGCGGCCGGACTCGTCGCGGCCGTTCGTCGACGGCGTCGGCGGCTCGCTCGCGACCTCGATCAACCGCTCGGTCTCGAGCGAGTCGGCGGCCTCCCGCAACGCGTCCGCCGGAAGCGCGGCCTCCCCGCCCATCTCGAGGCCGAGGTGTCGATCGGGTATCTCGAGGTCGTCGTTCGGCGGAATGCGACCGAAGAACTCGAGGTCCGCGGGAAGCGCGTCGCGGATCCCCTGCTCGTGGCGGCCGCCGTGGGCTCGCTGGGCGACGATCCCCGCCACGTCGATCTCTCGACCGCTCGTCTCTGCGTACTCCCGAAAGCCGAGCGCCGTCGCGGCGACGCTTTCCATCCCCGCCTTGGCGTCGACGACGAGGACGACCGGGAGGTCGAGGGCCTCGGCCACCATCGCAGTGCTCGAGCCGTCGCCGTCGTACAGTCCCATGACGCCCTCGACGACGCAGACGTCGCCCTCGCCACGGTGGTAGTTACGTCGAAGCCCTTCGGTTCCCTCGAGCCACCGGTCGAGCGTCCGGGAGGGACGACCGGCGATCGCCTCGTGGTGGCTCGGATCGATAAAATCCGGACCGGCTTTTGCGGGTTGAACCGCGTAGCCGTCGTCTATCAGCGCCCGTCCGATCGCGAGCGTCGCGACGGTCTTGCCGACGCCGGAGCTGACGCCGCCGACGACGAACCCCTTCATGGACACGGCGTTAGCCTCGCGGTGGCCGTCTGGTTTCGACTTCGTCCGTTGACCCCCCACGGTCGTCCCGACGGCGCTCCGATCGACACCGGTAGTTCGAGTGTCATCCTGTCCGTGGATTCGGATCGGTGAACTTGAAACCGTCGGTGGACTGGTTCGTCCTCGTTCGATCCGTCCGATCACTCGAGCGGACAGTCAGTCTATCGGACGAACGTCACGACCGGTGAACATATCCCCACGAGTCCGTTATCACTGACCCCGACCGATGACCGACCCAACCGACCGTTTGACCGAACACCATCTGAGAGAGGCGCTTCGGCACCTCGAGGCCGCTCGAGAGGGCGACCTCCGAAAGACGAACGCCGTCGCCATCGACGAGGTCTCGAACACCGTTGCCGCCGTGTTTCGCGAGTACGAATACGACGAGTAGGCTCCGGACACCCCGGTCTATTTTCGTGTCGGAACCGATCGATACCGTATGGAACTGCTCGACGACAGCATCGTTCCGGAGCACGCCCACGACCTCAAAGCGCGGGCTCACGAGTTCGCTCGAGAGTGGATCGAACCGCACGCACAGGAACACTTTCGATCGGGGGAGTATCCCCACGAGATACTCGAGGCGGGCCAGGATGCAGGTCTGGTCGCGGGGGATATCCCCGAGAAATGGGGCGGAAACGGCTTCGGTCTTCCGGAGTTGCTCGCGATCACCGAGGAGTTCTACCGGGCGGATGCGGGTATCGGCCTGACGCTCCAACTCGCGAGCTTCGGCTGTGAGATCACTTACGAGTACGGCTCAGACGAGCAATGCGAGGAGTACATCCGGCCGGTCGCGGCGGGCGAGCAGCTTTCGGGGCTCGCCGTCTCGGAACCGGAGACGGGAAGCGACCTGGCGGGCATGGAGACGACGGCGGAGAAAGACGGGGACGAGTACGTTCTCAACGGTGAGAAGTACTGGATCGGAAACGGCGTCGAGGCCGACTGGGTGACCCTCTACGCCCGAACCGGAGACGACGAGAACAACCGCTACGGCAATCACTCGATGTTCATCGTCCCGACCGACACCGACGGCTACGAGGCCGAACACATCCCGGAGAAGATGGCGATGCGCGCCTCGAAGCAGGCCCACATCACGCTCGAGGACTGCCGAGTTCCCGAGGAGAACCTGATCGGAACCGAGGGAGCAGGGTTCTGGATGCTGGCGGAGTTTTTCAATCACGGTCGCGTCATCGTGGCTGGCCACGGCCTCGGCCTGGCCGCAGCCGCGATCGAGGAGGCCTGGGAGTTTACCCACGACCGCGAGGAGTTCGGTCGAACGATCAACCAGTTTCAGGCCGTCCAGCACGGACTCGCGGACATGCTGATCGACTTCGAGGGCGCTCGAGCGCTCACCTGGCGCGCCTGTGAGAAGGTAGACCGAGGCGAGAGCGCCGGTTACTGGGCGGCGATGGCCAAAACGGGCGCGACCGAGACGGCGGTCTCCGTCTCCGAACAGGGCATGCAGTTTCACGGCGGACGGTCGATTCTCGACGAACGACGGATCGCCCGCGTCTATCGCGACGCTCGGGTTCCGGTGATCTACGAGGGTGCAAACGAGGTCCAGCGCAACCTCGTCTATCGACAGGCCCCCTGATTCGACGGATCCTACGCGTTCCCGCGATTCCAGGTGGCTCTTCACGGGTAGATACGGCCAGGCCGAAGCGGTCGACCGGGCCCACCGTTTCCGTGGTTCGTTCTCGTCCACTGTTTTCCTCCGCTGGCTGGTCGGCTGCCGAAAGAACAATCCGTCCAGACTGAAATGGATAGTTAAATAACACGAATCGGACAATGACTGAGTACTGGAGGTACCTCTCCCGATGAGCCGTCCCAGAATTCTGTGTGTGAGTTTCGATCGATCGATCCGGGCGTCGATCACGCTTTCGCTCACCGACGCGCCGGTCGACGTCGTGATCGCCCACCGCCCGTCGGACGCGATCACGCGCCTCGAGGAGGAGGCCGGAACGGAAACGAGCGGGAATCGATCGATCGACTGCGTCCTCATAGACGGAACCACGGTCGAGTCGGTTCCTGCGATCGTCGAAGCTGTCGAATCGGAAACGCCTGGAATCCCGGTCTTTGTCTACTGGGAAACACCCGATGGAGGCGGGGCCAGTTCCGACGCCGTGCTGACCGAGGCGGTTTCGCCAATCGACGGCGCGGACGCCTCGCCGCGACTCGTCGACGTTCTCACGGCTCGAATCGAATCGCGTCGGACGTCCGGGCCGGATCGACACGAACACGGTATCGACGGCGAGCCCGACGGGCCGCCCCCCGTCTCCGAGTCACCCGAATCGGCCCTGCGTCCCGCGATCGGATCAGAGCGATCGGACGACGATCTCGAGGACGTCGTCGATTCGGTTCGACGCCAGCTGGTCGACGTTCGATCTCCGCTCACGGTCGAACGCGTTCTGCGGGAGTCGCTCACCGAGCTCGATCGGTTTCCGTTCGTCTGGATCGGAGAGTACGACCGCGGTGAGCACGAGATCGTTCCCTGGCTGGCCGGTTCGGACGACCGAGAGTGGCCGCTCCGGCGGACGTTCGCGATCGGAGACGACGTCCATCCGCTGTTGGAGCGGGTAATACGCAGCCGTACACTTCAGGTCAGCCAGCCGATCGCACACGATCCCGGCGAGGTACCGTTCGGAGGACGTGGCACAGAACAGGGGATCCACGCCGTCGCGGCCACGCCACTGGCGACAAACGACGAGCTGTACGCCGTACTCGTCGTCTACTCGGTCGATCCAATCACGGATGCCGAACGGGAAGCGATCAGGTCGGTTGGCCGGACGGCGTCGTCCGTCCTCGATACCATCGCGGTTCACGGTCGGCTCGAGCAGCGCGAACGGGCGCTCCAGCGCTACGAACAGCTCGTCGAGACCGCGGGCGACGGTATGTACGTCTTCGACGATCAGGGTCACATCATGACGGTCAACGACGCACTCGTCGGGATGACCGGCTACAGCCGCGAGGGACTGCTCGGTGAACACGCGTCGATTCTGATCGACGACGCGAGCGTCGACGCCGGCCTGTCGACGATCCGATCCCTGCTCGAAAACGAGGACGGAAAGACGACCGAGACGGTCGAACTCACACTCGAGACGAAAGACGGAGCGACGATCCCCTGTGAGGCCCAGCTCGCGATAATCGTTCGAGACGAGACGTTTCTGGGGTCGGTCGGCGTCGTCCGAGACGTCACCGAACGAAAGCGAAGAGAGCGCGAACTCAGGGAGCGAAACGAGCGCCTCGACGCGTTCGCCCGGATCGTCAGCCACGACCTGCGAAATCCGCTCAGCGTCTCTCAGGGGTACGTCGACATCATCGACGAGACGGAGTCGACGGAGTACGTCGAACACGTCCGAAGCGGGCTCGACCGGATGGAGTCGATCATCGAGGACGTACTCGCCATCGCCCGAGACGGGGAGTGGGCCGCAGAGACCGATCCCGTCGATCTCGACGCGGTCGCACGGGAGGCATGGGACAACGTCTCCACCGAGCAAGCGACGCTTTCGATCGCAGAGACGGACACCGTCGAAGCCGATCGATCACGGCTCCTTCGATTGCTCGAGAACCTCTTTCGGAACGCGACCGAACACGCAACGCCCGGTAGCGGTCCCGAACCGACGCTCGACGTCCGGGTCGGATCGCTCGAGACGGGCGACAAGCGGTCTCGCGGCTTTTTCGTCGAGGACGACGGCAGCGGGATTCCGACGGAGGTTCGAGAGACGCTTTTCGATCCGTCGGTCTCGTCGTCGCCGGACGGCCTCGGGATCGGACTCTGGATCGTCAGAGAAGTCGCAACTGGCCACGGATGGTCGGTCGCCGCTCGTGAAAGCGAAAACGGTGGGGCGCGCTTCGAGTTTCGATTCGACCGGGACTAGTTCTCGGATTCCAGATCCTGGAACGCGCCGACGAAATCGTCGTGAGAGGAAAGCCCCGAAACGCTCTCGTCGACGCGCGCTTCGAGCTCTTCGATTCGTCCGCGAAGATCCTGGTATTCCTCGTTGGCCGTGAGCTCGCGTTCTGCCTTTTCGGACTCGAGCAGCGCCTTCTTCGAGACGAGCGCGTAGTACTCGAGGATGTCCGACTCGTACTCCGAACGGTCGGTGACTTCTTCGACGATCTCGAGGAGCTCGTCCTTCGAGACCGGCTTGACCAGGTAGTCGTCGAACCCCATCTCGATGATGTCGAAGTCGGGATCGACGGCGGTCACCATAACGACCCGGCTGTTGTAGCCTTCGTCTCGAATCGCTTTGAGGACATCGTCGCCCGAGAGTCCCGGCATGCGCCGATCCAACAGGACGACCTCGACGGTGTCGGACATCTTCTCGAGCGCTTCTTCACCGTCGTATGCGGTATCGACGCTCCACTCTCCCTCGAGCCAAGTCGCAAATAGATCCGCGAGACGGGCCTCGTCGTCGACGACGAGTACGCGTAGCTCGTCACTCATCAGATTCCCCCTCCGTTCTCTTCATCGTTGCAGCCACGGCTCACCAATGGTACCTCTGGGTGATAAATCTCGCGACCAGTTATCAATCCTGATATGATTATTTTCCTTCGAACGTCGGCTCTCCGTCGCCCATGAACGCGGTTATTCCTTCCATCAAATCGTCAGTTGCCATCAGATGACCGAACGCGGACGCCTCGTACTCGAGTCCGGCGTCGACGTCGTCGCGGCCGGCGGCCATCGCGCGCTTGGTGAACGTGTGGGCGATCGGCGGTCCGGCTGCAAGTTCCGAAGCGAGTTCGAACGCCCGCTCCGAGAGTTCGTCGTCGTCGACGACCTCGTTGACGAAGCCGTACGATTCCATCGTTTCGGCGTCGTAGCGTTCGGCGGTGAGGATGATCTCTTTGGCTCGTCCCTCCCCGACGATGTGTCGCAACCGTTGCGTCCCTCCCCAGCCGGGAATCAAGCCGAGATTGAGTTCGGGCTGTCCGAACTCCGATCGCTCGCTCGCGATCCGAATGTCAGCACAGGTCGCAAGCTCCATGCCGCCGCCGAGACAGTAGCCGTCGATGCCGGCGACGACGGGCATCGAACTGGACTCGAGCGTGCCGAACGTCGACTGCCCTCGCCGTGAGAGCTCCTGTGCCTCGAGCGGGTCTCCCCCGCTGCCGGCCATGCTCTGGACGTCCGCACCGGCGGAGAACGCCTTCTCGCCGGCTCCGGTGAGGAGGACGGCACGGACGTCGTCGTCGTCCTCGAGCAGTTCGATCGCCGTCGAAAGCTCGTCGAGGACCTCGTTGCTGATGGTGTTCATTCGGTGTTGTCGGTCGATAGCGATGTGACCGACCATCTCGCCCGGATACTCGACGCGGATCGCCTCGAAACTGACCGCATCGGAGTCGCCACCGGCGTCGACGAAGCCGCCCTCGGCCGCGCGTTCCGCGAGGTAGTCGGCGGGTTCGTAGCGTCCGTGACCGGTGTCCTCGTACGCGTCTTCGAGCGCCGAGTGGAGGCGCTCGAGTCCGTACTCGTCGACGAGTTTCACCGGTCCGTCCGGAAAGCCGGCGCCGAGCTTGACGGCCTCGTCGATGGACTCCGGCGGGGCAACGTCGCCGCCGATGAGTTTTGCCGCCTCGTTCGCCATCGTCGCGAGCAGGCGCGTTTCGACGAGGTCGGAGTGTTCGTCCGTCGGAATCTGGACGCCGTCGCCGTTCTCGTAGTCGTAGAAGCCCGCGCCCGTTTTCTTGCCGAGCTCTTCGTTCTCGACTTTCTCCTCGAGTAGCGGCGCTGGCTCGTAGGCGTCACCGAGAACATCGTGCATGTACTCGAGGACGTGGTAGCTGATGTCGTTGCCGACCTGATCCCCGAGTTCGAACGTGCCCATCGGCAGCCCCAGCTCGTATTTCGTGGTCGAATCGACTTCTGCGATGGTCGCCTCACCGTCGCTGACGAGCCAGCTCGCTTCGTTCATCAGCGGGACGAGAATACGGTTGACGATGAATCCCGGCGAATCCCTGTGAACGCGAACGGGCGTCTTTCCGAACTCCTCGGCGAGCTCTTCGACGACATCGAGCGTTTCCTCGGCCGTCTCCGCTCCCGAGATGACCTCGACGAGTTGCATCCGGACGGGCGGATTGAAAAAGTGCATTCCACAGAATCGCTCGGGGCGGTCGGTGAACTCCGCGAGGTCCGTAATCGAGAGGCTGGACGTGTTCGTCACGAAGAGCGCGTCGTCCCCAGCACACGCCTCGAGTTCGCGATAGACCTCCTCTTTGATCTCCATCTGCTCCGGCACGGCCTCGATGACGACGTCGGCGTCGGCGACGGCCGCCTCCATGTCCACGAGCGGCGTAACCCGTTCGAGAGCAGCGTCGGCGTCCTCCCGTGAGAGTCGGTCCTTTTCGGCAAGTTTGTTCAGCGACCACTCGATCTGGTCGTAGCCGTCTTCGACGAACTCCGCTTTGATATCGCGCATGTTCACGTCGTAGCCAGCCATGGCAGCGACCTCCGTGATACCGTGGCCCATATTGCCCGCTCCGAGAACTGCGATGGTGTTGATCTCTTCCAGATCCATGTGTGAACATGCAATTTGCTCCCGTTTGAACGTTTCCCTATCCAGTAAAGAAAACTACAATTTAGTTTATATCTGGTTACAAAGGTCTTTATCGGTCGCTCCGGTAGGGCGTCTCATGGAGTTCGGTCTCAGCGACGAACAACGGCAAATCCGCGACGAAGTAACGCGATTCGCAGAGAACGAAATTGTTCCCGTCGCGGCGGACCACGACGAAAACGAAACGTATCCGTACGATGTCGTCGAGAGCGCCGCCGAGATGGGGTTGACCGGGGCGTACATTCCGATCGACTACGGCGGTGCGGGCTACTCGATCCTCGATACCGCGATCATCACCGAAGAGCTATTTTCGTACGATCCCGGGATCGCGCTCTCGATCGTCTCGACTTCGTTCGGCTGTGAAGCGATCATGAACTTCGGGACCGAAGACCAGAAAGAACGATTCCTAGAGCCCGTCGCACTCGGAGAGAAAATCTCCGGCGCTGCGATTTCGGAACCCGACACCGGATCGGACGTCTCCTCGGTTTCGACGCGGGCGGAGAAAGACGGCGACGAGTGGGTGATCAACGGGACCAAGATGTGGATCACCAACGGCTCGGTCGGTGACTTCTTCGTCGTCCTCTGTGAGACCGATCCCGACGCACAGGGACGGTACAACGGCTTCAGTCAGATCGTCGTCGAGTCCGATCGCGAGGGTTTTTCGGCCGAAAAGATCACCGGGAAACTCGGTATCCGCGCCTCCGACACCGCCGAACTCGTCTTCGACGACGTTCGTGTCCCGGAAGAGAACCTCATCGGAACGCGCGATGCCGCGTTCATGCAACAGATGCAGTTCTTCGATGAGACCCGTACCGCCGTCGCCGCACAGGGCGTCGGGATCGCCAAAGGTGCGATCCGGGCAGCCCTCGAGTACGCCACGGATCGCGAACAGTTCGGGAAATCGATCTCGGAGTTCCAGGCGATCCAGCACAAACTCGCGGAGATGGCGACGGACACCGAAGCGGCCCGCAACCTGACCTACAAGGCCGCCTGGAAGGTCGATCAGGGCGAAGACATCACGAAGCTGGCGTCGATGGCCAAAGAGCACGCCTCCCGCGTCGCCGTCGACGTCGCGGACGAGGCGGTCCAGATCCACGGTGGCGCGGGGTACGTCAACGACTTCCCCGTCGAACGCCTCTACCGCGACGCCAAGATCACCCAGATCTACGAGGGAACGACCGAAATTCAGAAGAACATCATCGCTCGCGAGATGCTCGGAAAAGGCTTCTAGGACCGAAACGCTGGTACACCGTCGTACGATCTCGGACGAAGTCGGAGGCGTCGCGGACCACGCGCATCCATCACGAATCTGGATTACGTATCACTTATACGACGGGGTTCGAAAGAGACCGCTACCGTGACTAATACGCAGGTTACGCTCGTTCAGATCGACAACTACGGGCCGTGGACCGTAACGCCCGAACCGAGGCGGGAAGCCGACCTCCAGACGCTCCAATCTCGCCTGTACGCCGACATCTCGCAGTTCGTGGGCAACCGCGACGGGTACGTCTTCTTCACCCGTTTTGACAACATGATCGCGGTCACGAACGGTCTCTCGATGTCGGACCACCGGCTCCTGCAGGAAACGATGGGGAATCGCTATCCGGTCACCCTCAGTCTCGGCGTTGCGACTGGCACCTCACCGGTACAGGCGCTCTCGGATGCCACGTCGCTCGTCCAGGACGCCGGCAGTGCACAGGACAAGAGCCGACGAGAGTGCCTCGAGGGCCGCGTCATCGACGACGCCCACAGAACCGACGACGACGTCCAGATCGCCCACTTCGACGTCGTGGACGCGACGGGGCAGTACACGGACGAACTCAACGCGTTCGACAGCTTCATCCATATCGAACAGGGCTATGCGGAACTCATGCGCCACATGCGTTCCGACCACGAGAGCCTCTCGTTTTTCGTCGGCGGCGACAACATCATCGTCGTCTGTCCCGATCTCGAGCGATCGGAGTACGAAACGGCAATCCAGCACGTCGAAGCGGCCGTCGACGTCGAACTTCAGGTCGGCGTCGGCCGCGGTATCAGCGCTCACGATGCGGGGTTCGCGGCGAAACACGCCCTCGAGACCTGTCGTGCCGACGGAACGCGCGTCGAACTCGAGTGGTAGCGGCTCGAACCGGCTAACCACCTACATTCGGGGGATGCGTGCTTAAGTGTAGCGGGAGTAGCTTTTAGCCGGTCCGTGGGTATTGTTCACACATGGAATCGGAACTGTCGGTCAGGGACGTCCTGACGACCGAATACGTCGGTGTCAGCGAGTCAGACACCGTCCTCGCGGCGGTACAGCTAATGCGCGAAGAGCGTGCAAGTTGTGTTCTCGTCGTTCGCGGCTCGGAGCCGGTTGGTATCATGACCGAGTGGGACGTCCTCGGCATCATGGCTGATGAAGACGACCCCACGGAGACGACGGTCGGTGACGCGATGACCGCGCCCGTCATCTCGCTCGGTCCGGACCGGTCGCTCGCTGACGCGGCGACGATGATGGGGCGTGAAAACATCCGAAACGTCGTCGTCGAGGCCGGCGATGAGGTATTCGGACTCGTCACGCAGCGAGACGTCATCACCGCGGCTGGATCGTTCCAGGCCACGATGACCCCTACCCGCTCGAGTGCGAGCACGGGCAGCGTCTCGACGGCGAACGAGGTCGACACCGAGGAGTCGGTCACACGGTCGGTTAGCGAGGCGGCCGACGAACGCGCGCTTCCCAACGGCGGCGACGAGTTTTCCACGCAAGGCGTCTGTGAAGCCTGTGGCTCGCTTTCGGACGCGCTGTGGGACGCCAACGGACGGCTGGTCTGTTCGGACTGCCGGTCCGTCTGAGGCGGGGTGAACGGCTCGACCAAACCGATGGAAAACGCTTTCAGAATCCGTACTCGAGTGAACGGCATCGATCGATTCGAATGGCTCCCGAACTGACGATCGAACCAGCCGAAGCGGACGATATCGACGGGATCACCGAGCTCTGGGTCCGACTCGCTCGCGGTCAGCGGGCCTACGATTCGTACGTTCGTCCCGAGGCGAACCGCTCGACGATGCGTGAGACACTCGCCGCTCACCGCGCCACTGATGGGCTCTTGGTCGCCCGCGTCGGCCCTGATCTGGCTGGGTTCGCCTCCTTTTCGATCGAGCGCGGCAGTCTCGAACTCGACGCCACCCGGGGAACGCTCTCGAACCTCTACGTCGAACCCGAATATCGCGACCGGGGCGTCGGATCGGCGCTACTTCACACCGCCGAAGAGACCCTCGCCGCGAACGGTGTCGAGGTCCTCACGCTCGAGGTGATGGCAACGAACGAAGACGCCAGGCGATTTTACCGACAGCGAGGTTACGAGACGTTTCGAGTCGCGATGGATCGCTCGCTGGACGACCGACCGGAAAACGACACACACTCAAAGGAGGACCGCTAACCAACGGACCGCGCCAGGAGAGCATGGGTGGTGCATGCACTCGACTTGTAATCGGGACTTCGTGGGTTCAAATCCCACTCCTGGCTCTGTCAAATTTCTGAATTATCCCAGGTAAAAAGGAGTGTAGAACCACCCTGCTTGGGAGTACCGGACACCTTCGATAGTGATACCAGTCGATCACATACCACGATACCGACGGCAGACGGAGGTGTCGCGGCATGATCGGTCGTCGCGAAGCCCGCGGCGGCGCACTCGACGGGTGTGTCCAATACATCACCGAGCGCCCGGAGCTCGCGAAACGTCCACCTCGACGACGGAGATCTCGAGGACGTCGGGATACCGGCCAAATATTATTACTGATGGTATTTCCAGATTTCCCCTGGATCCCCATGAGTTATATATCTGGATACTGACGGCGTATTAGGGAAGTTATTTGTTAACATTCGCATGAAGGGAGTTTGTCAATCAGACCACATTGGATACGATCCGTCAACCGACGAAGTTTATATAGAGTATGACCGTGGAAAAGACTCCTCACTACCAGTAGTCATTGCCCGGGGTGTTGCAGCTATAACTGGCAAACAAGTCGAAGAAATTCCTTCACTGTATTCGGTTGTCGATCCAGACGCACTTGATTCGCTATTTGGACCGTCATCCGAAGAAAATGACCGTACCCTGGGGAAAGTCTCTTTCGAGTACTATAATTTCGAAATTACAGTCTATGCATCCGATGTTGTTTGTATCGACATCTCAAATGCAGATATTGAGTTAGATCATCCAAGATCGTGAGAGGAAACGAACTCTAAGCACTGTTCAACTACTGGATCGCTGTAGTATCGGACTGTCTCGTGCCTGTTATCGTATTCGATGATATTACATTGGGTGAGCCTTGGAAGATGTTGATGCCGTAGTTCGATTTGCAATGAATCCTTGTCAGTGTCCGAATCGGGTAATCCATTTACAATAAACTCACAAACCTCCTCGGTCTCTGCTGTGCGAGTGGTTTCAACTCGGAAGTAATGTAGAAAATAACGACGGTGCTGATCAGCCAGTAGTTCAAATGCTGCTGATGGACTCAGACAGTCTTCGTTGGTCTCGAGCGTGATGCATTCCTTAGATCCATCTGATGTACTGGGGGATCCCATGGCCTTTGGAATTCAACGCGGTGCATGTTAATTGTTGGTGAATACCAATCAGCCTACAAACACTTACTCGTTCGGTTCGCTATAGAATCAACTCGAAATTCGAGTCTCTCTATTTGTTTGTTATACGTTCATCGCAATAAGGAAAACACACGTCATGCAAAGGGGCGTCGAGTCGGCGGCCGCGGTCGTCGCCGGCGATGAACGCGTCTGCCCTGCAGCGACGCTTTTCTCTAACCATGTCAACAACGGGAACTCAATCCACAGACAACCACGTCTCACCACAACGGGCGTTCGACCGGCTCGTCTGGCACAACCCGAGGTACTGTAACGGTTGTTTTGAACGGATCAAGGAGATCGAGGAGGCGGACCCGCGTGTGACCCTGCCTGATCCAGGGGTCCGCGAACCGATCGTCCCACTGGGAGGCTGCCGTGGCTGGCCAGCGGCCCGCCTAATAGTTGCTGGAGCGCACGGAAGAGACGATCGCCCTCGAAGTCCTCGAGTTCGTCAGGGCCGGGAAAGCCGTCGCGAGCGAATTGATTGGATGGCAGACCTCGAAGGTTCTGTAGCGAGAGACTTTATCGTGCGCCGTGCGCGGCGGAACTGGAAGTGTCGCAGCTACAGTAGCGTAGAAAGCACTCTGATTCGTCCGATGATATATATTTGTGAACGATCTATCAGTAGTTATGCTCGAAACCCTCCCCGGCGCCGTCTTCGTCCTCGGAATGGCCGCCGGCTATTTGATCAAACCACTCGTCGATCGGGGTCGAGACGAATTGGCTGACGCAGTCTGGAAGCGAAGCATCCAGCCCAGGATCGCTACACCACCATCGAAGGTCGAACGCTTCGCTCGGGGCCGTCTCTCCACGATTGTCCTCGAGGAAGGATTCCCTGAGTCTCGGAGGGAACGAATCAAACGGCGCGTTGAAAACGTCTTCCTGAACGGCGTGATCTGGTGGTCGGAGGGTGGTGTAGTGCTCGATGCGACGATCGAGAATCCCGAACAGGTGGACTCAGAGACGATTGAGTCGGCATATATGTTGCACCAGGATATCGACGTCGACGTCTATTCGACACACCGGGAACATCGTCCGTGGCGATTTCACTTCGATGTCGAGAGTGTGTCTGAGTTCTTATGGGCGACCGAATATCTCGATCATGCAGTAGAACGGAGTCGGCTACGCCCTGAACAAAACGAGACGATTCACTCTTCGTTCGAAGTCGACCTCACCTAACGGCTAAAAGACCCCACCCGATCATTGCGGGAGATATTGATGCCGTGCTAGGTAGGTTACAACTCTCGCCTTCTGGGATACTACGTTCTTTCGTCGAATGGTTCGTCGACCGCCTCGGCAGGTCGCTCGGGATCGTCCCACAGCTCGCCAGAGTCGGCTACGCCTACGAAGTCGAGGCGTTCAGCAACGAAGAGGTCGTCCTCGAGCGACGGACCTTCGAGGATGGGATGGAACCCAGTTGCAGCCTCGAGTTCGTCGACGAGGTCTCGACGTCTGTCTCCGGTGTGCGAAAAGAGGTTCGTCGCGGATGGTAGTTCTGCGGTTTCGAGACAGTGCGATTATTCCAATTCGATGGACCAGTCACCGTCGGCTTGGACGGCCACCCACCCAATACCGTCGAAGTTGAACGTTGTCTCGCCCTCGTATTCACCAATTTCGTTGAACACCAGCTCTCCGAACGACCCTTCGGCGGGGTAGACGTGGGTGCTGAAGTTCGACTCACCGCTGTGCTCCCCCTCCGCGACGTGCGTTCCGTCGAATTCGAACGGGCCGAAGACCTGGTTTCCGTCACCGGAGAGCGACTGTGGGAGTTCATCACCGCTGGCCGCTCGAGGCTGGCGAACGTCGACCGACCAGTCCCCGTCAGCTTCGACGTCGAGCATGTACTCGCCCTGTTCGACGAGTTCGGCCGTCTCGCCGTCGTACGTGCCGATCTCGTTGACGAACATATCATCGTGGTCGCTGTCGTCGACAAGGTGAACAGCGAAGTTTGACTCACCGTCGTGTTCGGCCTCGACCACTGTCAGGTTACCAATGATTCGGACTCCGTCCTCGACAGCTGCACCGCTGCCTGAGAACGACTGCGGGTCGGGCTCGTCGACGTCGTCTTCGTCCCCGTCAGAACCATCGTCATCGGGTTCCGGGTCGTCGTCCGGCTCGGGGGAGTCTTCTTCGGGGGACTCCCCGGCATCGTCAGGCTCGGGCTCGGGATCACTGTCATCACCGTTCCCGTTTCCGTTTCCATTTCCGTTTTCGTCGTCGGTTTCACCAGCACATCCAGCGACCGCACTCGTCAGCGTTACGCCACTTGCGAGGAGGAGCTGTCTGCGATTCATATCAGCATGATTAAATTGTAATTTGATATGTCTTTCGAACCACTGATAGGGATTACCACCCCACCTATAGTTTTGTTTTATTCCCCTCCAGGGTTGAGACAGGAGGCTTGGTGAATACACAGCGCAAATGCGGCACAGATTGAGAGGAAATCTGCGAAGAAGCGTGGTTGCTCAGTGCAGGTGAAGGATGAATCGGGTGAAAAATTATAGCAGGCTAAGGAATTCGAGTGACTCAAAAGCTATCAAAACGATAAGTATATAATTCAGAACCGTTGATGAGAGCGCGTACAAAATTGTCAGGGGAATCGAATATGAGGTCATCCCGGCAGGAATCATGATGAAGGACCCGACGAACGGGACGAGATTCGTAATGAAGATACCCATACCGCTGTACCGCTGAAACAGCTCTTCAGCCCGTGTCACCTGTTCATCCGAAACAGAAACAGCGGGAAGCGAGCCAACGGCGGTCGTTCCATAATTATTCGATATCCAGTAGATTAGTAACTGTCCTGTAACATATCCAAATGAGGCTACAACAATCCCGACAGCGATCTGCTCCGAAGACGCTTTGATAGCAAGAAGATAGCCCGGCAAAAAGAGTGATGTTGGAAATACCTTTCCGATTATCGCCCCTTTTAGGACGAACAACAGAAATAACGCTGGCTCGTCGAAAACCAACAAAAGCGAAAAGGCCAAATCAATTAACTGGCCGGATACGGGCATACGTTCTAGGAAACTATATGAAATCAAATGTATTGTCTTTTACTATCCCATGTCCCAATCGTTCAGATCGTACGTGTAGTGTAGGTCCAAGATTCCGGTGTTCGCGGACTACTGATCTGCCAGTAAGTACAGGGGGACTCACGTCCCGATCGGTTCGTTTAATTACTTGATTCCTGTCAAGAACGCCGTGCGAGATACAGAGCATAAATTCAGCAGCGAAAATCCCTTCTTTGCCTGTTTATCGAAATGATTTGGCTGGTCAGTGTCGTTGGAGCGGCCACTACCGATAGCGTATTTTTATGATAGCGCCATCGGTCATGATTTAGTGTTCGGCTTATATACTCCGTATATGGCTCGGCAGACAGACATACATGAGACGGTTGCGATGGCTTCGGAACCGTCGAACCCGTTCACAGACTTGCCACTGAACGAGTGGCGAGACGTGTTCTTCTCACTTCCGGAAGAGGTGCAAGAACACCTCATCGTGGACATGAGTCGGTCTGAATTGGAGACGTTTATCGACCGGCTCGATCCGGACGAAGTGACTGCGGTTCTCTGGTTCACTGACGAAGAGACGCGAGAGGCACTGCTCACAACGCTCGATAGCGAGCGCCGCGAAAAAATTGATTTTCTGCTCTCGTTTAATCCTGAAAGTGCAGCTGGGGTGATGAGCCTCGACTACGTCACCGTCGATGAAGCGCGGGGCTTCCCCGAAGTGATCGAACGCGTTCGTCGGTTCGAGGATAGAATGGGACAGGTTCCGACGATCTTCGTCACTGACGATGAGGAATTACAAGGCGAACTCCCCGGCGCAGCGCTGTCCGTGGCTGATGAGGAAGCCGAGACGATCAATGACTACGTCCAAGAGACGCCGCATATCCGGTACGACCGCGATGATGAAGAAGTTCTTGAGGTGTTCAAGCAAAACCGCGAGCGTTCCGTTGCCGTACTCGATGAAGACGAAGACATCCTCGGAGTGATCCACGCCGAGGACTTGTTTCGGATGCTCGAAGAGGCGCGGGGTGAAACGCTCTACGAGTTCACTGGCGTCGCTGAAGAAGAGAGCGTTCTTGACGGCCCGGGAACGAAGGTACGACGACGGTATAAGTGGTTGATCCTCAACCTCGGAACGGCGTTTATGGCTGCAGCGGTGGTTGGGTTGTTCGAGTCAACTATTGCTGCTGTTGCCATTTTGGCAGCATATATGCCTGTTGTCGCTGGAATGGGTGGAAATGCTGGTACACAGGCGATGGCAGTCACGGTTCGTGGGATTTCACTCGGTGAGGTGTCACTCAACACCGGCAAGCGTGTCATCTTCAACGAAGTTGCTGCCGGTGCCGTCAATGGGATGATTACTGGTGTGCTCGTCGCCGTGATCGCTATTGCCTTTTCGTTCGGCGAGTTTGGCCTCTTACTCGGGGCCGTCATCGGTATCTCGATGGTAGCAAATCTCGTCATCGCGGGCTTTTTCGGTGCTATTACGCCACTGTTGCTCGACCGAATCGGGTACGATCCAGCCACGTCTGCGACGATCTTCATCACCACGGCGACCGATGTGCTTGGCTTTTTCGTCTTCCTTGGATTGGCCCAAGCAGTCCTATTGTAAGCGCCGCTGGTAAACCCCTGTCATTGGATGTACGTGGTCGACCTGCTAACTCCGATCCGACTGCTCTCTATGCGAGATACGCGCGAAGTATCTCGTACGGCTGTCGAAACATCTCTTTGTACTGGTAGAAATCTCGGTGATCAGTAAGCACGTGGAGTGTACGCTCACTGTCCCGGATCTCCCTATTAGCGGACTACTGACCTGGCGGTAAGTACAGGTAATTCACCCATCAACAACCTCCTCCTCATCTAAAAGCCGAAGTACTGGCTTGAATCCTCGGCTTCAATCTGGGTATCAAGGGGGGTTCCTCGTCCCACCGTGGAACGGGGTGAAGCCGGCACTCGCTGTCACAACCACGAGCAATTAACTACCGCTATCAGCTATTGAGATCCGTGACAGACGACTACCTGAGGCCCACCGCGATCACTCAGGTTACGAACCGTACTGTCGGCACCGACGGTCAGTCTCATTTCCGATCACTGTCCGATCCGTATGTCGCCCGTTCCAGTCGTTACTACAACTCAGGACTCGACTTTTAGAAAATATTTGGCCGCAATATTTATCGCATTCTTTCCCGTTTTGGCTGACGAATGGAAAGTACGTCGGGGTGCATGGGGGGAGATCGATCAGGATTTGCACAGACGCTCGACTCGCTCAAGCGCCAGGGGTGTAACCTGTTACTCGTCGGGAGTCGGACGAGCAAGGGCCACGAGCTAGTCTGTCGTCGTCTCAGCGCTCTGTCCAGCCAGGAGCCGCGGTACCGGCTGCTCGTCACCGCGGATTCGACCACGCATCGTCACGGTCTGACACGGCCAACCGAGACGACCACCATCGAGTACGCCACCGCGGAATCGAATCCCGACGGCACCGCACTCGGCAATCTCGGTCTCGAGGTTATCGATGCTATCGACGAGTTCGAGGCTGCTGCGGACGGACTCGAGCCGTCCGAACTCCGGGTCTGCGTCGACTCGCTCGTCTCGCTCTTACAGGAGTGTGAGACCGAAGCCGTGTTCCGATTGCTTCACGTCGTGATGTCCCGGACCGAACGGGCGCGTGGAATGGGGCATTACCATTTACCGGTC
This sequence comes from Natrarchaeobius halalkaliphilus, assembly GCF_003841485.1. Classification (NCBI taxonomy): domain Archaea; kingdom Methanobacteriati; phylum Methanobacteriota; class Halobacteria; order Halobacteriales; family Natrialbaceae; genus Natrarchaeobius; species Natrarchaeobius halalkaliphilus. The sequence goes on along the minus strand of NZ_REFY01000003.1, from coordinate 610,861 downwards.
TCCCGCGACCACGACGCCGTCTCCCTTTTCGAACCGATGTTCGATGCGGTCGTCGAACTCCGGACAGACGACGGCGTCCACGAACAACGGTGGCATCTCCGTGACCGAGAAGCGCCGACCGATTGGATCCGACTCGAGTGAGTCGCCGCCGGGACGCTCACAGAACGGTCGAAAGCACTACCGTTCGATACGGGCTCCGACCTCGGACGGTTCCGACCCAAGCGTTTTTGACCGTTCCCCTCCCCTGAACTGGTGTGCGAATCGAGAACAGCTTTATTCCCGTCCGCGGCGTCGGAGAAACGACCGAGCGGCGGCTCTGGGAACACGGTATTACTCACTGGGACGAGTTCGACGGCAGTGTCGTCGGGGAGACGCTGGCCGGGCGGATCGAGTCGTTCATCGACGAGGGATGGGACCACCTGGATCGCGGCGACGTCTCCGTCTTCGCGGACCGACTCCCGGCCGCCAGTCGGTGGCGACTCTACGAGAACGTCCGCGCCGATACGTGTTTTCTGGATATCGAGACGACGGGACTCGACGCGACGCGAAACGACGTAACGACGGTCAGCCTCCATCGCGCCGGCGAGACGAAAACGCTCGTCAACGGTCGTGACCTCACTGGTGAGCGCCTCGCGACGGAACTCGAGGACGCGGCGTTACTGGTCACGTTCAACGGCCAGCGGTTCGACGTTCCGTTTCTCGAGACGTGTTACGATCTGGACGTCTCCGTTCCGCATCTCGATCTCATGTATCCCTGCAAGCAGATCGGACTGGACGGCGGCCTCAAAGCGATCGAAGGTCAACTCGGAATCGAGCGCGACCTGCCGGACATCGACGGTCGCGAAGCGGTGCGTCTCTGGCACCAGTACGAACGCGGCGACGATGCCGCCCTCGAGACGCTAATCAGTTACAACCGTGCGGACACGAAGAACATGAAGCCGTTACTCGAAACCGTTACGAATCGCCTCCACGACCGCGTTTTCGAGGCCGCCTGTGCCACGCGGTAATTGACCTCGAAGTTGTCCGCCCGTCACCACCGCTGACGTGAATGAGAACGGCAACCATACGGTGATGGATCACATGTTCTGAAACATGAACGAATACGACTACGAGAGTCGCCTCGAGGTTCGACTTCGCGATATCGATTTCATGGGGCACGTAAACAACGCCGTCTACGCGACGTACCTCGAGCAGGCTCGAGAGGCGTACTTCAGGGACGTCCTCGGCGTTTCGCTCGTCGACGTGGGAACCGTACTCGTCAATCTAGAGGTCGACTACGTTCACTCGATCGACGCGGACGCCGAGGTAACCGTCGCACTGGGCGTCCCGGAGCTCGGAGAATCCAGTTTGCCGATCGAGTACGAAATTCGCGCGGACGGTGACAGAGCGGCGACGGCCAGAACCGTCCAGGTCGTCGTCGATCCCGAGACTGGTGAATCGCGAACCTTACCCACAGAGTGGCGACGACGAATCGACCGGACGGGCTGACTATACCGGATCGGATTCGTCGCCGTGGACGACGACGTCACCCTCGCTCGAGACGGTCACTCGGTAGTTACAGAACGTAAACTCGACGTGGCCCGTCGTCCGTTCGGTTCCGTCCGCTCGAGGAGCAAACAGCGCGTCCAGCGCCTCCGGATTGATCGCGTCATATAATGCGTCGTACGCTGGTGGTTCGATATCCGTCGGATCGACGCCTTCTCGTTCGGCAACCGCTTCGATGACTTCGAAACTGAGAGAGCGAACGGAATCCTTCTCTGAACGATCAACTGAGAGTAGCATTGGCCGGACTCTTTCCGCGCCTGCTTATAAATCCTCTGGCCTCAATCTCGGGTTGACGTACTGTTATACCCATCGATGTCCAATTAGAAACAGTAATGTATTTATTTATTATTTCATCATATTTGGTTTTGTGATTGAGTCCCCCCGTCGTATCGGACTGCAATCAGAAACACACACCTCCGTCGGGATGTCCGTTCACGGCCGTGTCACCAATCGTCTCTCTTTTCATACAGGACCTCGTAGGACGGGTATGGTCGACGAGAACGACGAGCTCACCGAGGCCATTCGAGAGCTCACGCGAACGATCGACGATCTCTCTCGAGAGTTCGAGCCACAGCCTCGCCGTCCGCCGTTACGCCCTCCGACGCCGCGTGAACTGCTCGCATTTACTGACGAGGTGGCCCTCCCCGCGATGCTCGCGGTACTCAACTCGAGCGTTCGAACGCTCGAGACGTTCCAGCGCGGCCTCGAACTGGTCAGAACCGAACGAGAGGTCAGAGAACGGACCGGCGAGGTCGTCTCGAGCGAACGAGCGAACGACCTCCGAAAGACGACGCTCTCCCGGCTCGATACCGTCCTCGCGGAACTCCAGCGGGCGGCCTCCGAAGGGACGTTGCCCGCCGACGAACGGGCTCGCGAGTTGCTCACCGACGCCCGCCGTCTCCGCGACGACGTCGACGACCGACTCGAAGACGCGGCGGGTGGTCTCGATCCCGACGAACGCGACGGATCGCCGTCGTCGGAGTCGGTCGAGATCGATATCGACGAGGGTAGTTCAGGAGCCGACCAGCGGAGTGTCGACGGCGACGCCGAGTCGAACGTCGACGTCGACGCCGAACTCGAGACGTTGAAAGACCAGTACGGTCCGGATGACGACCCGGATTCCTCGAGCGTCGGAGACGACGTTTCCGGTGACGACGCGGGAAACAGTGCCGAACAGGGGGACCGGAGCGCCGATCACGGTGGCAGTGACGACTCCGGTGGCGAGAACGCGGGGGAGCATTCCGACGAAGACGAGTAGGATTCGACTGGCGAGTGGCGGGACTACGACACCGGTTCGAACCGGTAGCCGTCCCAGTCCTGACTGTTCGGTTCGCGGATACCCGCACCCGGCTCGCGGAGTTCGTCGACGTGAACGGGCCTGACCACGTCACCGGTCTCGACGTCTTGCGTCGTCACCTGACCGAGAGCGCGAACGGGCTGGCCGTCGACGTCGAACTCGACGATCGCGAGCGTGTTTGGTTCGCGAACACCGGGCGGCGTTGCGGTGCTGACCGTCCAGGTGACGACTGTGGCGGTGTACTCGCTCAGGTCGATCGTTTCGACCGGTTGCGTCTCGCCGGGTCCACGCGGATGACCCGGATAACTGATCGAGCCGTCGTCGTACCGAGTCGCCTCCATCGTCATCGTGCTGCCTCCATGATTGTCGTAATAACGCAGTTGCCAAATCCGCCGACGTTACAGGAAAGGCCGACGTCGGCGTCGACCTGTCGCGATCCGGCTTCGCCAACGAGTTGTTCGTACACCTCGACGCCCTGGGCGACACCGCTGGCACCCAGCGGGTGTCCCTTCGATTTCAGCCCGCCGGAGGTGTTGATCGGTAACTCGCCGTCTTTCTCCGTGTATCCCTCCTCGACGAGAGTCCAGGCCTCGCCCTGCGCGGCGAATCCGAGCCCCTCCATCTGGAGGAACTCGAGAATCGTGAACATGTCGTGGAGTTCGGCCACGTCGATCTCGTCGGGCCCGTAGCCGCTCATCTCGTAGGCGTTCTCGCCGCTTTCGACGACGCCACCCATCACCGTCGGATCCATCCGCTCGTGGACGACGTGGGTGTCAGTTGCGCCAGCGATTCCAGAAATGACTGCGTACTCGTCGGTGTACTCGCTGGCCACGGACTCGGGACAGATCAACAGCGCCGCGGAGCCGTCCGTGATCGGACAGAAATCGTACAGCCGAAGCGGATCCGCGACGATCGGGGACTCGAGGACGGTTTCGACGTCCACTTCCTTTTGAAACTGTGCGTGTGGGTTGTCGACCCCGTTAGCGTGGTTTTTGACGGCGACTTTCGCGAGGCTCTCGCGAGGCGCATCGAAGCGCTCGAGATAGTGCCGCGCCGTCAGCCCGGCGAACGAGGGGAGCGTCACTCCCTGTTTGTACTCGACAGGGTGGGTCAGTGAGGCGATGACGTCGGTCGACTCGCCGGTAGTCCGGTGGGTCATCTTCTCGCCGCCGACGAGCAACGTCATGTCGCTTGCACCGCTTGCCACCGACTGCCAGGCGGCGTAGATTCCCGCGCCGCCGCTCGAACTCGTCTGGTCGACGCGCTGTGTGTACGCCGGTACCGCGTCGAGGTCGTGTGCCAGCGCGTTCACGACCCCCGTCTGTCCTTCGAACTCGCCACTGGCCATGTTCGAGACGTACAGGTGATCGACGTCCGCCGCCGAAACGCCTGCATCCTCGAGACACTCGATTCCCGCCTCCGCGAGGAGATCCAGAATCCAGTCGTCCCGCTGTCCGAACTGGGTCATGGACGCACCGATGATCGCAACACGTTCCATATCCTACGGGACTCGAGTCTACGATTTATATGTGAGGGTCCGACCCGAAGACGAGGGAGGGACCGGGGAACCGAATCGACCCCGCTATCGGTGATCGATCAGGCGGATTCGACGGACGTTCTCTCCAGTTCGCCCGCGCGAGAGCGCGCCCTCGAGACCACCGCGGGTCGTGCTTCGAACGAGACGTGAACGTCTTCGTCGCCGTAGGTCACGTCGTTGACGTTCGCGTTGTCGTGGATCCACGAGACCAGGCTCATCGTGTCGTCGGTCATCGGTAAGACGAGGCGCTCTTCCAGCCAGTCGGGAAGCTCGTCGTCGATCCGCTCTAACAACTCCTCAACGTTCGTCCCCGTTCGTGCGCTGACCGACACCGGACCGGGTGCAAGCCCCGAGAGGGCCTCGCGCTTTTCCGTGAGCTCCTCGTCGTCGACGCGGTCGATTTTGTTCAGAACCGTCACGATCGGTGCCTCGTTTCGCTCGTAGAGCGTGTCGTGACAGGTGACGACCTTCTCGTGAATCTCGTCGACCGGTTCGCTGACGTCGACGACGAGCAACACCAGATCCGCCCGATAGACGGAGTCGAGCGTCGACTTGAAGGATTCGACCAGCCAGTGTGGCAGATCGCTTATGAACCCAACGGTATCGGTGACCAACACGTCACGAGGCTGGATAGCAGCGCGTCTGGTCGTCGTCCCCAGGGTCGTAAACAGCCTGTCCTGGGACTCCGCCGTCGACTCTAGGTCCGGGTGGAGGTCCTCGTTTTCGTCGATTTCGAGGTCCGCTGCGAGCTGTCGAAGAAGCGTCGACTTGCCGGCGTTCGTATAGCCCGCCAGTGCAACCAGATCGAACCCGGAGTCGCGTCGACGCTCTCGGCGGTGTTCTTCGGTTCGTTCGATCTGCTCGAGCTCGTCCGTGATCCGGCTGATCTGGGCCTTGATGTCTCGCTCGCGGCTCTCGTCGTACTCACCGAGGCCCATGAATCCGGGATGTTCGTCGCGCTTTGCAAGACTCGATTTCGCCTCCGCTCGGGGCAGCTCGTACCGAAGTTCGGCCAGTTCGACCTGTAGCTGTGCCTTCCGGGTCTGGGCACGTTGACCGAATATTTCGAGGATCAGCGTGAACCGGTCGATGACCTCGGTACCGTCCGGGAGTAGCTGTCCCAGATTGTACATCTGATACGGTCCGAGCCGGTTGTCGAAGACGACCGTCTTCGCGTCGGTCTCATCGACTCTGGCTGCGAGTTCCTCGGCTTTCCCTTCACCGAACTGGAGCGCCGGATCCGCTCGCCGTGACTGTGTCACCTCGCCGCTGATCGTATAGCCAGCCGCCGCCGCGAGATCACGGATTTCCGTCGTATCGGCGGTCCCGGAATCGACCCGTTTTGCGACGATAGCGCTCATGCGGACACCGGACCGCCACTCGTCTGCGAACACGTGACCAACTCGGATCGGTGATTCGCGCGCGAGATACCGTTCGGCGTGCTAGTGATGCCGGTCGAACACCCCCGTTAAACGACGGTCGGACATAGTCGACGGTACGCGGTCGACCGACTTGAATCCAGTGCCCGATGAGCGCTCTCCGCCGCGGTGCTTTCCGGTCGGTCGCTGTCGGCTCGCGTCGAGAGACGGGCGGAGTCAGCGGGTCGTTACCGGGTCCGCAGATCGTCTTTGTCCTTGACCATCTGCGTTTCGGCTTCGCCGCTCGAGTGTTCGTTGACGACGTCGTAGAAGTCGTTTTGCATGCCGGCCGGGAAGGTAACCGCGCCGATCCAGGACCCGTCGGGTTGCCACTCCTCGCGCTCGAGATCACCGAACTGTCGGACATTGGCCTGTGCGCTGCCTGCGTACTCTGCGGGGATCTGGACGGCGATCGTCACCTCCTCGAACCGGATCGGAATAACCGGTCGAAGCGCGTCGAGTGCGTCGTCGACCTGTGACTGAACCGGCTCCATCGCATCGACGGTAAAGCCGGCCTCCTCGAGAGCGTTTTCGATTCGCTCCGGTGGGTGGGGTGCATCGTCCATCTGAGGGTTGATCGCGTTGCGTGCGATCGTGTCGATCAACTGCTTGCGCTTTTGTTCTTGCATCTCACGGCGCTGGTCGGCCGTGATCTGAATTTCGCCTTCCTTGATTACTTCGGGGATGATCTCGATCGGATCGGTGGTCTCGAAGACCGTCTCGAGATCGGTTTCGGCGGGTCGATCGCCACGAGAGGCGTCTTCGAAGACGTCTTCGGCGGCGATGACCTCTTCTAGGTCCCCTTCGAACTCGTCGCGCTTGATCGCGAGTGCGGCGTCCGGGTCGATCAGTACCTCGAAACGGGCCCCGTGTGACTCGAGCCGCGCCGTCACCGCCTCGTCGAGCGATATCATATCGATGAGTAGCCACGGGCGGGTAAAAGAGCTTTTCCTGACCGAGGATTTCGACGCCAAAAAGGATCGTCGGCTCGGTTCCGGTTCCGGACGCTCGATTACCGTACTTATTCGTCGCCTTCGTCCTCTTCTTCACCGTCGTCGAGGAGGCCGTTTTCCTCGAGATGGTCACCGATACGGTCCTGCTCGAACTGCTCGAAGGACTCACTTTCGACGTCGACAGTCGCGAGCCCGACTTCGCTCGGGAGCAACGATCCATCGTTGACGGATGCGAGCGCGTCGAGCGCCAGCGCGATTCCGCCCTCGAGGTCGGCGTCGCCGTCGTAGTTCTCCTCCAAGAACTCCTGGAGTTCACCGCGGTCGGCACCGACGGCAAGCGCCTTCCACTCGTAGGGCGTCCCCGAGGGGTCCGTCTCGAACAGGCGCGGCTCGCCGTTGTCGATGCCGCCGACGATCAGTGCGACGCCGAACGGACGGGCACCGCCGACCTGGGTGTACTGTTGGATGTGATCGGTAACCTCTTTGGTCAACGTCTCGACGCCGATCGGTTCGCCGTAGCGAAGCTGATTGACCTGCGTCTGTCGGCGTGCGAAGTCGATCAGCTGGCGCGCGTCCGCGACGTGGCCCGCGCTGGCGATCCCGATGTGGTCGTCTGCTTTGTGAATCTTCTCGACGCTCGAGTCCTCGAGCAGCGGTGACGGAACGCGTTTATCGACGGCGAGAACGACGCCGTCCGACGTTCGGACGCCGATGCTCGCCGTTCCGCGTTTGACCGCCTCGCGTGCGTACTCGACCTGGTAGAGTCGGCCGTCTGGCGAGAAGATCGTGATGCCTCGGTCGTATGCCTGCTGTTGAGCTTGTCCCTGCATAGTATCACGCTAAATCGTAATCGAGGTCTGTCGCATTCGAGAACGGCTCCTCGAGTCCCGCGTCAGTAGATCCATTGCGTCCGACGGCGACTCGCTCTTCGTTCCAGAACACGACGTTTCTCTCTTCCGTGACTTGCCCACGGCGTCCTAAATAGTTTACTTACCCGACCCGCACTCTCCGCCAGACAAAGACTCAAGGCCGACGAGGGGTGCGGAGTTTCACAGGCCGAAACAAACCGCACGACTCAAAGGTGACATTCCGATACAACTAACTTCGCGGGGACACATTCAGCGTACCGAATGATAGAGTGGGAGGTTGGGGCCCATGCACTCCGCGTCACGGACGCGGATAACACCGAGTTGATCGTCCACGGCGACGACATCGGTGTCGAGGAGACGAGTTCCGACGTTCCACGCCCGGTCGACGAAACGGTCGCGGTCACCGCACGGGAGCTTCGATTCCCCCACGCGGTCGTCTATGCGTTCTCGCTGGATTCGAACGACCAGTACGAACTCGACCCGCGTCGTGGCTCGCTTTCGCTTCCGTCGGGTGAGTTCGTGATCGATATCGATACCGACATCAAAACCTATCTTCGGATCAGCGGCCCAGCGACGATCAACCGATCGGACGGATTCGAGTCGCTCGTCGTTACCTTCTCGGAGCGGACGACGGTCGTCGCCGGCTTTCGAAGCCGACACGAACGTCCGAGCGGAACGATAACCGTTCCCGACTCGCCCGAGGAGGTCGCCACGGCGATAACGCACCTCTCCTCGTCACACAAAACCACGAAGCCCGACAGGACGTACCCGACGCTCCGCGGTCACCCACCGTTTCTCGAAGCCGGTGATTCCCTCGAGATCCCTCCGGAGATTCGAAACGAAACGCCCGATACCGGCATCGAACTGCTCGTCCCGTCGGAGTACGAGACGATGTTCACCGTCGCGCCCCTCGCGTACTATCTGCAGGCGACGATCCGGACGCTCGAGGCCGAGGGGGTCCGTCGCGATCCGGAGCACCCCCGGATTCGAATCCCGGATATAGACGTCGACGAACGGCTCTCTCCGATGCCGACCCTCGAGTGCGACGTCGAGCGCGTACTCCGAAAAACGTTTTTTATGGACTGTCTGGTTCGGAACGCGGGTCCGTGCGGAACGAACCTCGCCTCGACGAACCTCCTCTCTGCGCTCGGTTTGGACCCAACGCGGTTGTACGAACTGTCTTCGGAACGTCGCCTCGAGACGTATCTCGACGTCCCGTACGCTGCGATCGAACACCGGCTTCCCGACTGGCACCTCTCCACGTACGTCACGCCCAGCTACGACCACGTCGAGATGGTTCCGTTCTTGCTCGATCGTCTGAGTATGATCTATCCCCCCCGGACGTCCGAACTCGACGGACAGGAACTCGTCGAGCGCTCGCTTGCGGATTTCTACCGTGGCGGGGACCGGAGTTCCGCGACCGTCGGCGGACGAGCCAGCGTCGGCCGGGTCGCATCGGTCGATATCGTCAAGCCCGAACTCAAAAACGGACGAATACACGGCTGGCTTGCCGACGGCGTGCCGATCGACGTTTTCAAATCCGCACCCGAAGCCTACTACAACCGGCTCGATTACGTCGACCGAGCGAGCGATACGACGTCGATTCGCGTCATCCTGAACGATCCCGAAATGAGCGGCGAGCACGACAGCGTTGCCGAGATTTATCGTCGTCGTTCCGAAGAGCTCCCGATCCAGGTCACCGTCGAAGACTCGTTGAGCGTTGTGGAACTCGCCAGACTCTTCGAGGACGACCACGACTTCGTCCACTACATCGGTCACTGTGAAACCGACGGACTCCGCTGTGCCGACGGCTATCTCTCGACCTCGAGCCTCGATCGATCGAACGTCCAGACGTTTTTCCTCAACGCCTGCGGTTCGTTCTACGAAGGAACGGCGCTGATCGAGAAAGGAAGCGTTGCCGGTGCTGTGACGTTCACCAAGGTGTTGAACGATCACGCCGTCAAAGTCGGTTCGGCGTTCGCCAAACTCCTCGTTCACGGGTTCAGCATCGAACGCGCGATGCGCCTCGCGCGCCGTCGAATCATGATGGGGAAAGATTACGCCGTCGTCGGTGACGGCACTCACTCGCTCACGCAGGGCGAACACCGGCTGCCGACGACGGTGATCGTCGAGCCACTCGACGGACGGACAGCGGACGGCCCGACCGGCGACGATGCCGATGAGCAGTTTCTCGTCACGTTCGACTGCTATTCGACCCGGGCGACGGGGTCGTACTACTTCCCGCACACGGCCGGAAACGAATACGCGTATCTCTGCGGGACCGAATCGAACTTCACCCTCTCGCGGTCGGAGCTCGCAGCGTTGCTCGACGAGACGGAAGCATCCGTCATCTACGACGGTGACGTCTACTGGTCCGAGGAGCTTCGACCGGAGTTCGATTCCTGACGTGGAGCGCTGTCAGTCGGTTCCGGTGGGGTCGCGACCGTCCAGCGGCTGCGCCATGACGTCGGGATAGCAAACCGCGTGATATCGCGATCCGGAGGTCGGTCGCCGCAACTGACGGACAGTTATTTTCCCGCCGACCTCGTACTGTCGTGGGCAATGTACGATCGCCTCCTCTTGCCGACGGATATCGGCACGGGCGTCGACCGAGCCATCGATCACGCGATCGACGCGGCTTCGCGATACGACGCCGAACTCCACGTCCTATACGTCGTCGATACCGAAACCTACGGCTCGTATCCGGGCGACGAGTACGTCCACGAGCTAGAAGGACTCGAGAGTGCCCTCGAGCAGGCCGGTCGCGACGCCGTCGAAGAGATCAGCGAGACCGCTGCCGACGAAGGGATCGACGTGAAAACGAGCATCGAACACGGCGTTCCACACGGGGCCATCCTCGAGTACGTGTCCAGAGAGGACATCGGACTCACCGTCGTCGGCTCGAAGAACCGATCGGGCGAGTATCGCCGCCTCCTCGGCAGCGTCGCGGAACGGGTGGCGAACATGTCCGATCGTCCGGTCACGATCGTCAAAACGCCGGTCGAAACGGAGTGAATCCGGACGGCGGACGACCGGTCGATGGTCGGTCCGTGTGGGCTCGAGTTCCGACGGCGCACCGAGCGCCTCTCTCCGATTCGCTCCGCCCCGCTCGCCGGTAGGAAAACGAGAACTCGCCCGGTCTAGTTGTCGACTTGTTCTGCGATGTCGTCGACGACGCCTGGGTTTCGCAGCGTCGAGGTGTTGCCGAGTTCGTTCCCGCTGGCGATGTCCTCGAGCAGGCGGCGCATGATCTTCCCAGAGCGCGTCTTCGGGAGTTCGGGCGTGAAGATCACTTCCTCGGGTTTCGCGATCGGACCGATCGACTCGAGGATGCCTTCGGCGGCTCGTTCCTCGAGGTCGGCGTCAGCCTCGTACCCGTCTTCCGGAATCGCGTAGACGTAGACGGCTTCGCCTTTGACGTCGTGGTGTCCGCCTACGACGGCGGCCTCCGCGATGCCTTCGACGCCGACGACGGCCGACTCGATCTCCATCGTGCCCAGTCGGTGTCCGGAGACGTTGATCACGTCGTCGACGCGACCGAGGATGGTGATGTAGTCGTCGCCGTCGAGTTTCGCCCCGTCCTCGGGGAAGTAGACCCACTCGTCCGCGTCCTCACGAGACGACGTCGAGTGAGGGCTCGTCAACTGTCTGTTGACGGCGTCCTCGTCGGAGTACTCCTCCCAGTACTCCTCGATGAACCGTTCGTCGTTTTTATACAGCGTCCGGAGCATGCCCGGCCACGGCTTGTTCACCGTGACGTAGCCGGCCTCACCGGCACCGACGTCGTCGCCGTTCGCGTCGACGACCGAGGCACCGATCCCCGGAAGCGGCGGTCCAGCCGTCCCCGGTTTCATCGTGTTGACGCCGGGAAGCGTCGTGATCATCATGCCGCCCGTTTCGGTCTGCCACCAGGTGTCGACGATCGGACACTCTTCGCCGCCGATGTGTTTGTAGTACCACTTCCAGGCGCGCGGGTTGATCGGCTCGCCGACGGTGCCGAGCAATCGGAGACTCGAGAGGTCGTGGCGCGCGGGATACTGTTCGCCCCACTTCATGAACGCGCGGATCGCCGTCGGTGCCGTATAGAAGATGTCGACGCGGTTTTTCTCGACGATCTCCCAGAGCCGGTCCTTGTCGGGATAATCCGGCGTCCCTTCGTACATGACGGTCGTCGTCCCCAGCGCGAGCGGGCCGTAGACGATGTAGGAGTGGCCGGTGATCCAGCCGATGTCGGCCGCACACCAGTAGGTGTCTTCGGGCTTGACGTCGAGGACCGCGTGGCTCGTCCAGGCTGCATAGGACAGGTAGCCGCCGGTGGTGTGTTTGACCCCTTTCGGCTTGCCGGTCGTTCCCGAGGTGTACATCAAAAAGAGCATGTCCTCGGCGTCTCGCGAAACCGGCTCGACGGACGCGCCCTCGTGATCGGCTATCAGTTCATCGTAATCGTGCTGGCCGTCCGACAGCGAGTGCTCGAGTTCGTCGCCCAGTCGGTCGACGACCACGACGTCGGAGACCTCGTGATCGACGCCCTCGAGACCCTCGTTCGCCTTCGTGATGTGGTCGAGTCCGTCTCCGCGACGGTAGTAGCCGTCGCAGGTGACCAGATGCTCGCTGTCGGCCGAGTTCATCCGGGTCGCCAGCGCGTCCGCGGAGAAGCCGGCGAAGACGACGCTGTGTGGCGCGCCGATGCGAGCGCAGGCGAGCATCGCGATCGGCAGCTCCGGGATCATCGGCATGTAGAGCGTGACGACGTCGTCCTCCTCGACGCCGAGGTCGCGCAGCGTCGCGGCGAAGGCTTCGACCTCGTTCAACAGGTCGCCGTAGGTGTACGTTCGGGTCTCGCCACCTTCGCCTTCCCACTTGATCGCCGCCCGGTTTTTCGAACCGTCTTCGACGTGTCGATCGAGACAGTTGTACGACGCGTTCAGTTCGCCGTCCGTGAACCACTCGTAGAACGGGGCATCGTCGTCTTCGAGCACCGTCTCGTAGGGCTCGTCCCACGAGAGGAGGTCGGCCGCACCCTCCCAGCACTCCGGCCAGTTCTCCTCGAACTCCTCGTAAATCCCCGGATCGGACACGTTCGCTTGCTCGACGAACGACTCCGGTGGCTCGAACTCCTCCTGTTCCTCGAGTCGTACCTCGAGGTTGGCTTCCTCCTGTGTCATGATACGTTCGAACAATACACAACGATGATAGTAAAGCTGGCCTCTAGTTGTGCAAAATCTAGCGCTCCACGGCCGGTTCGGCCCGCCGGTCCAGAAATCAGTCGCCCCACCCTGTCTAGAATCCAGTGGCGACGCGTGTGGGCAGCCGCTCGAGAACGACGAGGGTCCACGAGAACGACAATAGCTCGTGAGAACGACGAGGGTCCACGAGAACGACAATAGCTCGTGAGAACGACGAGGGTCCACGAGAACGACAATAGCTCGTGAGAACGACGAGGGTCCACGATACCGACGACGGCTCATCGGCTCAGTCGTGATCGGTCCGATCCCCCTCGAAAAACGTCCGCAACAGCTCGTGCTGGGCTTTTCGGAGGTGGTTGTGCAGCGTCGGAGAGGTAATTCCCATGGCGTCTGCCACTTCTTCGGCAGTGCTCTCGCGCGGCCAGTCGTAGTAGCCGCCGACGTACGCCGCACGGAGCGTCGCCTCCTGACGATCCGTCAGTCGGTCCTCGAGTCCCGCCCTGAACTCGGCTGTCGTCCGGACGGACCGGTCGGTCTCTCGCTTGCCGATCAGATCGGTTTCCGGAAAGGCGGCGCGCAGTCCGTCGACGATCGTCCTGAGGTCCGCGTCGGCGCTGCAGTCGGCCGTGATCGTCGCTCGCCCATCCTCGAAGTTCGCCTCGCGGACGGTCGCACCGTACTCGGTCAGCGTTAGCGCCGGGGATGATCCGTCGACGACGACCTCGAGACGCGACCCTCGTTCGTCGGTTTCGATCACCCGACAGTCTTCGATCTCCTCTTCGACGTCTGCGAGTTCGAAGACCTCGGCAGGGGACGCACCCTCGAGGCGGAGGTAGTAGAGCTGCGTCGACTCCGAGACGGGGACGAGCGAGTCGAGTTCGAAGCGACACGAGAGCGTCCGCGAGGCGTCGACGAAGAACGATCCCGTGTCCCGACAGCGGATCTCGAGTTCGACCACCCGGTCCGACGAGAGGAGCGTTCGTCGACGGGCCGCGCTGATCGCGGCTCCGATCTCGCGGCCCGTCGTCTCGAGCCCTCGCCGTTCCTCCTCGTCGAACGCGGCCGCTCGGGCGGTTCCGACAGAGAGCGTTCCGTACCGGGTTTCGCCGTACTCGACGGGAACGCACGCGAGCGCTCCTTCGAAGCGGCGTTCCTCGACGCCCGCCGTGACGTCCCGCGCGACCGACACCGCCGATTCGGTGGCCTCGCCGGAGCCGTCCGCGCGGTCGCTCGGGCCGTCTTCGAACGCGTTTCTTCCCCAGCCGTCCGGGACGATCCGGTCGATGGCGGACGGTTCGAGACCGCTCGCGGTTCGCCACTCCCGGCGACCATCGGAGAGCGTCGCCCGGTCGATCCACGCGAACTCGTAGGCGGAGCCGTCGACGAGCGACGCGCAGGCGTTCGTTTCGATCTCGGCGTGATCGGTCGACGCGAGCAGCGAGCGAGTCACGGCGCGGTGTCGTCCGACGACGGCGCGTCGCCGCTCGAGTTCGTCCCCACGAGCGCGGGCCGACTCGAGTGCGTCGTGATGGGCGGAAACGTCGCGAACGAAGACGGCGAAGCCACGGTGGCGGCCCCGGTCGTCACGGAGCGCCGAGACGACCTCAGTCACGCGAAACCGCGATCCGTCCTGGTGAACGCGCCAGCCCTCGACCTCGTGTCCCCCCGACTCGAGGGCCACAGCGAGCGTTCGCTCGGGAGCACCGTCTTCGATAGCGTCGTCGGTATAAAAGGTCGAGGCGTGAGTTCCGACGATCTCGCCGGCCCGATAGCCAAACAGCGCGGCGGCGCTGCGGTTCCACCGATCGACGTAGCCGTCCGCGTCCAGTCGAACGAGCGCGTACCGGTCGCTCGCGGCGAGCAAGAGGCGAACGACGCTGTCGTCGCTCACCGGCTCGTCGGGCTGTCGACCGTCGTGGCCCCAGCCCGGTCTCGACGGGCGTTCGACGGCGTCGAAGGCGTCGACGAGTTCGTCGTCCGTCGGCTCGCGAAAGAAGAACTCGAGGGCTTCGAAGCTCTGCCAGCCGCCGGCGGCTTTGACCGCGCGAGGATTCACGTCGTGGTCGACGAGTGCGCGATGCGCGAAGTACCGGCGAAGATCCGCCGTCGAGACCTCGGCCAGAGCGGGGTCGTCGAACGCCTCGCTCGCGCGGTCTCCGACGTCGGAGACGAGCATCTGGAGTCGTCTGGGCGTCACGGTGAATATTCGGTCGTCCGCCGACAGCCCCTCGCTTCGCGCGTATCGGCGGAGTTCGCGTTCGACGTCGACGGGGAGGTAGGCGGTTCGAACGCCGTGGCGGCCGTCTTCGTGACGGTCGTCCCCGTCGGGAACCCGAACGAGATACCGGGGCGGATCGATTCGAACCTGCTCGACGTCGTCGACCGACAGCCGAACGAGTTCCGCCGGGCGAAGCCCGACCTGGCCACAGAGACGGATCACGAGTGCCTCTCGATACGTTTCGGCAACGCCGACCAGCACTTCGTACTGCCGCCTCGAGATCGTCGACTCGTCGGCCGTCTCGAGACTCATATTTCGAAGTTCCAAGAGAAACGAAATAGATCTGCCGGTTACGCCGCGTTGAACCAGCGGGAGACGTCACGTCGAGTTACGGAGACGTCACGATAATCCCGAATTCTGGGTTCTAGAGCGTTTGTAGACGGTGTTCCGAAATGTTTCGTCACTCTTGGAACTGCGAAATATTGTTCACTCCTCGCGTCCGGTCTGGATCTCTCCGACGATCTCGGGGTTTCGAAGCGCACTCGTGTCCTCGAGTTCCTCGCCGTTTACGATGTCCTCGAGCAGGCGGCGCATGATCTTCCCGGAGCGCGTCTTCGGGAGTTCGGGCGTGAACACGATCTCGTGGGGCGTCGCGACCGGTCCGATCGCGCCGCCGACGCTGTCGACGATCGCGTCGCGGATGTCGTCGGTGGGTTCGAACCCACCTTCGGTGCTCACGTAGGCGTAGATCTCGGTTCCTTCACGGTCGCTCGAGCGGCCGACGACGGCGGACTCAGCGACGCCGGCGACGTCGGTGATCGCGCTCTCGATCTCCATCGTACTCAGTCGCCGGCCGGAGACGGTGATCACGTCGTCGACGCGGCCGAGAACGGTGACGTAGCCGTCCTCGTCGATCGAGGCGGTGTCGCCGCTGAAGTATCGCCAATCGCCGGTTTCGGGATCGGAGAACGGTTCCCAGTACTCCGCGCGGTAGCGATCGTCGCCGTCGTACAGCGTTCGAGCCATTCCGGGCCACGGGCGAGTGATGGTGAGATAGCCCGCCTCGCCGGCTGCGACGTCGGCTCCGGTCTCGTCGACGACGCGAGCCTCGATTCCCGGAAGCGCCGGCCCCGCAGCACCCGGTTTCATCTCGTCGATACCGGGAAGCGTCGAGAGCATCATCGCGCCGGTTTCGGTCTGCCACCAGGTGTCGACGACCGGACAGCCGCCGCCGACGCGTTCGCGGTACCAGTTCCAGGGCCGCGGGCTGATCGGCTCGCCGACGGTGCCGAGCAATCGGAGACTCGAGAGGTCGTGGCTTGCCGGGTACTGTTCGCCCCACTTCATGAACGCGCGGATCGCCGTCGGTGCCGTATAGAAGACGTCCACCGCGTTGCGGTCGACGATCTCCCAGAGGCGGTCGCGGTCCGGGTAGTCGGGAGTGCCCTCGTACATGACGGTCGTCGTCCCCAGCGCGAGCGGGCCGTAGACGATGTAGGAGTGGCCCGTGATCCAGCCGATGTCGGCCGCACACCAGTAGGTGTCCTCGGGCTTGACGTCGAGGACCGCGTGACTCGTCCAGGCGACGTGTGCGAGGTAGCCTCCGGTCGTGTGAACGACTCCCTTGGGCTCTCCCGTCGTTCCCGAGGTGTACATCAGAAACAGCATGTCCTCGGCATCTCGCGGGACGGGATCGACGGTCCGGCCGGCAAACTCCTCGCGGAGATCGTGATAATCGTACTCGTCGTCCCCCAGAACGTGGGGAAGGTCCGCACCGAGGTGATCGACGACGACGGTTCGAACGTCGGCCTCGAGCGAGAGCCGGGCGTTGTCGGCCTTTCCTTTCTGATTGAACGCGTCTCCGCGACGGTAGTAGCCGTCGCAGGTGATGAGAAATTCGCTGTCAGCGGCGTCCATCCGCGCCGCGAGCGCATCGGCCGAGAGTCCGGCGAAGACGACGTTGTGTGGCGCGCCGATGCGAGCGCAGGCGAGCATCGCGATCGGCAACTCCGGGATCATCGGCAGGTAGATCGTCACGACGTCGTCCTCTTCGACGTCGAGTTCACGGAGCGCAGCCGCCAACTCGTTGACCGCCACGTACAGGTCCCGGTAGGTGTACGTCTCGCGCTCGCCGTGTTTTCCCTCCCAGCGGATCGCGGCGTGGGTCTTTCGGTCGGCCTCGAGATGCCGGTCGACGCAGTTGAACGAAGCGTTGAGCTTCCCGCCCGCGAACCACCGATACAGGGGTGCGTCCCCGTCCTCGAGGACGGTGTCGAACGGTTCGTCCCACGAGAGCGATCCGGCGGCTCGCTCCCAGCACTCGGGCCAGTTCTCTTCGAACTTCTCGTCGATCGCCTCGTCCGTCACGTTCGCCTGTTCGACGAACGATTCGGGGGGCTGATGGGGCGATCCGGCGGGAACCGGTCGGTCGCGGCCCCATCCGTTCCGATCGTCCATGTCTCGTTCGGACCGAAGTCAGTCAGGCGAATAAACGTTCCTCCACCCGCGCCGATCAACCGCCTGAACGGGCCGGGAAAATTCCGACGGCAGCTCGTCCACTCCCATCGTCGTCAATCGCGATAGCAGGTGATCGTCCGTCGTCACAGACCGTATCCGTCGTCTCGGATCGAGCCGGTCGTCTCAGGACGATCCTCAGCGTCGGGTTGGCGGACGACGTAGACGTCGTAGCGCTGGTCGTTCGCGACGGGGCTGCCGATGCTCGACTGGGGTGCGATCACCGAACCGGCGTTTTCGGATCCGATAAAGACGACGCTCGCCTCCACGTCGCCGGCAACGCGTCGAATCTCTCGAACGACCTCGGTCGTGGCCGTTGCCGTCGGTTCGTCGGAGCTGACTCGCTCGGTCCGGAACGTCGCGTTCGGTGCGACGTCTTCTGCGCGGCCCCGAAGCCCGCGTTCGATCGCTTCTCGATCGAACGGTTCACCCTCCGTGATCCAGCCTCGGCTCCGCGCGTATTCGGCATCGTCCGGAAGGACCGTCAGAACGACGACCGGTTCCTCGAGGAGTTCTCCGAACGTCGCCGCCTTCGCCAGTGCGTTCGTCGCCAGCGTCGAGGCGTCGAACGGAACGAGCAGTGTCATACGGTTATCACACAGGATACGACGTGGTAAATGTTCGGCTCCGCCGACGGAATAACGGAGCTGACCCGCCACAGGGGACTCGTTAGCCGTTTATCTCCCGGTCGTTGAGCCAGATCACCGCTCCGTCCGGACGTTCGATCCGACCCTCGATGAACTGTGCGCTCGCGCTCGCGGTCACCACGTCGTCAGTACGGACGGTTTCCGTGCTGTCGACGGTGCCGACGACCCACCCGTAGTGGGCTCCGCGTTCATCCGTTTCTCGACAGACCAGGAGCGTCGGATCGTCAGTTCGTGAACGCGCGGGTTCGATCACCCGCAGGAGGTCGACGACGCGAACCCGCGTCCCGTCGACGGCGGTCGAGCCCGCAGCCCACGGGTCCGCTGCGTTCTCGAGCAATCCCGCTTTGGCGACGCCGACGACTGATTCGATCGCGTCAACCCGGACACAGTACCGCGTTCCACCGAGTGAGAACGGAAGGACGGTTATCCGATCGGATTCGGCGGCTCGCTCGTCACGACTGGAGGGCGACGACATCGTTTCCAGTGGAAATAAGTCATCCTCTTATATCTATTGTGGTGTCCGACGGTTCGGAATTCGCGAGATCCAGCCAGCAGTCAATGTTTTATTTGTGGAATAAAATAGATGCGTACGAAGATGGCCCCGGATCTCCCCGAAAAGCTGCCTGGAATCGATATCGACGAGGCGGACGACGACCGTCGTCGAGAGTCTCTGGACGAATCCGAAGCGGCCCTCCGCGTCGTCCGGTTCGAAATCGGCACCCACCAGCTCGCCGTGCCAGTCGATGTCGTCAGAACGATCGCGGACGTTCCGTCCGATTTCACGCGAGTACCGCGGGCACCGAAAGCGATCGAGGGGCTGACTGATCTTCGGGGGGAGGTGACCGCGGTGATTGATTTGACGGCATATTTCCCGAGTGACGACGGCCATCCCGACGCGAATCAGCTACTCGTATTCGACCCGCCAGCCGACGAGCAGCCCGCCGCGATCCGGGTCAGCGAAGTCCTCGGTATCGACACGGTATCCGACGACGACATCACCGACGCTGCCGACACCGACGTGCTCGAGTACTCCGGTGACGCCCTCGAGCATCCACTCGTCGAGGCGCTCATCGAACGCGAGCGCCAATCGATACCCCAGGAAGGCAAGCGTTCTCCGACCGAGGTCACCCTCGAGGCGGCCGACGGAACGAACCGATCGGAACGCGGTTCGACCGCGCTCGACCGTCCGACCTCGAGTGACGCCGCGTCGGACTCCGAGCTCGTCGAGTCCAACGGCGATAAGCGAATTTCGACGGGGAGTGGCGAACGGTCACAGCGGCGCGTCGTCGTCGACGTCGTTCCGCTCGTCAGCGTCGAAGACGTTCTACTGGCGTCCGGCCATCCCATCTCTGCCGATTAAGCCGACGGGAAAATCGCGTGGGATCGCGTTTAAATCCGTCACGACCGGATGCGCTCGTCGACTCGTCACGGAATCCAGCGGAGCCGAGGAACCGCCGATATCCATGCATTATCACGGTTGATAATCGAGAGACAGCATTTATAGTAGTTCTATTTCTACAATCATTTGGTGAACTAGTAAATGTCGACAGGGGTCCTTATCGTAGACGACTCTCATTTTATGAGAAATCTGCTCGAGCAAATCTTAGAGCAGGATTACCGCATCATCGGAGAGGCGACGAACGGTGCCGAGGCGGTCAAACTGTACAAAGAACACGATCCCGATATCGTCATGATGGACATCGTGATGCCGAAGTGTAACGGAATTAAAGCGACAGCCGCGATCAAGAAGATCGACCCGAGCGCTCGCGTGATTATGTGTACGAGCGTCGGTCAGCGAGAGAAGATGAAACTCGCCGTCAAAGCCGGTGCCGACGGCTACGTCACGAAACCCTTCGAAGAACCGAGCGTAAAAAAGGCACTCACGGACGTCGCCGCGGCATGACGCGAGTACTCGTTGTCGATGATTCACGGTTCATGCGGACGGTTATCGGCAACGCACTCTCTCGCGCCGGATACGAGGTCGAAACGGCCGAAAACGGCGCTGATTCTCTCGAGGCGGTCCAGGCGTTCGAACCGGATGTCGTAACGATGGACGTCCAGATGCCTGTTATGGACGGCATCGAAGCCGTCGAACGGATTATGACGACCGACCCGATCCCGATTCTCATGCTCAGCGCGTACACGGACGAGGGAACCGACGCAACCCTCGAGGCGCTCGATAGCGGGGCCGTCGACTTCCTCACGAAACCCGACGGATCGAGCTCGCGGAACGTCGCCCACCTGATCGAAGACCTCATCGAAACCGTCGACAGCCTCGCTGATGCCGACGTCTCGTCGCTCGCAGTCGCCCACACGGCCTCGGCCGCTCGGTCGGTTCGAGCGGTCCGAGCCTCACAACCTTCCTTTGAGCCCTCGTCGTCTTCGGGACCGGCTCTCGGATCGTCCGCGAAGCTGCGATCGGCCACCCCGGCCGCCGGCAAACCGGGACCCGATCGGTTGGCTGATCCGCACTCGAGTCGCGTCGAATTCGATGACTGCCTCGCGGATCCGACCATCGTGATCGGTGCGTCGACCGGCGGTCCGAAGATCGTCGAACGCCTGCTCGAACGGCTCCCGAGGTCGCTCGAGGCGACCGGTCTCGTGGTTCAGCACATGCCGGCCGAGTTCACCAGGCGGTTCGCAGAGCGCCTCGATGGGCGAACCGCATACGACGTCCGCGAGGCCGGTCACGACGAGCGGATCGACCCTGGAGAGATCGTGGTCGCACCCGGAGGAGAACACCTGGTGGTGACGGCCAACGTCGGCGGTTCTCTCCGGGTCCGACTCGATGACGGCGATCCCGTCAACGGCGTTCGCCCGTCGATCGACGTCACGATGGAAAGCGTCGCAGAGCACGTCACCGACCCCATCTGCGGCGTCGTTCTGACCGGAATGGGAAGCGACGGTGCGGCCGGTATCGAGGCGATCAGCGACGCCGGCGGGGCGACGATCGCACAGGACGAGGCGACGAGTCCCGTCTTCGGTATCCCCGCACGGGCGATCCAGACCGGATGCGTCGATCGGGTCGCGGCCGAACCCGACATCGCTGATGAGATCGTCGAGACCTGTACGGGTGAGCATCGTGACTGAGTATCCGTCTGACTTCGTTCGAGAGAGTCGCGAACGGATTACGGAGCTCAACAACGCCCTGTTGACGCTCGAGCGAGCGCCCGACGACGAGACGGTCGAGGAGATCTTTCGGATCGCCCACACGCTGAAAGGCAACTGTGGGGCGGCGGGACTCGAGGCGGCGAGCGACCTCGCTCACGCGATCGAAGACGTCCTCGAGGGAGTCCGATCGAACCGAATCGACGTCACGGCCGAGCTGATGGACGACGTTTTCGACGCCGTCGACGAACTCGAGACGATCGTCGACGAACTCGAGGCCGACGACGCGGTCGAGACGGATCCGTCCCCCACGATCTCCGCGCTTCGAACGTACCTCGAGGCCGAATCGATCACGTCAGTCGAGAAGCCGTCGGACGACGAGATCGAGTCCATACTGTCTCGATTCGACCCACCGGCAGACGACAGCCACGACGCCTATCTCGCACGGATCGCGGTCACGGAACTGAACGACGACGGCGACTGCTCGAGCGGAGGGCTGGTCGTCGACGCACTGACCGACGCGTTCGATCTGATCGGAACGGTACCGTCTCGCGAGCGGATCGATGACGGTCCCGCAAATCGGACGTTCGATGCCGTCTTCGGCTGTGCGGTGGACGAAACCGCCATCGTATCCGGACTGGAACCGATCGAACGAGTTTCGGACGTCGAGATCGTCGAGGTGACGGGACGGTTCGACTCCGACGTCGACACGGACGTCTCCGGTTCCCCGATCGAAGCGGGAACCCTCGCAGAAGACGTCGACGCTGCCTCGATTTCCGCCGACGAAGCCAGAGCGCTCGAGATCGATGACCTCCTCGAGGAGTTCGACGAGTTCGACGACCTCGACGAGAAAGTAACGGAGGTCGAAGCTGACGACGATCTCGACGTCTTCGACGAGATGGGTGACGCTGGTTCCTTCGACGACCTTTTCGAGGCGACTGTGGCCGACGAGCCGTCGGAACAGGTCCCGGTCGAGTCACCTGAACCGGGAACCGAATCGGATGTCGCGTCCGCCGGCGGAAGTGAGACGAACGCCGCCGGAACAGCCACCGACGCCACGGACGATGGCGTCTCGACCGATGACGACGTCGAGGACGCCGGTTCGGTCTTCGAAGAACTCAAAGACGAAGTCGAGACCGTCGGGTTCGACGAACTTCAAGCGGAACTGGATGAACTCGAGTTCGACGAGTTCGACGACGAAGAGGAAGTCAGCATGGACGAACTCCTCGGTGATGAGTTCGGGGAGGACGATGCGGCCGACGAAGCCGACGGAGGCCTCGAGGCCGTCGGTGAGGATGTACAGGACGGCACAGACGGAGCAGTAGTCGACGACGGCGATGACGACAAACCAGTAGTCGACGACGCCGGTGCCGACGATCGGGTGACCGCTGACGATGGCACAACCGACGACGGCTTCGGCAGTGTCGACATCGACGAGGACAACTCGTTTTTCGACGACGAAGCGACCGACGCCGGATCCGATGACGATCCGTTGGCCGATTCGGCGGACGATCGTCTCGAGGAGGGCCACGACGAATCGGATGAACCAACAGCGTCCGCCGCGTCCGAGCCCGATCCTGCGACCGAGATCTCTTTCGACGAGTTCGAGCGGGACTCCGAGACGACCGTTTCACCGGTCGACGATCCCCAGGAAAGCGGGTTCGACGATGAAACGGCCGACTGGACCCAGAGCGAAGACGCCGAGTTTGGAGAGAGCGTATCCGACGACGGATTTTCCGCCCCATCGAACGACGAGCTCGAATCAACTTCGACGGTCGGAACCGACGAGGAGTCGGACTCGAGCGAGCCCGACGAATTCGTGTCTGACGTCGATGACGGCACGGAGTCGGTAGATCCGAGCGATCTCGTCGACGACGAATCGGACTCGTTCGAGGAGGCGTTCGGGGACGACGCGTTCGACGACAGCGATTTCGGCGTCGGGATCGACGAGGCGTTCCGTACGGCAGGAAATCAGGGATCGACCGCCGAGACGGACGACAGCGAGTCGGCGGACGTCGACGACGAACACGTCGAGCGGGTGTACAACGAACCCGACCTCGAGATCCCCGACATCACGGTTCCGGAACGATCGGGTCGACCGGAAACTGACGACGACGAGGAGATCCAGTCCGTTCGGGTCGATACCGACCGGGTCGAGCAGCTGTCGACGCTCGTCGAAGGCCTCGTCACGAGTCGCGTTCGGCTTCGACACGAAGTCGAGTCCGACCGAGGTTTTCAGGCGATCGAGGACGAACTCGACGACCTCGAGGCGTTGACGACCGAGCTTCAGGAGACGGTGATGGACGTCCGTCTCGTCCCACTCGAGACCGTCGTAAATCGGTTGCCACGGGTCGTCCGCGACATCGCTCGCGATCAGGGCAAGGAGGTCGACTT
The DNA here is from genome assembly GCF_003841485.1 of Natrarchaeobius halalkaliphilus. Classification (NCBI taxonomy): domain Archaea; kingdom Methanobacteriati; phylum Methanobacteriota; class Halobacteria; order Halobacteriales; family Natrialbaceae; genus Natrarchaeobius; species Natrarchaeobius halalkaliphilus. The sequence goes on along the minus strand of NZ_REFY01000003.1, from coordinate 587,175 downwards.
CGAGACGAACGGAACCGACGTCGAACTCGATCGCAGCGTCCTCGGCAGAATTCGAGATCCGTTGATCCATCTCGTCCGTAACGCCGTCGATCACGGAATCGAGGCGCCATCGGAACGGGAGGCGATCGAGAAGCAGGCGGACGGCTCGGTCGAGGTTTCCGCGACGCGTTCACGAAATCAAGTGAAAATCGAGGTCTCCGACGACGGAAGTGGACTCGATCTCGATCGACTGCGATCGGAAGCGATCGATGCGTCCGTCCTCACGGAGGACGAAGCCACGGCGCTCGACGACGACGAGGTTGCACAGCTCATCTTCGAGCCGGGATTTTCGACGGCAACGGAGGTGACCGATGTGAGCGGCCGCGGCGTCGGAATGGACGTCGTCAAGCGAACGATCGAAGAGATGGACGGAACCGTCTCGATCGCGAGTTCACCGGACGAGGGAACGACGGTTACGATGACCCTTCCCGTGTCGATCGCGATCGACGACGTCCTGTTCATCCAGTGTGGCGACGAGGAGTTCGGTATTCCGACCGATGCCGTCCACGCCGTCGAGTCGGCACGACCGATCGAGACGGGAGCCGACGGATCGATTCTCCCCGTCGACGATCAGACGTACCCCGTCGTCGATCTCGTCGACGCACTGGGTGTGTCGGAACGAGGATCTGGCGGCGAGAGCGGGCGTAGCGGCGATGCCGAGGACGGTCGGATCGAAACCGTCGCGAAAGACGGAGTCGCCGTTCGCATTCGCGATAGCGTTCGGCCGATCGCCGTTCGCTGTGATCGCGTCCACGGCCAACAGGAAGTCGTCGTCAAACCGTTCGATGGGTTCATGAGCGACATTCCCGGTCTCAGCGGGGCAACAGTTCGGGGTCGAGGAAAAGTAGTCAACATTATCGACGTAACAACGCTATGATTGAATACGAATATCAGCACGAAGACGGTCACGACGGTAACTGCACACGACGTCACGAGCATCGACGAAGCGGAACGCGGAGGTTCCAATGACGTTGATGGTCGACATTCGGAAGCTGAGTTTCATCAACGAGATGGCGAAAGTCGGGACGAACGGCGTCGCTGAAAACATGGGCAAACTGACTGGCGAAAACGCCCAGATGGACGTGACCAAGACCAACTTCATCGATATCGACGATATCGAGACCCAACTCGAGCCCGGCAAGCGAGTCGGCGTCCGGGTTCGGTTACTCGACCCGCCACACGGTCACATCCTCGTCCTGTTTCCCGAGGCAAGCGCCAAGAAAATCACGGCGATCATGCTGAGCGATGTCGTCGACGACATGTCCGACGTCTCCGGAAAAATGGCCAGAAGTGCCGTCGAAGAGATGGGGAACATGATGGCGAGCGGTTTCATCGACGGCTGGGCCGACGTGCTGGGGCGGGTAATCGATATCGCAGCCCCTCAACTCGTCTACGCGCCAGGGGGTGATATCGTCACCCGAACCGCTGCACTCGGCGGCGACGATCTCGCCCTCCTTTTCGATTCGGATCTCACGGTCCCGAGCTATCAGATCGAAGCCGAAATATATGCGTTTCCCGACCTCGAGGAGTTCGTCGAAATGGTCAACGGAATCGACGTTCAAACCGCATGAGACTCGACGTAAACGCCCTCGGCACGTTCCACCGAATGGCACGAGAAGGCGCGGGACTCGCTGCGGGCCGGCTGACTCACATGACCGGCGTCGAGACTCGAGTCGGCGTGACGAAGCTCAACTTCATGCGCAGACGCGAAATCCGTCGGGACTTCGCGGAGTCGGAGACGAACGTCGGCGTTCGAGTCGAACTCTCCGGGGCGATCGAGGGCTATTCACTGATCGTCTTCGATCGCGATAACGTGATCCGAATCGTCGAAACCCTCCTCGAGGAGGCAGAGCCCGATTCGGACCTCGACATCGATCCCGGGGAGTTTTCCCGCATGGAAAAGAGCGCAACCACCGAAGTCGGCCACATCATGAACAGCGGCTTTATCGACGGCTGGGCCGACGTCCTCGAGACGGTTATCGACGTTTCGACGCCCGAGTTCGTCGAGGGGGAGTCGGCTGCACTCCTCTTCGACGACGTTGCGGAGGCTCCCACCGACGACGACCTCGCGTTGCTCTTTCAGAGCACGATCGAGGCCGTCGACACCGAAATCAGCTTCAGTCACTACCTCTTTCCGAAACGATCGTCGATGGCACGGCTACTCGAGCGGTTGCGAACGAGCGACGGAATCGAGTACGACAAACTCGATGGGTTCGATCGAATGGCAGAACGCGGTGCAGAGGAGATCGCAAAGACTGCCACGACACTCACAGGTATCGAGACGAGCGTCGAGATCCGTCGGCTCAACTTCGTTTCACTCGAGACGATACCCGAGCAGGTGCCACCCGAGAAGCTGGTCAGCGTCGCCTTCGAGTTCGAGGGCGTTCCCAGTGGCTACCTGCTCTTTTTGTTCGACGAAGAGTCGGCCCGGGAAATCGTCGACGCGATGGTTCCTGCATCCATCGACGAGGACGGCTTTGGCGAGATGGGAACGAGCGCGATCACGGAACTCGGCAACATCATGGCGAGTGGATTCCTCGACGGTTGGGCGAACGTTCTGGACACGACGATCGACCACTCGCCCCCGGAGTTTATCCACGACTTCGGGGCCGCAGCCGTCGATCCCGTCATCGTCAAACTCGGTGCCGATCAGGAGTTCGCGTTCGTCTTCGATACCGCCGTCGTCGCGGACGGACGCGAGTTCGGCTGTGAGGTGTATGCGATCGCAGACGAGTCCGACCTAGAGCGTGCGCTGAACGATCTCGACGTCGATCGGATCGAAGGGACGCCCACGACGGCGGAGTTTCAGGAAGTCGATACGGTATGAAAACGTACGGAAGCGAACCGGGTGCACCGTCGCCGGTCCAGGTCGGTATCTCAGAACTGGCCGTCAGCGACGGCGACGACACGCTCAAGTCCTACGGGCTCGGATCGTGTCTCGCGATCGCCCTCTACGATCCCGAGAGCGGAATCGGCGGTCTGGCACACGCCATGTTACCTGACGGCGATACGTCGGACAACAGCGACCGAAAACCCGGAAAGTATGCAGACACCGCGATCAGGGCGCTCTTGCGGCGCATGGTCGACCGGGGTGCGAGTTATGCATCGGTCGAAGCGAAGATCGCGGGCGGCAGCGATATGTTCGACTTCGAGAGCTTCGGTGAGGGTGTGGGTCAGCGAAACGTCGCCGCCGCCGGATCGGAACTCGAGAAACTCGGCGTTCCGATCGTCGCCACGGATACGGGTGGTGATCACGGTCGAACGGTGGAGTTTACCCCCAGTACGGGGACACTCGTCGTGACGACGTCAGACGGGAACGAGTCCGGAGTGAACGAGCTGTGACCGGCGGCGGCGTTTCGTCACCGTTTTCGTTTATCGAGACCGATCCGGGCTTCGTCAGACCCCACCCGTCCGAACCCGGACCGGAGTCGGATGCTGACGGGCGGTGCGACTCGAGCGTCCTCTCGCGCTGTGACCCAACCATCGACTACATGATGGTTGGCGGAATACTCCCGTACGATGACCGGCACCGACCTCCGCCCGTTCGTTTCCCGTTCGCGGACGCTGGTCGACTCCGAACCGCCGACGACCGCACGCGAAACCCGACGCTGGCTCGTCGAGCCCTTCCTCGAGTCGCTAGGCTGGGACGTCCACGCCGACACCGAAGCCGTCGACGATACCGTCGAGGGCGTCCACCTCGAGTACGTTCTCGCCGTGGAGTCGATACCAGCCCTGTTCGTCGCCGTCGAGGCGTACGAGGATTCTCTCGAGGAATCACGCGCAACGGCGCTTCTCGAGGCCATGTCCTGGACGGGGGTCGATCGAGCGATCTACACCAACGGCCGCGACTACGCCTTGCTCGCCGGAACGACGAACGTCGAGCGCCTCGTCTGTCGGTTACCCTCCCTCACGGATCACGAATCGTCGATCGAACACTTCTCTCGAGGGGCGATCGACCGACGCGTCGACGAACTGGGAACCGCCGTCGTCGCGAGACGACTCGCACTCGAGCACTCGACGGTCCTCGAGTCGATCGTCGAACAGTTGAACGGGGCGGCCGGTGGCGATACCCAGCACCTCGAGGAGTTCGAAGCGGCGACCGATCGATTCCTCGATCGACTCATCGTCGCGTTCTCGGACGACGAATACGATCGACTCGAGCGAGAGTGTGTGGAGGATGGTGACGGAGAAGATGGCGGATCGAACGCGAAACGCCAGCCGCCGAAACAGTCGGATCGTGATTCGAAGAACCAGACCGATCGCGACTCGAAAACGGACCCTGGAGACGTTTCCCTGCAGTTCGCAGAATCGACCGCCTCGAGAGAATTCGACGATACACCCGACGATCGATCGGCCACCGCTGACCGCTCCGGCGGCGAATCGCCGGTAGACGATGGGTCAGCGTCGAACGAGGGGTCCGACCGCGATCGGTCCGAGGGACGAACCGGCGAGTACGTCGTTCGGTTCTTCGGCGACGGTGGTTCGATCGGGGCGATCGGTCACTCGAGTTCCGAGCAGGCGCTCGTCCACGCCGCCGAGTACCTTTTCGAACGCGGATTGTCCGAGCTTACCGTTCCCTGGAGTCCGGCCGACGGCCAACCGACCGTTCTGAACGACGGGCCGACCCGTGACGACGGTTCGTCGATGATCGCACCACGCCAGCTTTCGAACGGTCTCTCGATCGAGACCGGCGGTAATATCGAAGATCACGCGGAACGGGTACGAACACTCGCTGCTCGAGCCGGATTGCGGGCGATGTTGACCGGCGACTGGGAGTCGTCGTAACCGCGTCCCGTCGATTACTCGAGTTCCGAATAGTCGATCCCGATTTCGACCACGTCGATCGAGACTCGATCACTGGCACACGCCCAACGCTCGTCGTCTTCGTCGAACGTCCAGCGCTCTTCGTTTTCGAAGAACATCTCCCAGCCACCCGAAGACGGCCCGCCTTCGATCTCGATCGTCACGTTCTCCGCCTCGTCGTAGTACGCTCTCGTGGTGTTGGCTCGGTCCTGTTCGAGCGCGAATGTGAGACGCTGGTCGCTCTGGATCGTTCGGTCGTCGTGGGTGAGTTTTACGAGCGTGATCACCGCAACGTTCTCACGGCAGGTGATCATCGGATCCGAGACGACGGCGCTCGAGCCGTCTCCCCCGGTCCGAAAGACACCACCGCCTTCGTAGACGATCGCCTCCGAACCGGTCCGGTAGGCGAACGCACCGAGGTCCTCATCGGGATAGTCCTCGCTCCAGTTCCAGGCGTCTCCATCGTCGTCGAACACCGTCACGTTCAGTGTCGTCCCGCGTTCGCCCGGCGAGACGGTCCCCGTCTGGAGTCCAAGCGCCCCCGTCCGGTCGGTCACGCCGTCGCTTCGAGCGAGATCGTTTCCGTTTTCTGCAAACGTTTCGATCGCCAGTTGTGCGCTCGCGAGTCGCTCGTGTTCTTGGTACTCACTGATCGCTCCGAAGCCACCCACGCCGACCAGGAGCACGGAGAGAAAGACGATGGCGAAGACGAGGACGAAACTCAGAACTTCCGTGATTCCGCGGCGGTCCGACCATCTCGCTCGAGTGGGTCGTGATCCGATCATTGGAGTTCGATCTCGTTCGTCGTTCCGTTGTGTTCGATCTCGATCGTTCCGCCGGTGACGAGGCTTTCTGAGTTCAGCTCGCTCTCGTTCGAGATGGGGACGAAGACCTCGGCGTCTGCGTCGGTCGAACTCAACCGAAGACACACCGTACTCCCGTCCAGGAGTGGTTCCCCGGCGCAGGTCCGGCTGTCTTCGATCCCGACTCGATACGTCGAGCCCGCGATCGTCCGTGGATGAGTGGCGATCACGGTTACGCTGTCACCGTCGCTTGCCAGTCGGTCGACGTGCGTGATCTCTCCTGCCAGCCGTTCACCGATCGTCTCGAGCGATTGCTCGGCGCTTCGATCTGTCTGATGGTCGATGAGCGTTCCCGAACTCACGAGCAATCCGGCGACGAGAACCGTCGTGATCCCCATCGTCAGGACGTGCGTAACTGCGGTTGAGAGGCCGCGTTCGTCTCGAGTGAGGGTGTCCCTCATTCGAGATCACCGTAGAGATCGACCGTCGTCGTTCGTTCCGCGCGCAGATCGTTCGAGTGGTAGGTATACGTAACGGTTACCGACGCGGACACACCGTCGTCTTCGCCAACGACGTCACCGATCGCGACCAGATCGTACGTAAACTGTCCGTTGCCCTCTCGCGATTCGATGTACTCGTACTCACGGGAGCTATCGACGATCGCCATCTCGTCACAGCTCCCGGCCGCGTTTTCGATGGTACCGGTGACGAGGTCGACCGCGTCAGCCTCGCACGAACGCTCTCCAGCGAATCGGTCACTCGTCGAGTTGATGGTGACCGGAGTCGGATCCGATCCGCTTTCGATCTCGACGTGCGTCGTCTGTCCGTTCGTCTCTCGGATCACCAACTCACCGTCCATGTTCGGTGTCCACCCGGTGAGATTGAGGGAGAGAACCCGTGACCCGTCAGTTGCTGATCGTTCCAGAATATCCTCGTGGCCGGGGGGATTTCGCTCTCCATAAATCGCCTCGAGGCGTTCATCACCGCCGGCATGGTGTACACGGATATCGGTAACCGCGACCCGCTCGCTTCGAGTGAGGTTCCCGTGGAGTTCGCCCAGAGAGCGACCGGCGTCTTCCCACTCCGAGTCGTCTCTGAGCGCAGTCGACACCCTCTCGTCGTCGATGATAGCTTCCCATCCGCCGGCGCGTTGAACGTCGTGGGCTGCGAGATTCTGGAGTCCCTGTTGTAGTTCGGATTCGGCCACTGTTGCGTGGGTTACACTCTGGCTCGTCGCGCTCGAGGACGCCTCTTCGGTCTGAACGAGCCCGTTGAACGCGACGACGGTGCCAAGAATAACGAACGCAATGACGATCGCACCGATGAGAATTACCTGACCGCGGTCTCGAGTCGGAGCTACCATGTGGTCACTCGAACCTCCACGACGTTGTAGACGGGTCCCGAACTCGATTCGGACGGCGGGAGCCTGCTGTCTTCTTCGTCTATCGCTCCGTTTTCTGCTATCGGCTCGACCGCACCGTTCTCGAGTGTCGTCATGTTTTGTCCCTCGTAGATCGTCACCGTATAGCTCGCCGTAACCGCACTCGGATCCGTAGTCGTCGATCCTGCAACCCCCGTTCGTTCTGGCTCGCTCTCGTTGAGATAGACGAACTCGAGTCCGTACCGATCGCCGGCACCCGAACCGGCGAGGTGTGAGTCGAGAATCTCTCCGAGAACGAACTGATCCGCGAAATCCTCGTCGAACGTGCGAGCGGTAAACTCAGATTCGCTCGCCCAGTAGCGGACCAGTTCCGACAGCGTTCCCTCGCCGTCGTCCGCGTGGGCTGCGACGATCAGTGCGTCCTGTAGCTCCTGTTGGTTCTGTGCCTGGGCGGTTCGATCCACCGCACCGCCGGTCCCCGGCGTGATCACCACCGCCTGCATCGCGAACAACAGGGCAAACAGGACGACCGCCGCGGCAGTCAACCCCTCGAGCGTGTAGACCTGGCCCCGTTGGGCCGTCGCCTCCGGAGTTCTGGTTCGACCTGTCCTCATCTTACCACATCCGCACCTCGAGTCGAAGCGGGTCACCCTGCTCGAGGTCGCCGCTCTCGTTGATATCCGTTACCGTCACGATTCGCGTCACGCGAACGTCCGTCTGGTTACGATACGTGTCGCCGGCCGCGAGCGAGACCCCGCTCTCGAGTTCGACCGGTTCGTCGGCCCCACTTAGAGCGAGATTCCGAACCGTGACGTTCACCCTGTCGAACCGATCACCGTCCGCGTTCGTTCGTAACCCCAGCCACTCCGTCGCGTTTTCGTCGTTCCAGTGGTGACTGTAGGTCCGGTTGAACGCCTCACCGTCGAGTTCGTTCGGCGTTTCCGTCTCGAGATCGGAGACGATCGTCGCGGCGACCCGGTCGATCTGTGCGGTATCACCGCCATCGATCGACCCCGTCGGCGTGGCGACGAAGCTCGGGACCGTCGTAAAGACGAACGCCACGGCCAGAACGAATATGCCGATACCGACCACGAAATCCTGGGTCGTCTGCCCCCGTCGTTCGCGATCGATCGCTGCACTCCGGGATGGATCGGGTCGTTCTCGAGTCATCTCAGGCCACCATCGTCCATCCGAAGAGTGCGATCGTCGCCAGCACGATCACGTATTTCATTCCGCTCAAGATGTCGGCATCGCGGATATACCCGCAGATGAAACCCGAAATAATCCCCTGAAGCGTAATCGCGTGAAAGAACAGCACCGACAACATGTCGATATCGACGTTCTCGCTTAGATCCGCCTGCGCTAACTCCCCGTCCGAATCGGCTGCAGTGTCACCGCCGCCCGCTTCAAGTCCCGCCATCGTGTCGATGAACTGTGTCTTGAGGATCGCGATCACGGCGAGCACCGTCATGAACGTCATGATGATGATCACGACCTGCATCCGGGTTCGAGACTTGCGTTCACGCTCGATATCGTCGTGGTTTTCGCTCGCCTGTGCCGCGGTCCGGAGGACGTCCGAAATCTGGTTGGACGCCTCCTGTGCTTCGGTGATCAGTCGCGTCGTCCGTGCAAGTCGAGGAATGTGGTAGGTGTTGTTGAACTCGATCAACGCCTCTTTGAGGCTCATTCCGTAGTTGACTTTGGTGTGCATCATTTCGAACTCCCGCGCCAGCTTTCCGGAGGTGGTGTCCGAAACGGATTTGAGCGATTCGAGTAAGGTGAGGCCGGTGTCGTTCGCACTCGAGAGTTTCCGAAGATCTTCTGAGAGTTGGCTGACGACAGCGGTTCTGTATCGGACGTTCCACTCTCGGAAGATCGCGAGCGGAATCGCAACGAGATACAGCGGAACGTAGACGTAGATGAACGTTCCCCAGATCGGATTCGCAAGGAGTCCGTTCCACGAAAGCGGTGTCGATCCACGAACCATGGCGGTGGCAACGACGACGACCGCGAGCGGAACGGTCAGTGCGAGCGTATACAGCGGATTGTCCCGGAAGAAGAGATGGGGCTGTTGTAGGACCTGCTTGGTCTCGTAGGTACCCTCCCGGTTTTTGATCCGATCGAAAACGCTCCGGTCGCCGGTGAACTGCTCGACGAAGCCGAGGTTGAGAACGCCGCTATCCTGAACGTCGTGATGACGCCGATCGTCGCTTCCCATCGTGAGGTAGCCGTCGCCGGGTTCGTCGTGTTTGACCGTCGAGACCAGCACGAGAAATGCGATCCCGATCAGCGGAATCAGAGCGTAGACGGTCATATACAGCATTTCGTCTGCGACGTCCGCCTGGGGAATCATCTGCATGACGACCATGATGATGATCAACAACAGCGGAAACAGCGACAGCGTCATGTACATCTCCCCGAAGAGTTCGAGCGTCTCGAGGGTGAGTTCCTGTTCCTGTTTGGCCGTCCGCATGTGCTTTTCTTTCTTGTCCTCGAGAAAGCTCTGCATGTCCCCGCCGCTGTTGACGATCGAGAGCATGTCCGTCAGAAACTGCGACAGCTCGTCGCTCGGCGTCTCGATCGCTTGCTTTCGGATCGCCGTCCGGTAGTCGACGCCGAAGTACTCCGTCTCCTTGACGATGCTTTGAAACTCCATCGAGACTTCGCCGTAGGTGTCGTCGGCTTCGGCCATCGCGTCGATGATCTCGAGTTGGTTCAGCCCGCCGACCGACAGCGCGTACATAAACGAGACGGAGTCGGTGAGGAGCATGTTTATCTCGCGCTTCCGAGCGGAAACGCGCGAGTACGGAATCGCAACGAGTGAACCGAAGCCGAGCGCGAATCCGATCGTTCCGAACAGAACGCCGGTGACTCCGACCAGCGCCGGAATCCGAAGGAGGTCGATGATCTCGAGAACGGTCTGATTTCCGACGGGAATGCCCAGAATGTGTTCGATGTGGATGAAACCAGTAGCGAACAGTCCGTAGCCGAGCATGAGTCCGAGCAACCAGAGTGCAAAGCCCGTAATAACACCGATACCGAGCGATCTCGAGAGGTAGAGTTCGACGGTATCGGTCATTCGAGCCTGTGCGAGTTTCGTCTCGACGTCGGCGACGAACTCGCTTTCGTCATCGAACAACCGGCTGTACAGCGGATAGAACGCATCACCGAGGACGTCAGACCGCGCCGAGACGTCGCCGTCGCCACCCGCCCCCCGATCATCGGTCTGGAGGCTCATTCGTCGCTCTCCTCGTCGTCGGATTCGTCCGTGGTGTCCCCACCGGTGTCGAAGATCGACCCCTCACCGGGCGACGTGTCGCTTCCGCCAAACAGTCGTTCGTCGCCCCCTCCCGGATCGTCGCCCTCGATGTCACCGGCGGCGTCGATATTCTGCTCGGTCTCTCCGCTGCCGGCTTTCGTCTCGGCTTCGCCGCCAAACGGCGAGTTTGGATGAGCTCCGAAGATTGACGTCACATCGTCGATCCGCTCGTCATCCCCGCTCGAATTCCGATCCGGTGATTCCTCCGGATCGTCCGCGACTGACGCGTCGTCGCGAGATTCGCTCGAGGAGTCGCCGTCGGAGTCCGGATCGAAGACGATCTCCAACTCGCCTTCGGGGAACATCGGCTCCGGACTGCGACCCGCGGACGGCCCACTGGACGCGGTCCGCTGGTCGGATTCGTCCCGCTCGATCGTATCTAGCGTGGCGTCCATATCGTCGAACAGACCATCCAGCTGTTCGTCGTCGTCAGCCGGCTCGTCTTCGATACCCGCAGCCTCCGTTCGGCTCGTCTCGTCCGGGTCGGCAGCCGATTCTCTCACGCTGGCGTCCGCCGGCTCGAGCTGACCGTCTGCGCTCGAGGCGGTCGTCGCGAAACCGGCGTCGTTGTCCGCCCACGACGGATCGTCGCCACCGGTGTCGGCCCCGGACTCGAACGATGTCGCGTCGTCGAACCCCCATTCGTCGTCGAGACCGCCAGAAAAGTCGAACTCGTCCTCCGGTTCGACCTCGGTCGGTCCATCGTCCGTGATATCTCCGAGTGCGCTCGCGAGGCCGCCCGGAACCTGCCCACGGTACTCCTCGAACAGCGATTCCTCGGCCCGCTCGAGCAAATCCATCGAGAGGTTGTACGTTTCGGTCGTCGAGGAGGGACGTGGGACGAGTTCTTCTTTTTCCTTGTCGACGTCGATCAGAACGCTTTCCATCTCCCGAAGATCCGTGAGACTCTCCTCGAGTTGTCCGTTCGCGATGAGGGTGAGTATCGTGTCGGGATCGTTGATAAACGCCTGGACGGTCGCTGCGACCTCGGCGTAGGTGTTCAACCCGTTTTTGATGAGGTAGGCGAGGATGACTTCGCGTTTGAACAGCTCCTCTTCGAGTTTCTCTCTGCTCCAGCCGCGGTCGAACTGGATCTCTCCCAGGGTGTTCGAATCACCCATCTTGAGGAACTCGTCGGTTTCTGCTTGCCACTGGTAGACGTCCTGGACGTTGATCTCGTCGTGTTCCGCCTCGTAGTGATTGATCTCGGTGAGGGACTTGTTTCGGCGGACCTTCGAGCCGTGAACCCGCGTCTGGGTCTGAATCGAGACCAGATCCAGCGCGGTGAACATCGTCTTCGAGACGTTGATCGGATCGGTCGTAAACCGCTTGAGAACCTCGTCGACGGAGTCCGCGTGGAACGTGGTGTACGTCGTGTGACCTGTCGACATGACCTGAAACAGCGTCCGACCCTCTTCGCCCCGGATCTCACCCATCACGATGTAGTCCGGACGTTGTCGAAGTGCGGCCTCGAGCAGATCGAACTCGTCGACGTCGCCCGCCGCGTCGTCGTTGAACGACGGGCGAGTGACGCTCGCGATCCAGTTTCGCTGTGGAAGTTCGACCTCGCGCGTGTCCTCGATGGAGACGATCTTTGCGTTGCTCGGAATAAACAGCGACACCGCATTCAGCGAGGTCGTCTTTCCGGACGCGGTCCCGCCCGCGAAGATCAGGCTCTTGTGGTTTTCGATCGCCAGCCAGAGAAACGCCATCTCGTCGAGCGAGAAGGTGTTCCAGTTGATGAGGTCGATCGGAGTGAACGGCACGTCCTTGAACTGTCGGATGGTGTAGTTCGTCCCGTGGTCGGACACCTCCTTTCCGAGGGTCAACTGTGCGCGTGAGCCGTCCGGTAGCGTCGCGTCGACCTGCGGGAGGCGTTTGCTGATCCCCTTTCCGGATCGCTGTGCCAGCTTTACGACGAAGTCGTCGAGTTCGTCTTCGCCGTGATAGATGTTACTGATGATCTGTTCGTACTCCGAGTGATAGACGAATACGGGCGAGTTGTATCCATCACACGAGACGTCCTCGACGTTGATGTCGTGTTTGATGCCGTCGATCCGCTCGTAGCCGATAAAATTTCGTTTGAGCTGGTAGAGGAGCTTTTCGACCTGGTATTCGTTCAGCGTATCCGGATCTTCGGCCAGAATAATCGGCTCCGGTCGAACCTCGATCCCGTCGAGTTCGGCTGGTTCCTCCGATTCTTCGCCGTCGTCGTCAGCGAGAATCGTCCGAACCGACTCGAGGAGTCCGGCCTTCGTGCTCCCGGCCGTCTTCTCGAAGAGATCGTACCGTTTCAACAGGCGTCTCGTTTCCGCTTCGATGACGGATCGTCTTCCGTCCTCGCTTGCTTTCTCTTTGATCCCGTCCTCGGAGTACTTGATCGCTCGTCTGAGCTTTCCGGAGAGGAACTCCTGAAGATCGCTTTCGATCTCGTTGAGGTACGGTTCGATGACGTAGTATTTCTTCTCGTTTTCCTTTTCCGAGTGGAAGATAACGACGCAGGCGTAGGGTTTGTTCACCCAGTACCGTTCGATCTCCCGAAAGTGCGTTTTTTTCTCGAACGGGACCGCCTTCTCGAGGTCGTAGCGATTAGTGACGGTCGTGGCTCCGTCGACGGTCGAAAAGAACTCGTCTTCGTCTACGTCTTCTTGGACGTTTACGGTTCGCTCGTCGACGATCTCCTCGAGGGCCATCGCGATGTCGTCTCCGCGTGAGAGTTCGTCCTCGATGGCGCCCGGATCGAACCCGAGCGCCGCGTGTTCGTCGTGTGGAACGATCTCACCCGCTTCGTCCCGTGGTCGATCACCGTTCTCGTCGTAGTAGTACTCCCACTTGTAGTGCTCCCAGGACCAGACGTCCTTGACGACCGGCGTCGTCTCCGGATCGACGTACTCGAGGAACGTTTGCTCTACGAACTCGGCGTTGTCCCCGGCGACCGGAAGGATTCGATCGGAAAGTAAGTCGGGAGGAAAGCCGAGATACGCCTCCGGGTCGAACTCGACGTCGTCCCAGTCTTCGCCCGATGGTACCCACGACTCGTCTTCGTCGGTGTCGAGGCCGAGCTGTTCGCCCGGCGCGTTCGATCCCGGTTCGTACGGGTAGAGTGTAGACACTTCTTCTCCGTGTCCATACTCCCGCATGAACGCTGCCCAGGTGTACTCGCCAACTCGAGCGACAGAACGGGAATCGGTTCCGTCGGTGGGTCCCGATTGCCCTTCCGATACGTCGTCGGATGCCGTGCCCTCGGCAAAATCCCCGGCATCCGACCGATCGGCGTCGTCAATAGCCATTGGTACCATTCAATCGGTCACCCCTCAAAAAATTCATGTGCACATTATCACCCCTGATAATCCCAGCAGTGAGACGTATTACCAGCGAAAAAGCCATTGTTTTTCCATAAATAGCCACGGACCAAACCCGTATCGGGCTCCGTATTTTCAGAAACAAAATAATGATCGGCGCTACCACCGATATTTCAACGTGAGTTTTCGGTGAACAGCCTTGTGGTCACGCTCCCGAGGCACTCGACCTGCGTCGTCTGTGGATCGATTCCCGCCGAACGATCACTCGCTACGTTCGCGCTGCGACTGGCAGGGTTCACGAATCTCGCCATGCCGGTTCGCTCGCCGCTGTGTGGCTCGCTGCACGGGCGTGGCGGGATTCGAACCCGCGATCAGAAGGTTAGGAACCTTCTGCCCTCTCCGCTAGGCCACACGCCCCAGGAAAACGGCTCAGTTCGTTTCGGTTTCAGTATCGGTCTCGATTTCAGCATCGGTCTCGGCTTCCTCGGTCGTGACCGGCTCCGTGTCGACGAACTCGGTGTCCTCGTCCTCGTCGAGTTCCTCGAAGTCTCCGTCACGCATATCCTCGAGTTCAGTTTCGACCTTTTCACGTCCCTTCTGGAATTCGCCCATAGCCTCCCCGGTCGATCGAGCCAGCTTCGGGATCTTGTTTGCCCCGAAGAGCAAAATGGCGATGAAAAGGATGATCAGTAGTTCCGGACCCCCGGGTGCTCCAGGGATGAACAGCGGTGCGATTTCGGCTACCATCTCTATGCGTGGCTTACCGGCTGGCAATTATAACCTTTTTGGACCGAACAGGTAAGCGAGAGGCGATAGCGCTCGTCGAACGTCAATACATCCCCACTCGAGTGCGGTCGGTGAGTGGCCAGCTCCACCGACCGCCGTGGCTCACGTCTCGAGCCGCGTTCAGTGTTCGCTGCGTTGTGTCCGATTCGGACTGAGATCGGCGTTCGGAACACGTCCGTTTCGTGGAGGGGCCACGTGTGCAATAACGCGTTCGCGGTGCAGTGAAACGCCGCTTACGCCGTCAAAACGCTGGTGGTACGATCGTGAAATCTCGGCGCGTCGAATTTCGCGTGAACGACCTTATTCCGAACTCGAAGTCATTCCGAACTCGACGTGCCAGTCCCGGTCGACTCCGTTCCGCGAACGAAACTGTCTTTCCGTCCAGAATGTAAGGAGCAACCGATGCCAGAAACTGGCGACACTGCACCCGATTTCACGGTACCGCTTGCAAACGGCGACGTCGATTCGTTCACCCTCTCGGCGGCGCTCGAGGAGGAAGCGCCGGTCGTTCTCGCGTTCTTTCCCGGCGCGTTCACGGGCGTCTGTACGGACGAGATGTGTACGTTTCAGGGACGACTCTCGGCGTTCGAGGCCGTCGACGCCTCCGTCTACGGTATCAGCCGTGACTCGCCGTTCTCGCTCAACGAGTTCCGCGAGCAAAACGACCTCGAGTTCGGCCTGCTGAGCGATTTCAACGGCGAGGTTATCGGAGAGTACGGAATCGAGATGGACTTCGACGATCTCGGAGTGTACGGCGTCGCAAAGCGGTCGGTGTTCGTCGTCGACGCCGACGGCGAGATCGTCTACTCGTGGGTGAGCGACGATCCCGGCATCGAACCCGAGTACGCCGAAGTCGAAGCGGCGGTCGAAGAGGCAGCCTGAATCCGTCCGATCGAGTTCTCGTCGGAGAGCTTTTTTAGCCGGCTGCCGACGGGGACGTATGAGCGATCCCGACGCAGAAACGGAGTCCTACCGTGTTTACTCCCCCGGGGCCGATCACAACTTCCCGGACGAAAAACTGAACGCGATCCTCGAGTACGTCGACGACGACGAGGAGATCCAGACCTATCTCGAGGCACAGAACGTCAACGCGGTCGATCGGATGCAGTACAACGATCACGGGCAAAAACACATCGAGATCGTCCGCAATCGCGCCCTGTGTCTGTACGATCTGCTCAAAGCGAGCGACGTGGATTTCAACGGCGCTCGCCAGCAGGGACTGGAGGAAGAAGACGAGTCGGTCATCATCGCCCTCGCGGCGACGCTACACGACATCGGCCACGTCGTCCACCGGGACGAGCACGTCTACTACTCGATCCCGCTGGCAGCCAACGTCCTCGACCGGGTGCTCGCGGAGTTCTACGACGTTGCAGATACCGTTCGAGTGAAGGGCGAAGTGTTGCACGCGATCCTCTGTCATCACACGGCAGAAACGCCGCTGACGACTGAAGCAGGCGTTATCCGCGTCTCCGACGCGCTCGACATGGAAAGCGGCCGATCGCGTATTCCCTACGAACACGGCGGTCGGGGAATCAACACGCTTTCGAGTCAGGCGATCAAGCGCGTCTCGTTACACGAAGGCGAAACGAGTCCGGTGCTCGTCGAAATCGCGATGACGAACGCCGCCGGCGTGTATCAGGTCGATAACCTGTTGAAGGCGAAACTCCGGGGCTCGGGACTCGAGGACAGTATCCGAATCGTGGCGGTCAACACGAACGAAACGCACGAACAGCTGGTCGAACGAATCGAGCTGTAGTCGTTCGCTCGCCGTCTCCGGTCGACCGATCAGACGAGCTCGTACCGGCCGTCAATCCGCTCTACGTGTCCCTGGTCACGAAGCGTTCCGGTGATCGAGAGTGCGGTTCCCTTGCTGATATCGAGTTCGTCGTGAAGATCGTCGACCGTTCCGCCGCCGTTCGTCGCCAGATAATAGTAGACCAGTTTCGCCTGCGCGGAACTGATCTCCTGCGGAATCGAGATCTCGATTTCCGCGGCCACGCTCGAGTTCATACTCGAATCCCTGGGTTTCGACGATAATAAAGTTGTGTTACAACGATCGTCGATATCCCTGCTTCGATCCGGCCGAATGCGGGGACTCGAACTCGAGCTGTTCGTCCCGAATCCGAGCGAAACACCTTTTGACGGTCGTTTCCGTCTGAATCGGTGATTGTACGATCGTCGTACCGGAAATCACCTCGCGAACGAACCGCCAGCGGTCGCGGGCTGATACGGTCGCGTTCCCCTGTTGGTGCCGTCGAAAACGCTTCAACGACTGGCGTCCGTCGGTACATACGATGACGACGCAGATCACCGTTCTGGCGCTGTTGACCGGCTTGCTCACCGGCGCATTGTTTCGGTTCCTGAACATCCCGATTCCCGCTCCGCCGGAACTACCCGGCTTGATGGGCATCGTCGGAATCTACGTCGGGTACAGGCTGATCGATCACTTCGACGTGGGCGTCGACCTCCTCGAGGCGCTCGGTGCCTGATACGGTCTGCTGTAAGTCAGTACCGGATAGCCGCCCGACGATCACGATAAGACCGAAAATACTGACGGGAGCCCGTCTCAGTAGCTGCGTTCTTTCGGCTCGTAGGTCTTGTCTCCGCCCTCGAGGATGACTGGTCGATAGAAGATTGCGGGTTCGCCGTCGTCCCAGGAGACGAGCGTGTGCTTGAGCCAGTTCTCGTCGTCGCGGATCTGGTTCTCCTGTCGCCAGTGGGCTCCGCGGAACTCGTTGCGGACGAGCGCGCCCAGCGCGATCGTCTCCGCGACGTCGATCAGGTTTCGCGTCTCGTAGGTCTGCTGGAGGTCCGTGTTGAACGTCCTCGACGGATCGTCGACGTAGACGTCCTGGTACTCCTTGCGGCACTCGCGGATGATCTTCAGCGCGTTCTTGATGCCGTCGCCGGTCCGGAAGACGTTGACGTAGTCGGTCATCGCGCTCTGGAGCTTCGAGCGGATCTCGGCGTGCTGGACGCCGGTGTCTTTGTTCATCAGGTGTTCGACGCGCTCGCGCTCGCGTTCGACGGCGTGCTCGAGGACGTCGACCTCGGCGGTAACGCCGCCGTCTGCGGCGACGTCGTCGCCCGTCCCCAGGCCGGCCGACCCGGGCTGGACCGGCAGTTCGGTGTCGGTTTCGTCCTCGACGTCGTCACCGTATCCGGTCCGGATCTCCGGCTCCCCGAGGTCCTCGCCCGCGGCGTGGCGACCGGCGCGCTTGCCGAAGACGATCAGTTCGGGCAGCGCGTTTCCGCCGAGGCGGTTGGCTCCGTGGACGGAGACACACGCACACTCGCCGGCGGCGTAGAGTCCGTCGATACAGGTCTGGCCGTGTTCGTCGACGTCGATGCCGCCCATCGCGTAGTGCTGGCCGGGTTTGACCGGCATCGGTTCGACGAGGCCGTCGACGCCCTCGAAGTCCTCCGCGAGATGGAGGATGTTCTCGAGGCGGTCGGTGATGCGCTCCTCACCGAGGTGGCGCATGTCGAGGTGGACGTACTCGTCGTTGACGCCGCGGCCCTCTCCGACCTCGGTGAGTTCGGCTCGGGCGACGACGTCGCGGCTCGCGAGTTCGCCGTCGTTGTTCGCGTAGCCGTACTCGAACATGAACCGCTCGCCGCCCTCGTTGTAGAGGATTCCACCCTCGCCGCGGACGCCCTCCGAAATGAGGACGCCCGTCGACGGTAGCGAGGTCGGATGGAACTGGATGAACTCCATGTCCTCGAGCGGCGCACCGGCACGGTAAGCCATCGCGTGGCCGTCGCCGGTACAGGAGACGGCGTTGGTGGTGTGGTCGAACGCCTGTCCGGGACCGCCGGTCGCGAGGATGACACCCCGGTTGGCCTTGAAGCCCTCCACGTTTCCGGACTGGACATCGTAGGCGACGATACCCTCACACTGGCGGTCGTTCGGATCCTCCTCGTCGGTCGTCGCGAGGTTCATCACGTACCACTCGTCGTAGACCTGGATGCCGCGTTTGACGACCTGTTCGTACATCACGTGTAACAGGTGGTGGCCGGTTTCCGCGCCGGCGTACGTCGTCCGCGGGAACGAGAGACCGCCGAACGGGCGCTGGGAGACGCGGCCGTCGTCCTCGCGAGAGAACGGCATTCCCCAGTGTTCTAAGTTGACCGTCTCGTCTGGTGCGTTCTGTGCGAGGGTCTCGACGGCCGGCGCGTCGCCCAGGTAGTCCGACCCTTTCATCGTGTCGTAGGCGTGGAGTTCCCAGTCGTCCCCCTCTCTGAGTGCGGCGTTGATTCCGCCCTCCGCTGCGCCGGTGTGACTGCGGACCGGGTGAAGTTTCGAGACGATCGCCGTGTCGGCTCCCGCCTCGTTCGCTGCGATCGCGGCTCGGAGGCCGGCACCGCCCGCGCCGACCACGATAACGTCGTGTTCGTACATATTACCAGAACTTCAGGTTTTTCTTCACGGCCTCCCGCTTGAGCTCCTGAATGTGCTCGGTCAGCGGGATGTCTTTCGGACACACTTCCGTACAGGAGAACTGAGTCTGGCACCGCCAGACGCCGTGTTCCTGCTCGAGAATGCGGAGTCGGTGCTCTTTGATCTCCTCGTCCTCGCGTTCGTCCATCGCAAAGCGGTAGGCTTTGTTGATCGCCGCCGGGCCGAGATACTCGTTGTCACCCGCCGCGATGTTACACGAGGACATACACGCACCACACCAGATACATCGCGTGGACATCTTGACTTTCTCGCGGTTTTCACGCGACTGGCGCTGCTCTTCGAGTTCGCCCTCGGGAAGGTCTTCCTGCTGGAAGTAGGGCTCGACGGCGTGCATCTGGTCGTAGAAGTGATCCATGTCGACGACCAGGTCCTTGACGACCTCCTGGTGGGGGAGCGGTTCGATACGAACCGGCTGTTCCAGATCGGAAATCTGCGTTTTGCAGCCGAGTTTCTGGGTGCCGTTGACGAAGAACGCGTCGGAGCCACAGACCGCCTGTCGACAGGAGTGTCGGAACGTCAGCGAGGAGTCGAACTCGTCGCGGGCGTACATGACCGCGTCGAGGACGGTCATCCCCTTCTCGAAGGGGACGTGGAAGTCGTCGAAGCGCGGTTCCTGTTTGGCTTCGACCTCGGGATCGTAACGGAACACTTTGATGTGGACCGTCTCGCCCGTCGCTTCGGCTTCGGCTTCCGATCGCTCGTCGGCCAGTCCCGCTTCTTTCTTCCGGAGTCGCTCTTGCTGTGGCGACTTGGACCCCTTCATCTCCGGGTCTTTCGGTGCCTCTTGCGATTCGGGTTCGCGTGGTTGTTCTTGTTGTGTACTCATGTTAGATCATCCCCGCCATGGCGAGTGCAACCCAGATACCCTGGACGATCAGTGCGACACTTGCGATCGTCAGCACGGCGAGTACGATCTTCTTCTGGGTGCCCTCGAGGCCCTGGTTGACGAGTGCGTTGTAGACGCCGTTGACGCCGTGGAACGTCCCCGCGATGAGGAACAATACCATCGTGAGGAAGTAGCCGACGTTCTCCATGCGCGCTTGCGTTCCGAGGAACGTGACGTCAGCGGCGTGATTGACGAAGTGCAACTGGAAGAAGTGGAAGGCGAGGACGACGACGAGAAACGCCGCCGTGACACGCTGGAGGAGCCACGCGGTCCCGCCGGGGGCGAACGACGAGTATCGCTCCGCCATTAGAAACCCACCCCTCTCATGAACGTCGGAACGCTCGCGACGGTGATAACTCCCGTCAGTATCAGCGAGGCGTAGAAACTCTTGTCCTGTGCCTCGAGTCCGATACCGAGGTCGACCATCAGCAGTCGAAGCCCGTTCAGGATGTGGAAGACGGCGACCGCGAGCAGACCGACTTCCATCACGCGGACGATGAAGAGACTCTCGAGTCCCTGAATCGTCGTCGTGTAGACGTCCGTCTCCTGTTGAATAAGTGATGGATCACCGCTCGCTGCACCGATTGCTGTACTCAACACGGCGATGTGGGTGAACAGGTAGCCGATCAGTATCCACCCGGTAAACTTGTGGAAGATCCACGCCCACATGCCGGCCGAGAACTCCTTCCAGCGACCGAAGTCCTCGACGAGACCGCGATTGTAAGACTGACTCATACGCTCACGTGGACGGTTAGACCGTGGAGGTATAGAAGTTACTTTTGCGGCTTCTACGGGAAACCTCGAGGCTCGACTCCGAGACGGTTCACTCGAGCGTTTCGTGGAAACCGTTTCGTTCAGCTGAGAATCAGGTTAGCTCGACCGAAGGTCCGCTCGAGACCGCTCGGCCGTCCGTTCTCGCTCGAGGGCGATGCGCGTATCGGGCGAGAGCCCGACGAGGTGGCAGAGCGGATTGCCCGGATAGACGACGGGGTTCTCGAGAACGCCGACGATGAGGCCGGTGAACGGAGCGTCGACGGTGACGACCTCGTCCTCTTCTTTGAACGGATTCGTGATGGTACAGATCACGTCGTCTTCCTCGACGAGGGCGCCGCGTCCCTGCTTCATGTCGACGATGCCGCCCGCGTCGGCGCGCAGCCAGGTCTTTTCGTCGTCGTCGTCGATGATCGTCCGCCAGCCCGGCCAGTGGACCGACGAGTCCCGATGGAGGCCGAACTCGGCGAGGACGCTCGCGACGCCGGTCAGCGCGCGGTCGATCAGGCGGCGCTGGAACCGATGGGCCTCTCCCATCTCGACGGTGATCGTCGGGATGCCGGCCTCGGTCGCCTCCCGTCGGAGGGTTCCCGACGCACCGTCGCCGGCGATGATGACGTTGGAGCTGTAGGCGTTGGCGAGCCGGGAGACGATCGAATCGCTCATGTCCGCACGGACGTGAAGCATGTTCGTTCGGCCGCGAGTCGACGTGTGAAAGTCGATTCCGAGATCGCACGGCTCGATGAAGTTGGTGAAGATCTCGTGTGCCATGCGCCGGGCGCTGGTCGATCCTTCCCGACCGGGGAACGATCGGTTCAGGTCCCGGTCGTATATCGGGAGATATCGTTCCTGTGCGAGAAATCCCGGCACGTTCATCACCGGCAGACAGATCAGCGTTCCGTAGAGTTCGGAGTGGTCCCAGTCGTGGGCCACCTCGCGGACGACTTCGATCCCGTTGAGTTCGTCGCCGTGTGCCGCCGCCGAGAGGAAGACCGTCGGTCCGGGGTGTCTGCCGTTGATCACCGTGACGGGGATCTTGACGGGATCACCGAGATACGTCTCGCTGATGCTGTACCGGATGTTCGTCGACTCGCCGGGATCGACTCGACCGCCGTTGTAGGTGAACACACCCTCGATCGAATCCGAGTCGGATCGCCCGTCGGGCGCCTCGCCGCTCGAGGCCTCGTCGTTCATACGGACGCCTGGTCGGGAAGCGACGTGAACCTTGTCTTCTCGGTGGACGGACAGAACGCGTCCCCCCGGAGCGCCGTGTAATCTCGAGGGGGAATCCGCCGTCGTGACCCGCGGGCGGAGGCGGTCGACCGAGGCTCGACGTGGGCATAGGTTTTGTATATCGATGTGTTACCACCAGACATGGAGATTCGAGAGGCCACAGACTCCGACGTCGACACGATCCGCTCGCTCGCTCACCGTTCGCTCGGCTCGACGTACACCGACTTTCTGGACGAAGAAACCGTCGACGACGCCATCGAGGAGTGGTACGGTGACTCCTTCGCGAGCGAGCTCGAAGACGACGGCTCGCTCGTTCTGGTCGTCGAACGCGATGGCGACATCGTCGGCTTCTCACAGAGTGACCTGATCGGCCAGCAACACAGGACCGGACGGCTCCTGTGGCTTCACATCGACCCCGAGACGCGAGGCGGTGGAATCGGAGTCCGTCTGCTCGTTCGAACGAGAGAGCGCCTCCTCGGGGAGGGTGCCGAAGGGATCCAGTGTTTCGTCCTCGAGGACAACGAGGGCGGCAACGAGTTCTACCGGAGCAACGGCTTCGAGCGCGCGGGCCAGCGCGAGGTCGAGATCGGCGCGGAGACGTTCACCGAGAACGTCTACGCCGAAGGCGAACTCGAGGACGACGGCTGGGGTGCGGTCGACGAACTCGAGGTCGACGGCGAGGTCGTCTACGTCAGCTACGGCGAGGCCGCCCGCGGCTCGAAAGCGCCCTTTTACACCGCCTACGGCAGTCCAGACCGCGCGGAGCGCTACGCCTGGCTCTGTGGAAACTGCGACTCGCTCGACAACGCGATGGACTCGATGGGGCGCATCGAGTGCAACGTCTGTGGAAACCGGCGGAAAGCGACCCGCTGGGACTCGTCGTACCTCTAGCGATCCCGCCGACGTCCGGATAACGTTCGGCTTTCACCCGACGCGCTCGAGATTCAGGGGAAGTCACACCGAGATCCGATATCCCTGCCGGGTGTCCACCGGTCCGGGTCGAACTGATCGAATACCCATCACTTACCGTCAGTAGCCACGCTGTACCGTTCGTTCGACCGATGTCGCTGCTCGAGTTCCCGGCGGTCGGCTCGCCCTAACGAAGTGGGTGGGGACGGGTCGGTCGAATGGGGGCTCCGAATATCGCCCGCGAACGATCGTCGGCGGCCGGTCGGGCGGCGCTGTTGGATCCGCATTACAATCCACCACTTTGATAATCGAAGTATTGGACCACGGCCGGTCTCGAGTCCATTTGAACCCACTGATGATGCTATGAACACACGGGAACACATCGTTCGAGGCTTCAAGGCGACGCTGGTCGCTCGAGCGATCTACATGCTCTCGAGCGCGCTGTTGATGTTCGTCCTCGCGCGGTACCTGCTCGATCCCGACGGCTACGGCGCGCTGTACTGGACGATCGGAATCCTCGCCGTCGTCCAGCTGTGTGCCGACCTCGGGTTCGGGAAGTCCCTCGCTCGGTACGTCTCGGAATACAACGAGAGCGATCCCGGACAGATCCCGCACCTGCTGCGGACTGTCGTCTCCTACAAGCTCGCCGCCCTCGGCGTGGTCTGTGGGGCGTTGTTGTTGTTCTACGAACAAATCGCCGTGTTCCTTGGCGATCCGAACGCCGCGCCGTTTCTCGCTGCCGGCGTTCTCTACGTGATCGTCAACTCGTTTAACGTGTTCAGCCAGATCGCGTTCCAGGGGTTCAATCGGCTCGGCTACAGCGCGGCAGTCCAGGCGATCGGCGGCGCGACGCGATTGCTCTTTGCGGTCGCGTTCGTGCTGTTGGGACTGGGCGCCCTCGGCGCACTGCTCGGATACGTCGTCGGCTACGCGATCGCCGCCACGTTCGGCCTGACCGTCCTCTACTTCCAGTTCTACCGAACGTACGAGCCCGCCGAGACGTACGAGGAGGGGCTCTCGCGACGGCTCGCGGAGTACAGCGTTCCTCTGACCGCGACCCGGAGTGCGAACGTGGTCGACAAACAGATCGATACGGTTCTCGTCGGAGTCTTCCTGACGCCCGCCGCGGTGGCGTTCTACACGCTCGGCAAACAGATCACGGACTTCGTTCTCGCCCCCGCGGAGTCGCTCGGATTTACCATCTCTCCGAACTTCGGTGAACAGAAGGCCACGGGAAAGCTCGAGCAGGCCAGAGAGATCTACGAGACGTCGCTAACGCACACGATGCTGGTGTACATCCCGGCAGCGACCGGTCTCGTGATCGTCGCTGAGCCGTTCATCACGATGGTGTTCGGGGCCGACTACGCGGGTGCCGTTCCGGTCCTCCAGATTCTCGCGGGCTTTATCGTCCTCCAGGCGATCACGAACCTGACGAGCGACAGCCTGGATTATCTCGGACGAGCGCGGGCGCGAGCGGTCGCGAAAGGCGGAACCGCGGCGGCCAATTTCGGCCTGAATATTCTACTCATCCCGACGATGGGCGTCGTGGGTGCTGCGATTGCGACCGTGCTCACGCACTCGGTGTACGTCGTCGTCAATCTCTACATCGTCCACCTCGAGCTCTCGTTGCGCGTGGGTCGACTCGCGCGGTCGATCGCGCTGATCTGTACGATCACGGCCGCGATGGCCGTCGCCGTCTCGCTCGTG
Organism: Natrarchaeobius halalkaliphilus; assembly: GCF_003841485.1. Classification (NCBI taxonomy): domain Archaea; kingdom Methanobacteriati; phylum Methanobacteriota; class Halobacteria; order Halobacteriales; family Natrialbaceae; genus Natrarchaeobius; species Natrarchaeobius halalkaliphilus. The sequence goes on along the minus strand of NZ_REFY01000003.1, from coordinate 562,774 downwards.
ACGCCGCTGATCTCGAACGTGGTGATGCTCCTGATCGCGATCGGGCTCGGCGCTTGCACCTGGGCCGCGCTCGTGATCGCGAGCGGATTCGTCGACCCGCGGGAGGTTCGCTCGATCATCGGATGATTGTGAAAGACAAACGTGGGTAAGAGCGTCCCTACGTACGGACAACTGGGAATACTTATCCGACTGGTTTGTGTGTATCCGCTATGACCGGCGTCGATCCAGTTACTGTGGGCGTATTAAGTTTGCATACGAGCAAAGAGACGAAAGCGATCCTCAACGCAGTCGAATCCCTCGGCCACGACACCGAGTGGCTTCGCAACGAGAACACGTCCGTCAGCGTCGAGGACGGAACCGTCTCCCTCGAGCCGTCAGTCGACGTGATCGCGAATCGGATGTTGCTCTCGAACACCGAACAGCCCGCCGAGGAACTCGGCCTCGCGAACACGTTCAAACAGCTCGTTCCGATGCTCAACGAGCCCGCCTCGGTGCTGACGGCGATCCACAAACTCTCGACGGCGACGACGCTCTCTGCGAACGACGTTCGGACGCCGGACGTCACGCTTTCGCTCAACAGCGAACGATTGAACGCCGTCCGCGACCGATACGGCGAGGAGGCGGTCTACAAGACGGCGATCGGAACCCACGGCGGCGGAACGTGGAAGGTCGGCCCGAACGAGCCGGTCAACGCGAAAGTCGGGAACCGGTATGCGTTCCTCCAGGAACTCATCGACCGGGACGACTCCCGCCACCGCGACGTTCGCGTCTACGTCGTCGGCGGCGAGATCATCGCCGCGATGTACCGCTATGCGCCGGACAACGACTGGCGCACGAACGTCGCACTCGGCGGCAGCGTCGAGGACGCGACCGAGGACCTTCCCGAGGAGGTTCGTGACCTCGCACGACGCGCGGCCGACGCCGTCGACCTCGACTACGCGGGCGTCGACCTCGTCGAGAGCAACGACGGCTGGTTCGTCCTCGAGGTCAATCCGACGGCCGGCTTCAAGGGACTGTACGAGGCGACCCACATCAGCCCCGCACCACACATCGCAAAGCTCGCGATCGAACGCGGCGGCGGCGAGGTCGACGAGGAGCGCGTCGCGGAACTCTCGAACGTCCTCGACGATTCCCAGCCGACGGCACAGCCGGTTCAGACGAGCGCGGGAACCGAGGAAACGGCCGTCATCGGCTACACCGAAGACGTCGTCCTCTCGGGAACGAGCGGCTCGAAATCCGTCCTCGCGAAGTCCGACACTGGCGCGACCCGAACGAGCATCGACACCGCCCTCGCCGCCGACATCGGGGCCGGTCCGATCAAGTCGATCACCCGGATCAGATCCGGCAGCTCGAAGACCGCAAAGAGTCGCCCCGTGGTCGACGTCGTCGTCGGCGTCGGCGGAAACCAACACACCGTCACCGCGAGCGTCGAGGACCGCGGTCACATGGACTACCCCGTCCTGCTCGGTCGGGACATCCTCGAAAACTACCGGGTCGACGTCAGCCGACGAACCGACCGCGACGCGTCCGACACGCCGGAAGAAGAGGAGTAACGAAACTCGATTTTCGAAGACGGTTCACCGAGAGCGCGAGCCGGGCGTCCACGAGCCGTCGAAGTCCTCGTGAACGAATTCCTTGGCGTCCGCGCCCGCATACGTTCCGACGACCTGCCCGTCGCCCTCGAGGTAGTACTGGTAGGTCGTCAGCCCCTCGAGACCGACGGGGCCGCGGGCGTGGATTTTGCCGGTGCTGATGCCGACCTCCGCACCGAGACCGAAGCGGTAGCCGTCGCTGAACCGGGTCGAGGCGTTGTGAAAGACGCTCGCGGAGTCGAGACTCCGCATGAACGTCGCCGCCCGATCCGAATCCTCCGTGACGATCGACTCCGTGTGCTTCGAGCCGTAGGCGTTGACGTGAGAGAGCGCCGCCTCGAGCGAGTCGACGACGGTTATCGAGAGGATCAGATCGCCGTACTCGGTCGCCCAGTCCTCCTCGGTCGCCGCGTCGATGTCGACGATCGTCCGCGAGGCGTCGTCGCCCCGGAGTTCGACGCCCGCCTCAGCGTACCGGTCGATCGTCGCAGGGAGGAACGCTTCCGCGACCTCCTCGTGGACCAGCAGAGTCTCGACCGCATTACACACCGCGGGATACTGCACCTTCGCGTCGTAGGCGATCTCCGTCGCCATCTCGAGATCCGCCTCGCTGTCGACGTAGACGTGACAGACTCCCTCCGTGTGGCCGAGGACGGGGATGCTCGTGTTGTCCTGAATGTAGCTGACGAACGCGGAGCTACCGCGCGGCATGACCAGATCGATCGAGTCGTCCATCTCGAGCAACGCGTCGACGTCCGCTCGGGCCTCGACGAGCTGGGCCCAGCCCGCCGGCGCTTCGCTCGTCGCCTCCCGGATGATCTCGAACAGGACCCTGTTCGACTCGCTCGCCTCGCTCCCCCCTTTTAAGATGACCGCGTTGCCCGACTTGAGCGCGAGAGCTGCGATCTGGACGAGCGCGTCCGGACGCGACTCGAAGATCGTTCCGATGACGCCGATCGGAACCGTCTGTTTGTAGAGTTCGAGATCATCGTCGAGCCGTCGCGCGGTCTGGGTCTTCCCCAGGGGGTCGTCCTGACCGGCCACGCTTCGGACCATGTCCGTGATACTCTCGAGTTTCGACGGCGAGAGCTTCAGCCGGTCGACGAGCGCCCGACTGTACTCGCCGGCCTCGAGGAGTCGCTCCGCCTCCTCGACGTCCGTCGCGTTCGCCGCGATGATCTCGTCGCGGCGGGCGTCGATCGCATCGGCGATCGAGCGGATCGCGCGCGAACGCTCGTCGTTGGAGTACTTCGCAAGCTCCAGGGCGGCGGTCTGTGCCTCTTCGACCTTGGATTCGGTGGATTTCTCAGTCATCGGTTGATCCGTTGGGTGGTACGAATAGTGTCCCGACTGCCTTGCCAGCAACGATCTTCTCGAGGACGTCCGCTTCGGTCGACTTCGCGATGACGGCCGGAATTCCGTGTTCGCTTACGGTTCGCGCGCCGGACACCTTCGTCTGGATGCCGCCGAAACTGGCCGACGAGCTCCGATCGACCAGCGTCTGGACGTCCGCGTAGTTGCGTCCGACGGCCTCGATTCGCTCCGCGTCGGGGTCCTCTTTCGGATTGCTCGTATAGACGCCGCCGACGTCGGTCAGCGTCACGAGCAGATCGCTGTCGACGCCGATCGCGACGGACGACGAGAGCATGTCGTTGTCGCCAATGCGGATCTCCTCGGTGGCGACGGCGTCGTTTTCGTTGATGATCGGAACGATACCCCACTCGAGCAGCGTCTCGACCGTGTTTTTGAAGTTGGTGAACCGATCCGGGTTGTCCAGATCGTTTTGCGTCAGCAGTATCTGGGCGACTTTCCGGTCGTATCGCCCGAAACTCTCCGTATACCGGTGCATGAGGTGGGACTGGCCGACGGTCGACAGCGCCTGTGAGGCTTCGACCGTATCGTCGGTGTAGCCGACCCGACCCGTCCCGGCTCCGACCGCGCCCGAGGAGACGAACAGAACGTCCCTGTCCTGGTCGAGCAGGGAGACGACGTCGTCGACGAGCTTATCCAGCTTCTCGTTGTCGAGGTTCGACTCCTCGTCGGTCAGCGAGTTCGTTCCAGCCTTGACGACGACCCGCTCGGCGTCCATCGCGAGCCGTCTCGCCGCCTCGACGGCACCGGGTTCGGCCGTATTACTCATCCGTAAACTCCGTCGCGAGTTCTCTCGAGCGACGTTCGGCCGCGGCGACCGCGTCTCCGACCTCCGCTTCGACGGCGCTGTCCCAGAGGACCTCCATGCCCTCGATCGTCGTCCCCTTGGGCGAGCAGACGGCGTCGATCAGATCCTCGATCGACTCTTCCGACCGGAGAATCGTCTCCGCTGCGCCCTTGAACGTCTGTGCCGCGAGCGTTTCGGCCTGATCGGCCTCGAGTCCGGCGTCGACCCCGGCACCTTTCATCGCGCCGATGAGATAGAACACGAACGCCGGACCGCTGCCGTTGACCGCCGTCGCGATGTCCATCCGGGCCTCGTCGATCTCGACGTACTCGCCCACGTCGTCGAGGAGCGCCCTGACCTCGTCGGGGATCTCCGATCCGGTCACCGCGGCCGCCATGTCGCCGGTCTCGGCGGCCAGGTTCGGCATGATTCGAACGACCGTCGCGTCCGTTCGGTCCTCTATGAACTCCGTCGGAACGCCGGCGGCGATAGAGACGAGCGTCTGGTCCGACGAGAGGTCGAGATCCTCGAGAACGACGGCGACGAGATCGGGTTTGACGGCGACGATGACGAGATCGGGTTCGGTCGCACGCTCGATATCGGTCGTCGTCTCCGCGCAGTGATCCTCGACCGCCGCGAGCGCGTCCGGATCGATATCGTACGCCGTAATCGTGTGTTTGCCGGTCCGCGAAAGCCCTCGAACGAGGGCACTCCCCATGTTTCCACATCCGATGACGCTGGCACGTACCATTCTATGTCCATTCGACGGGGCGAGGGGCACATAGCAACTTTGATTTCGAAGCGACCGCCAGCGTCCTCGACGGCGACTCGCTCGCGATCGAATCGGATCTCCGTCTCGGTCGACCACGATCCTTTTGGTCCGTCGCCCGTACTTCCGTTCGAACGATGGTCGAACCCGACACCGAGACGAGTCAGGACGGAGCGTCCGTGCTCGGATCGGACCCCGTACTTGCCGCCGTGATGGACCGCCACGACCTCGATCCGCTCGAGCCCGCCGAAAACGAGTTCAAGCGCCTCTGCGTGTCGATCATCAACCAGCAGTTATCGAGCGCGAGCGCGGCCGCGGTCCGCGACCGCGTGTTTTCGGTCCTCGACGATGAGGTCACGCCCGACGCGGTACTTACGGCCTCCAGCGACGACCTCCGGGACGCCGGTCTCTCGCGAACGAAAGTCGACTTCGTCCGAAACGCCGCTCGAGCGTTTCTCGAGCGAGACCTGACGCGTTCGGGGCTGGCCGACCACGCCGACGACGAGGTGCGAGCGGAGCTGACGCGGATCGCGGGCGTCGGCCCGTGGACGGCCCGAATGTACCTCATCTTCGTCCTTCAGCGGCCGGACGTCCTCCCGCTCGGTGACCTCGCCGTCCGGCGCGGGATCGAGACCCTATACAACGACGGACAGGAACTGACTCGAGCGGAGATGCGCGAAATCGCCAGACCCTGGCGGCCGCATCGAAGCCTCGCGACGCGGTACGTCTGGGCGGAGTACGAGTCCTGATCGACGACCGTGCGAGGAACCACTGATACGGTTTACTGTAAATCATTGCCGGCGCACCCGCGACCCGGACGGCGGGTGCGCCGGTAAATCGTTACAGTAATCCGTATGATACGCCACCGGCGAACCATCCGTCCCTCCGCTGGTTTCGTGAGTGGTTCGTGACCGGAGCGTTACCGCAGACAGGCCGCGACGACCTCGAGCATACCCTCGCCGCGAACTTCCTCGGCCAGCAGCGGCACGCGACGGACGTCCGTCCCTCGAAACAGCTCCTGGGCCTCCGAGAGCGCCTGTTGCTGGACGTCCCAGCGGCGCTGGCAGAACGCACAGTCCTCGAGGTTCGGCCGGAGGAACTCGCCGGTGACGTCCTCGGTGACGTCCGAAAGCGGTTCCATGACGCGGTTGACGACGACGGTGTCCACCGGGATGTCGAACTCCTCGAGTTGCTGGCGGAGGCGCTTTGACTCGAAGACGCTCATCTCCTCGGGAACCATGACGATCCGGAAATCCGTCCGTTCGGGATCTCGAAGAGCTGCCCGAAGGCGCTCGATTCGCTCTCGAAGCGCCTCCAGGTCCTCCATTCCGCCCGCCTGTTCGGGAACGTCGTCACCGAACATGCCCTTCATCTGGTCGAACAGACCGCCGATCCGCTGGCGGAACTGGAGCAGTCGTCCCATCATGCTGTCCATCAGTTCGGGCAACTGGAGGAGCCGCAACGTGTGACCGGTGGGTGCCGTATCGACCACGACGCGCTCGAAGCGCGGATCGTCGAGGTACTCGAGCAGGAGCTGCATCGCCGCCGCCTCGTCGGCACCGGGCATCGCTCCGCCGAAGAGGGCGTCCATGGGGTTTTCGCCCCCGAGCATCTCTCCGAGTCCGCCGAGATCGCCAGCCCCGCCACCGATGCCGGTGTCGCTGTCGAAAGCCGCCCCTTCACCCGCGTCGGAGCCCGCTCCGGTCCCGGGAAACGTCGCCTTCCCGCTCTCGATGGCGGCTTCGGGATCGATCTCCACCCCGAAAAGGGGAACGTCGTCGCGGATTCGACCGGGCTCCGCCGGAACGTCCGTCTCGAAGGTATCCGAAAGCGAGTGGGCAGGATCAGTCGAGACGACCAGCGTCCGCGTACCGCCGCGGGCGCTGTCGAGCGCCGTCGCGGCCGCCATCGTCGTCTTTCCGACCCCACCCTTTCCTCCGTAGAGGACGTACTCCGGTCCCTCGAGTGGCTCGTCGGAGGGCTCGACCTCGATCGTCTCGCGGTCGCTCGCGGAGCCGACGTCGTCCGTCGGCGTCACCTCGATCGCGTGTGCGCCGTCGTCGTGGGTCGCCTCGGTTCGGTCCTCCTCTTCGACCGGCTCGACGTCGATCCCGCTCATACCCGTCGATATCCACCGCTGACACGAGTATTCGTCGGTCCGTCTCCGTCCGTCTTCAACCGCCGACCGGCGAGACGGTCGTCGTCTCGCCGATCAAAACTGTCCTCACTCTCGATCGGCGCGGTCCCGAAACGGCGATCGGAACCGATCTCAAACCTTGATCGGAGTCGTCCTCAAACGCCATTATATTATACAAACAATATCGAGATACCCCTGGTCAGTATTATCATATAACGCCTAGCATTATATGCGAGTTCGTTGTCGATCGATGCGAACGGCGGGTGGTGTGAATTCCGTCCGATCACCCGCCTGCGAACCACCCATGACCGCGAACCTGACTCCACGTGCGAGCACGACGAATTCGACCGACACCGGATCGGATCCGCTCACCGATTCGGGTGCGACTCCCTCGACGGATCCCTCCTCGAGTGCTTGTACGACCGACGTACTCGAACCGTTTCCGTACCGTATCGACGAGACCGCGAGCGAACTTCCGTCCCCGTCCGCCAACGGCGTTCTCCGATCCGATCGTGCGTGCGACACGACCGGCGTTGCCGGGCGGCTCTCGTGTCCGGCCTGTGGCGAAGCGACGGTCAACGGCGCAGGGCTGTTCACCTGCGTCGAGTGTTCCTGGGACGGATCGCTGCGGTAGAGGACAGACGGATTGCTGCTCCGGGCTACATCTCCGGTTGTACCGCCACCCAGCGACAGCGATCCCCCTCACTCGAAGAAGGCCGCCAGTCGCTCGGCCGCCGCTTCGACGCGGGGGGTGACGAGCGCGAACCGAACCCAGGCCGCTCGCGAGTCACCGAACGCCTCGCCGGGCATCCCCGCGACGCCGGCCTCGTCGATCAGCCGGAAGACGTTCTCGAGGGTGCCGGGATACTCTTCGAAGCGGGCCATCACGTAGAACGACCCCATCGGCGTCGTGTACGACGCACCCGCGGCCTCGAGAGCATCGGTAAACGTTTCGACGCGCTCGCGGAGCAGCGCGCGATTTCCATCGTAGTACTCCGGGTCGGTCTCACGGAGTGCGTTTAACGCCGCGTACTGTGCGGGTCTGCTGGCGGTGACGTTGACCAGCATGTGTCGGCTCTTGGCGCTCGCCGCGAGCTTCGGCGGGAAAATCGCGTAGCCGACGCGAAAGCCGGTTATCGCCATCGACTTCGAAAACGCGTTCGTGACGACTCGATGATTCGACTTCGCTGCGAGGGCGCTTTCGAACTCCCCGGACAGATCGTAGCGGTCGTACACCTCGTCGCTGATGAGGATCGCGTCGTACTCCTCCGCGATCGCGACCAGCGAGTGGATCGTCTCCGCCGGATAGACCGCACCGGTCGGATTGTTCGGTGAGTTGACGACGATCGCCGCGGTCTCGTCGCTCGCGGCCGCGCGAACGGCTGCCGGATCGAGCTGTCCCGTCGCGTCAGTCGGGACGAACGATTGCGTCCCTCCGAGCATCGTCGTCTTCCCGGGATAATAGGGATACACCGGATCGGTGAGCAGGATTTCGTCGCCCCGGTCGCGCTCGAGTGCACACGCCATCGCGAGGTAGTTCGCCTCAGCAGCGCCGTTGGTGACGACGACGTGCTCGGTGTCGACGCCCCGTCGCCTCGCGATCTCCTCGCGCAACTCGAAGAGTCCCTCGCTGGGCGGATACTGAAACGCGTCCGAGGGGTGGGTTGCGTACTCCGAGAGCCCGTCCCGAACCGCCGACGGTGGTTCCCAGTCCGGCTTGCCGCTCACCATATCGATGACGTCGCGATCAGCGCGCGAGGCGTACTCGATGACGCGAAAGAACAGCGGCGTCTCGTACTCCATGCTCGAGAGTGAGGAGTCGCAACACGTCGTTCTTTTCGTTCGATTCGGCCTCGGCCGGCGCTGGTTTCACGGTGGTCCCGCCCGTCGGTGCGATCATGAACGACGACATCGACCGGGGGCTCCCGATGGCGGTCGCGGACGCCTTGCGAGCGACCGACGAGACGCTCGCCGTTGCCGAGTCCTGTACCGGGGGATTGATCGGTGCGGCGATCACCGCCGTTCCGGGCGCGAGCGAGTACTTCGAGGCCGGACTGACGACCTACGCCTACGGCGCAAAACGACGTCTCCTCGGGGTCAGTCGCGAGGCGCTCGACGAACACGGTGCCGTCTCCGCACCCGTCGCACGCGAGATGGCGCGTGGAGTCCGCGACGTCACCGACGTCTCCTGGGGTGTTTCGACGACCGGAGTCGCCGGCCCGACCGGCGGGACGGACGAAACCCCCGTCGGAACCGTCTACATCGGCATCGCATACGCCGGCCCCTGGGACAGCGAATCTTCGTTCGCCACGACCGCCCGCTACGAGTTCGACGGCGATCGCGCGGCGGTTCGGGCGAAAACCGCCGATCGGGCGCTCGAGGACCTGCTCGAATCGATCGAGGATCGCGAGAAAATGAAGGCGTAACTGACGGTCTCGAGAGAAAGCTATTCGGCGGTCGGTTTCCGAGTAGGGTGTGAATGAACAAGAAGGGACACGTCCTGAACGCCGTGTTGTTGAGTATCGGACTGGGATACCTACTCGAGCCGGCAACGCAACTCTCACAGGCACAGGCGACGATCGAATCGATAGTGATGATCGCCGTTCCGGTGACTCTCGGTGCGCTGTTTCCGGACGTCGACACGGCGTTCGGAAAACACCGGAAGACGCTACACAATCTGGCGGTCCTGGGTGCGTTCGTCGCCTACCCGTACGCGTTCGCGGGCAACCTCGAGTACGTCTGGATCGGCGTACTCACGCACTACGTGCTGGACGTCGCGGGCAGCAGACGAGGGATCGCGTTGTTTTATCCGCTGTCCTCGACGGAGTACAGTCTGCCGACGGGGGTCGCAGTGAGCAGCAAATACGCAACCGTCGTGACGGTGATCGTCACGGCTGGTGAGCTAGCCCTCGCCGCAGCGATCGTCTACGAGGTTCCACAGTGGGGCTTCGAACTCGGACGACAAACGATCGGAATCTAGCCATCCCCTTTCAGACGATCTATTGTAACGATTTACCGCTGGGACCGCGATCCGTCTGCGGTCCTATCGGAAACGGCTTACAACGGTCCGTATCGGCCGTCCACTGATACGGATTACTGTAACGATTTACCGGCGCACCCGCGACCCGGGCGGCGGGTGCGCCGGCAATGATTTATAGTAATTCGTATGAGGAATGAAAACCGCCCGAACGCCGGTGGTTTCACCGGTCAGTTCAGGCCAGAATATCGCCGTTCGGACGGCGGCTCTTATCGTCGGTTCGGCATCCACTCCTCGCAGGCGTCCATATTGTCCATCGCCTGCTCGTGATACCCACAGTACGGAACCATGCCGGAGGTCGATCGAACGTACTCGAAGTGACGACAGTTTCCGCAGTATCGATCGGTCGGTTCGTCGGGATTCGGCCCGGAAGCCGCTGATTCGACGATCTCCGCTCCGTTTTCGCCGGTCGGTGCCTCATCGAGGGGTGAGGAGACGTCCGACGCAGCAGAGCCACCATCGCTCGATGGGACGCCACCGAGTCCGCGGCGCGGTTTCGTCGGCCCGTTCGAACGATCGGGTCCCGTTTTCGATCCCGAAGACAGGATCGTCCCCCCGTCTTCGTCCGCGGTTGTCGGATCGGACGATCGAGCGGGTTCTGGGTCACCGGAGGACCGCCCCTCCGAGTCAGTCGTCGCTTTTTCGTCGCCTGTTCCAGCACCGGGCGCGTTGGTCTGCGTTTCGACCTCACCGTCGGGCGTTCCGCCCAGGAACCCGACTCCGCCGAACTGACTCGACTCGCGGTCTTCGTCGGAAACCTCGAGGATCGTCTGATTGTGACGCGTGACGTTCATCTCGAGCATTCCACCGGGGTCGTTTCGCGTCTTGAAGTTGACGACGGCGGTGAACAGACACCAGACCGCGGTAAAGAGTCCGAGCAGATAGACAACCGAAACCTGAAACGTCAGATCCTCTCCGACGCCGTTCCAGTGGTAGGGATAGGCGTGCCAGAACAGGACGACACCGAACAGACAGAGGCTCGCGCTGATCGCGGCTGCGGCCTTGACGCGTCGGTTCGCGGGCAAAACGATGAAGACGCCGACGAGCGCTGCTGGAACGCCCAACCCGGCGAGTCCGCCGGCGATACGGACGGACGCGTACTGTGGTGCCATCTCCCAGGAGAGCGCGGTGACGAATCCGCTAAAGAGGTCGGTCGCCGCCATGAGGACGGCCACAACCGCAAGGATTGCGCCGAACAGGACGAGCGCCGTCCCCGCGTACAGCCGTCGGGGATCACGCATCTCCCCGGTGCTCCCCTCGTAGACGTCCGTCAGGCTTGTCATGCGTAGGCATTCGAACTCCTCTCACAAAAGCAGTACGTCAGACACCGATCAATTTCCGGAGAGATCGATCGTCAACCTCCCCGATATTTCACGGCTGATCGGGCGGAATTGGTGGCAATATACTTCCGGATATTCACCCGTCCTGGGTGCCCGTCCAGAGACGCGCTGGACCGACTCGAGTTCGCTCCGATCGATCGTTCCGTACCAGAGCGGACGATCAGGATCCGTCAGAAGCGAAACCTTGAATCGACGCGCTCACGAACCCAGTCGTATGAGCGACGACGAGGACGAGGAACCTGCCGTCTCACTCGGAGAGCACACCCCCGTCGAGGGCGCGCCCCTCGCCCGCGTGACTTCGCGACTGACCTGGCCGAAAGAGAAAAGCGAGATCGACCGCCTCGAGGGAGAGAGCGTCGTTCGGACGCCCGATGGTCCCACACCGCTGTCGTCGATTCTCGAGGATGTCGACGAGACGTACTTCCAGCGCAGTCAGGAGTTCGAGGGCTGTGTTCGCGCGGTTATCGGGACGGGTCCGATTCCGACAGCGGACGAGTAACCACCCGTGGCGACCGAGGACGAAACGCGGATCGAACGCCGGATTCGCGGCCAGTTCGACCGACTCTCCTGGGTCCAGAAGTCCCTGCTGACCGGCGCAGTACTGACGCTCCTCTGGATGTACTTCGTTCCGGGCGACCTGGACGAGCGGATCGTCGTCGACGGCATTCTCCTGATCGGCGGGCCGCTCGCGCTGGGACTCACTCACGGCCGACACATCGGATGGAATATCAACCGCGTTGCCGTCCGAAACGCAGTCTTGCTGTCGTTGTTCGTTCTCCCGTTTTATCTCGTCGGCTCGACGCTCCCGACGATTCGGGAGTTCTATCCGATGTGGTACACCTCGGCCGCACTGGGCGAGTTCGTGCCACACGCCGCACAACTGTTCTTGCTCGCGCTGGCGACCGAAACCTACTATCGGGGGCTGCTCTGTGTCGGTATCAAGGAGATCGGCTTCAAGGCGGTGTTCATCAGCCCGATCGTCTACATGATTCACCACGCTTCGAAGCCCCCGATCGAATTCCTGCTCTCCGGACCGACCGACGTCCTCTTCGGCGCAGTCGATTACAAATCGAACTCGATTCTCCCCTCCGTCATCGCCCACGGTGCCGGTCTCGTCTTGCTCGACTGGCTCATCCTGCACGATCCGCTGTTCGATCCGACGCCGGTACTTCAGTACCTCGAGTGGGTGCCGATCCCGCTGTGAGCGTCCGGCGAGCCACGAAACCGGACCGAATCGTTTCGTTCCCGAAACCTTTTGCTGGAGGCGCTCTCCCTACGTACTATGAAGGAGTCGCTGCTGGATATCTTGCGCTGTCCGATGGACAAACACGAACTCGAGCTCGAGGACGCCGAATACGGCGAGAACGGCGATGAGATCGTGGCCGGCACGCTTGTCTGTGTCGAATGTGGCGAGCGATACCGGATCGAAGACGGAATTCCCAACCTGCTGCCACCCGACATGCGCGAGGAAACACCGGCCTGATCGGCCAGATCGACCGTGTCCGGGACCCAGATCACCGTGTACGTCAACCGCGGCACCACCGACTCGCTCGAAGCTGAGACCGAGTCGATAGAGACTCATCGGACGTTCACGCTCGATCTACAGGGTTACGAACGGCCAGCACACGTTCACTGCCGGATTCTGGGAGATCTCGATCGGATCGTCTCGATCGACCAGTCGAACTACTACCTCGAGCCGGGAGTCGAAACGGGCGTTCCGGTCGAGATCGACTCGGCTCGAATCGACGAGCCCGTCGACGGACAACTCGAAATTGTGACGGGCTACGGCGCGGAATCCCTGACGATCGATCTGACGGTTACGCCCGCACCAGACACCGGGATCGACGTCGATCGGTCACTTTCGAAACCGTCGCGACCAACGCCCGAACCGAGCCCCTTCGAACAACTGTTCTCCCGCCTCGTCCTCGATACGTCAGCGATCGCCGTCCTCGCACTGGGCGCGATCGCGGTCGCTATCGCGACGATCACCGCGGCGACGATCGGCGGCCTGATGGCGCTGATCGGACTCGCCATCGTCGGTGCCGGCGTACTCGTTGCACTGTGGTTGCTGTTGTACTAGCGCCGAAGCGGTTCACTCCTCGTCGGACGACCGCGCCGTGAGCGCGCCGTCGTCGAAGCGCTTCGCTCGGAGGTACCGCGCCCGATACCGGTTCGCACCGTCGTAGACGTCCGCCTCGCGAACCTCGTCGGTTCGTCCCTCCGCGACCGCATCGATCAGCTCGGTCAGCTGATTGAACTCGCTCGTGGTCAACTCGAGTTCGTAGGTCCGTTCGTCCTCCGATTCGAGGATCGTCCACTTCCGGGCTGCGGCGATCACGAGCGAACACGGCTCGCGACAGGGGAACTGGCCGTCGCCACCGTCGACGTCGAGTTCGGCATCCTCCTCGTACTCCCACTCTCGACGGCGCAGACACTGCGAGTCGACACAGCAGGCTTCAGCCATCCACTCGACGGCCTCGCGGGGTAGTTCGTCGACCACGTCGTAGATCCCCGTCTGGCGCTCGGCGGTCTCGAGCCAGTGGTCGACGTCCAGATTACCCCGTCGCTCGCGGTGCCAGTTCGCGATCGTCGCCGGATACAGAAAGTCGACGGCCTCGACGAGGTCGTCGCCCGCGAGGTCGGCAAAGACCCAGCCCGACTCGAGCGTCGGCGCGGTCTTCAGCGGTCGATAGCGCCCGTTCTCGTCGGTAGTCGCGATATCGCGTGCGTCTCGAGGCTCGTCCAGCGCCTCGAGATCCTCGCGCTGAGCCCCGTCGTCGTCGACGTGTCGAAGTTCGTAGACGCGCCCCCCGCGACGGTCGTCGCCGTCGTCGAAGCTCACGGTGATGGAAAGCTGTCCCCACTCGCGACTGATGCCGGTTCTGATTGCGTCGTAGCGCTCCGGGAGCGAGCGGATCGGTTCGGTCTCCGCCGTCCCCCGTTCCGTGATTCCTCGGTCTCCGTTTCCGGCGGCCGTCGGTTCGGTTTCCCCAACCGGTGCCCGTTCACACCACCGGAGAAACGCACGCCGGGCGGTCCCCTCGCCGCCGACCGTTTCCTGCCAGTAGGACCAGTTCGTGACGTACTCCGCTGTCGACTCGAGTGCTCCTTCGAGTGCGGATTCGTCGAGCGACGGTCGTCGCTGATCCGGCGTCTCGAGAACGTATCGCCCGTCGCCGTCTTCGGATCGCTCGAGACGGAATCCATCGAGCGCGACTCCATCGTCGGCGCGCTCGAGCAGCGACTCGACGTGTGTCCTCGACACCGTCACGATCAGTCACCCGCTCCGGTACTCGCGTCCGAATTCACGCCACCATCGCCGGTGGCCGTCGTCGCCGCGCGGACGGCTGCGATCGCCTCGTCTATGTCGGCCCCGGCGTCGGCCGCCCGCTCGAGGATCACGTCGGCCATCAACCCTTCGGTCCCGACGGCACCGGCGTACCAGATGCGGTGGCCGTCGACCTCTGCCGGGACGTCCCACCCGCGTCGATAATCCGCCGTCAGGCCCATGTCTTCGGGGATGTCCTCTTGCGTGTGGTAGCCGTCAGCGACGAACAGCGGGACGACGACGACGTCCTCGCTCTCGAAGTAGTCCGTGACGTCGTCGACTTCGGGCGGTTCGTCCATGAACAGGGCGTTCACCTCGTCGAAGCGTTCGCGCTCTCGAATCCGGCCCGCGTGGTACTCGATCGCCTTCGCGGAGTTCTCGTTGCGTTCGGTACCGTGGCCGACGACCGCCAGGCCGAATCCCTCGCCCACGCTCGGATCATCCGTGACGGTTTCGGCTCGTCCGACGATCACGTCCGTCATCGCATCGTGCGTTCCAACCGGGCCGCAGTAGTGGATCGTTTTTCCGACGTCGGTCGCCTCGAGCGTCGCCTGGGAGGCGTCGGTTCCGTTCGAGTCCCACAGCGCCGGATCCCACTCCTCGAGTCGAAGTTCGCGCGGGATGACCTGCTCGGTGAAATAGCCCTCGCTGATGAACAGCGGAACGACGAACACCGATTCGGACTCGAGGGTTCGGATAACCTCGCGAAAGTGTGGTTCTTCTTTCCAGAACGCCTCACGAACCTCGTCGAACGCGCCCGTCTCTCGGATGGCGTCCGCGTGAGCGTACGTCGGATCCGAAGCGTTCGGATTCAGGTGAGATCCGTGTGCCGCGATGACCAGCGCTTGCATGGCTCGTCGTTAGGCTGGAAGCGATTTAGGGACTTCGCTGTCGGTGGTCGTCACCGCCATCCGCCCAGCGATCGGGGTCGGACTCGTCGTCTCTCGATCCGCTCACCCGTTCTGTGGAACGGTTATCTCCGCGCGCGCCTCGCAGGACGTCTCTCGTGCGAGCAGCTCAGCGACGGCGGTGTACTGGCCCGGCTGTGCATCGGTCCAGCTCCCGTCGTACGTCGCGACGTCGTCGGTATCGAGGCGCTCGGAGCCGAGCACCTGAGCGAACGCGCGCCCATCGGAGAACGCGAACTCCACGGCAGGGGTACCCCCACCGCCGATCGAGACCGTCGGTTCGAGCGTTCCCTCGAGCGTCATGCGGTCGGCTTCGGCCCGGCGGACATATCTCTTGGTTGGATCCGCCTCGAGACGAACAGTATATCGGCGGCCGCGTCCAACCCGGAGGCGTGCAACTGGTCGGGTACGAACCGAGCGGACGCGGGTCGGCGCTTCTCGTGAGCAACGGCGGGTCGATCGAACGACGGGTGATAGAGCCCGGCGACCGACTCACGTACGCCCTCGGCTCGCGTCGCTGTGCGGGCGTGATCGACGACGGGACGCACCTCGCTTGCGAACGCTCGGCCGCACCGTACTGTGACTTTCATACCAGCACCTGGGTCTGTGCCCGCTGTACGGGAACCTGTCTGAAAGACGAGATGGACTGCTACGAAGAACACGCGGTCTACCTCGCGGCGTTCGCCCCCGAAACGTTCAAGGTCGGCGTCACCCGACGCCGGCGGCTCGAGACCCGTCTTCGCGAACAGGGTGCAGACCGTGCGGCTCACGTCCACACCGTTTCGAACGGCCGGATCGCCCGCCAGATCGAAGCCGAGATCGCAAGGCGGCTCGTCGACCGCGTTCGAACGGACGCGAAAGTCGCTTCGCTCGCCAGTCGGGTCGACGAGGACGCCTGGCTAGACGTCCTGACGTCGTTCGACGTGATCGACCGGTTCGATCTCGAGTACGGCTTCGACGTCGAGACCCGACCCGTTCGCGAGACGATCGCGACGGGAATCGTCGTCGGCCTGAAGGGGCGGCTGCTGGTCCTCGAGAACGGCGGGACGACCTACGCCGTCGACATGCGCGATCTCGTCGGCTACGAACTCGAGACGGGTGAGACGGACCGAAACCTCCAGTCGTCGCTCGGTTCCTTCGGCTGAGACGGTTCTCCGTGTCCTCGGCTCGGTCCACGATGCGGGGTTTTCGAGGACGACATCTCGACGGGGACTCAGGGTCCGATCCCCTTCACGGGGACCTCGGTTTCGCAGTTCGGACACGCCGCGTGGTCGTCGGAGCCGGTGTACGTCCAGCGCTTGCCACACTCGTGGCACTCGAGTTCGACCTGATCTGTGCCGTCTGTCGTGTCGCTTCGGGTGTTCCGAAACCGAGAGATCGTGGAATCGAGATCGTCGATTTCCGTGTCGTCGATCGGAACGCGGTGAGCGACGTCGACTTCCACCCCTCCCGAATCGCGGCTTTCGGTGTCCGCTCTGACCAGCCAGAAATCGGTTGGCTCGCCCGCGCTCGCATCCACAATGCTGTACCGTCCCTCGCTGACGATCGCCGGTCTGTCCGAACCCTCATCGGTCATACGCCCACCTCCCACGCCGATGGGGTTCCCGTTTGGGGTACCTGTCAGCCGTCAACGATCGAGTCCGTCTCCGCGACCGTCGCGAACTCACCCTCGAGGTGGGCCAGTGCGGTTCGGTGAACGGTCTCCGGGTCGAACCGCTCGCCGTCGAACGTCCGGTCGAAGGTCGCGGTCGCATCCGCGACGACGATCACGTCGAAGCCGCGGTTCTCGGCCATTCGCGCCGTCGTCGAGACGCAGTGATCGGTCGTCAGTCCCGCGAGAACGAGCGTCTCGTAGCCGGACGATCGAAGCCACGACTCGAGGTCGGTGTCGACGAACGCACCGTTGACCGATTTGACGAACGTCGGCTCGCCTTCGACGGGCGCGGTCTCCGAAATGAACGCGAACCCGGGTCGATCTCCCCGGAGCGGCGAGTCGGGTTCGGTGGAGTCGTGGCGAACGTGTGCGAGCGGCCGGTCGGTCGCCCGCCAGTGCTCTAGGAGCCGTCGGGCCCGTCGTTCCGCGTCGGGGTTGTTTCGCGTTCCCCACGACGGATCGTCGAACCCCCGCTGAAAGTCGATCAGGAGCAACACCGCGTCGTCTGGTACGCCACGGTTCGTCCGTGCGTCGCCTTGGCCTGTTTGGGTCACGGGATCCTCGCGGCCGGTTTCGGATGTTCTCGAGTGACGGTGATCGGGCACGTTTCTGGTGCCTGGTCGTCGTCCGAAGAGAGCATGTACTGTGACCACTCCCGGTCGCCCTCGACGCCCCAGTCACCGAGGTCGGCGTGCGGACAGACGCCGTCGTATCCTTCGAGGCGACCCTGAATGACCTCTCGAGCGTGTTCCCCCGCGTCGGTATCGGCGGTGACGCCCATCCGTTCGAACAGCGCTCGCGGCTGAAACGTGATCTCGAGGCCGATCGGACAGTACCTGCTCTTTCGCGCGTCGTAAAACGGTGCGCGACAGGTCGGAAACATGGGCTCGCCGCCGAGGCAGAACTCCCAGTACGGATCGTCCGGATCGGTGGGAATCTCCTCGGGCCAGGGTTCGGGATCGTGGAGGTGGAGCGTCTGGAGGATGTGCCAGAGCGACTCGTGATACTCGCGTTCGGACAGCGGCGTCTCCGGCGGTTTGAAGAAGGTGACAAGCGACGCCCGATCGGAGTGGGCTCGATACACCTCGAGGTACTCGAGGACTCGATCTCTGAGCGTCAACAGCGCCTCCGCGTCGCTCATCGAGGGGACCGTGGTGTACAGCGGGTCTCCGTTTGCGACGGACTCCGCGCCGAAAAAACACGGGAACGGAGTCCCGTTTCGCCGGCCGAGGAGCCCGTCCCGAAAGGACTCCCAGTGATCTCTGACCCACCGCGGCGTCTCGCCGCGGCGGATTCGATCGTCGAGCGTTTCCTGGTCCATCAGCGACTGGATACCTGGTTCGTTCATGCTCGGTCTGTCTGGTTGTTCGAGGTCGGCGTCATGATCGTTGAGGTTCGGTTCTCGAAAGCAGCGTCGGTTCGTCACTCGGGCACGTGTACTCCCGATTCGATCTCGATTCGATCTCCCGGCGTGATCGTCCCGTTTTCGAGTATTCGAGCTCGAAGTCCGCCGCGGTGGACGAGCGCCTCGCGGACGCCCGCCCGCTCGAGATGTCGTTCCAGGTACGAACACGGCTCGCAGCGCTCGACGCCCTCACAGCGGACGCCACCGAGGCGGAATCGACTCCCGACCAACTGGTCGAGCTTCACTCCCGTCGTCGTCACGTTGCGTCGGTGGACGCCCGACTCGAGTGCGATTCCGTACTCGTCTTCGACGGCCTCGAGCGTCTCGACTTCGATCAACGTCAGGTCGCTCCCCTCCCGATCGGAGAAGCTGCCCTCGGCGGCGAAGTACCGATCACCCTCGAGTCCACGGCCGGCGACGGCGGTTGCGCGCTCGATGCGCTCTACGGGTTCTCCCCGCACGGGAGCGACGTGAACCGCGTGAACGTGTCCGGCCATACCGTGAGATAGGGTCGGATCGAAATATATCGTTCGTCTTCCGACGACGAGCGCCTCGAGTTCCGCTAGCGACTCCGGTGAATCGAAAACATGGCAACCCTTTTCCGCGCAGATGGAGAATCCGAGTGTATGTCGGACGAAAACGAATCCAACGGCGACGACGGAGAGGAGAAATCCTTCCGCGATCGAGTCGAGGAGATCCGAGAGAAACGAGCCGAAGAAGGCGAGGGCGAGCCGCCGGAAAGTCCGTTCGGCGGCGGCGGTGGCGGTCCGGGCGGCATGGGTGGCGGCGGAAACCCGTTCGCACAGATGATGGGCGGCATGATGGGCGGCGGTCCCGGTGGCCCCGGCGGTGCCCCCGGTCCGGGCGGACGCGGCGGTGAGGAGAGCAACGAGGAACTCGTTCGTGAAGTACGACAGCTTCGCGACGAGATGCGCGATCAGACGCGGGCGATCAAGCGAATCGCAGACGCACTCGAGGACGACTAACGACCCGTTCGCTGCCTATCGTTCTTTACGCTCGAGGAATCGACGTCACGTTCGGGATCAGTCGACGGCGTGGATTCAGGCGCTGTCGCTGCGCCGCTCCACTCGCGCCACTCCGTCGCAGCGCGTTTCGATTGTCTAACTTTCGCCGTACTGCTCGAGGGATCGAAGATCTATCGCTGGCTGTGACTCGTCTACTTCAAATCGCAGAACCACTTTGCTCCTCGCGTGATTGCTCGTGGCAAAAGCGGGCCGGGCGCGATTTGAACACACGGTCGGACGTGCTCACTCCGTTGCGCACGCCCTCTCTGCGTTCAAATCGTGCCTGCCGGTTCACTCACTGTTCGCTGCGCTCACCAGTTCGTTGCACGGGCCGGGCGCGATTTGAACACGCGACCGTCTGATTAAGAGTCAGACGCTCTGCCTAACTGAGCTACCGGCCCTCATCCACGACTTTTGGTCGGTTGGTGAAATACGTTTCCCTTGGGTTCGAGCATGCCAGAGAACGCCACGGGCTCTCGAATCGTCATAATTCGTGTTATTCCGTATTGTCGTGACGTACCAATCTTCGGGACCGTTAAGTGCGGTCGGACCGACCACACGATCAATGAGTACGGGGGTCACGATCTCGTCGATATCTGACTATGCGATCCTTGGCTGTGGAAGCGTCGGCTACGCGGTCACCGAGGAACTGGTCGAACAGGGCAAAGACGTCCGTATCGTCGACCGCGACGAAAGTCGGGTCGAATCGCTTCGCGATCAGGATCTGGACGCACGGAGCGCCGACATTCGCGAACCGGCTACCGCCGACCTGGTTGCCGATCGGGACGTCGTCTTGATCCTCGCGTCCGACGTCGAATCGAACAAACAGGCCGTCGAGCACATTCGTGCGAACAACGAAAATCAGTTCGTCGTTGCGCGCGCGAGCGATCCCGTTTCCGGAGACGAACTCGAGGAGCTGGGCGCGGATATCGTGATTAATCCCTCTTCGGTGATCGCAGAATCCGCACTGCGTGCGCTCGAGTCGGGCGAACTCGAGTACAACGCCGGAAAGCTGGCCCAGCTTCTCGAGGAAACCTCGAACGAGCTTGCGATCGTCACCCAGGATAGTCCCGACCCCGATTCGATCGCGAGTGCAGCCGCACTTCAGGCGATCGCGGATCACCTGGGGGTCGAATCGGACATCATCTATCTGGGCGACGTGGGCCACCAGGAAAACCGAGCGTTCGTCAACCTTCTCGGCATCGACCTGATCCAGTGGGACGAACTCGAAGATCACTCTGTCTACGACACCGTTGCGCTCGTCGATCACGCGACCTCCGAAGAGATGGATCTGACCGTCGACGTAATCATCGATCACAACGAGCCGGACGCCGATTACGAACCCGAGTTCGTCGACATTCGTCCGAACGTTTCCTCGACGTCGACGATCATGACGAAGTACATCCAGGAGTTCGACATGAACGTCTCCGAGGAGGTCGCAACCGCGTTGCTGTACGGTATCCGCGCCGAGACGCTCGATTTCAAACGCGATACAACGCCCGCGGATCTGACCGCAGCCGCGTATCTCTACCCGTTCGCAAACCACGACACGCTAGAGCAGGTCGAGTCGCCGTCGATGTCGCCGGAGACGCTCGATGTCCTTGCGGAAGCGATCACCAATCGCGACGTTCAGGGAAGCCACCTGGTCTCGAACGCCGGACTGGTTCGCGATCGAGAAGCGCTCACCCAGGCCGCCAGCCACCTCCTCAATCTCGAGGGTGTCACCACGACCGCCGTCTTCGGGATCGCCGAGGAGACCATCTTCCTCGCCGGTCGCTCGAAGGATATCCGGATCAACATCGGTAAAGTCCTCGACGACGCCTACGGCGAGATGGGGGAGACGGCCGGCCACTCGACTCAGGCGAGCGCGGAGATTCCGCTCGGAATCTTCACCGGTATCGAAATCTCCGAGGACACTCGAGATACGTTACTCGAGCTGACAGAAGAGGCGGTCAAACGAACGTTGTTCGACGCGATGGGCGTCGACGGATCGGAAGGATCGAACGGGAGTTAGCTGTCCGCGGTGTCCGGTCTAGGCGAGCACTTCGTCCTGTTCTTCGTCGGGATCTCGGACGCGCTCGACGACGTCGTTGACGAGAATGACGTCGCCAACGGCCCGGACCCAGCGATACGGAACGATGATTCCCTGTTCTGTCCGCGCTTCTTCGGCAAACAGTTCGGCGTTCAGGTTGCCGAGTGCGAGTCCCGTGACGGCCTCGCCGTTTAAGTGTAGCTGTATGTCTTCGACTTCACCGACGAAGACGCCGTTGTTCGAGTAGATCTCGCGACCGACGAGGGAGGTGATCTCCTGTGGAGTGTCGTCCATGCCTACCCCCACGTATGGCTGGCTCTTAATTCTTGGTCAGACCAGAGTGCCGATCGAACCTCGGCCATTGCTGCAGGGCGACCTCGTTCGTCGTGGCGATAGGCTTTCGTCGTCGACCACGTCGCGTTCACTCGAGCATCGACTCGACGTCGGCGTGATCTGCCAGAAGTTCCGTCATCCGATCGACGGTCTCTTCGTCTCGCGTGCGCCCGCTCCGGACGACGTCCTCGGCGCGTTCGACCGCCGTGAGGGTGTCCGTTCGCACGGAGAGAATCGGAACATCCTTCGTGGCCGCCCGTCCGAGGACCGATCCCGAGGGTCGATGGCCGCCGGTCAAGATCAGACAGCGGACGCCGGGTGCCTCGAGTGCAGCGGTGTGGATCCCGGCGCGGTCGCCACCGGTGATGACCGCCGCGTCTTTCGTCCGCCGGAAGCGTCGCAGGGCGCTGTCGGCACCCATCGCGCCGACCGAAAAGCGCTCGACGTAGGCGTCCGTTCCCGCCTCGACCAGGAGTTCCGCGCCGAGTTCGTCGGCAAGCTCTCCGACCGTGACGCCCGAAAGCCGGCGTTCGCTCGGAATTACGCCGAACACGCGAACGCCGCGGTTCTCGAGGTAGGGGACGACGTCGGTCTCGAGTTGATCGTACGCCGCGTCGTGAACGTCGTTGAAGAGGATACCGGCGAAACGGTCGCCAAAGTCCTCGACGGCACCGAGTACGTCGTCGATGTCCGCGGGGACGCCGTAGGGGGCGACGAGTACGACGCGGGCGTCGAGTAGCTCCGCGAGATCGGCATCGGTCAGATCGACAATGCCGCCGATCCCGTACTCGCCGCCGCCCTCGAGAAACATGCGGTCGTGATCCGCCGAAAGCGTCTCGTATGCTTCCCGAACCCGCGTCCGAAGTTCGTCGGGGTTCTCCCGTCCGCGGATCGCCTGTTCGACGAACGTCGGGGAGTAGACGATCGGCTCGAGATCGTGGATTTCCGCCTCGAGACCGAGCAGCTCGCGGGCCAACAGCGGATCCTCGTCGAGGGTCTTGCCGACGTCGCTCTGTAGGCGCGTCCCCTTTGGCTTCATGTAGCCGGCGCGCTGGCCGTCGACTCGAGCGAGTCGGGCGAGCGCCAGCGTGATCGCCGTCTTTCCGGTGCTCTCTGAGAGCGAGGCGACGAGGATCGGTTTCGGGCGAGTCCCGGTTTTCGGTTCGGGTTCTGCTTCTCGCTCAGTTTTCGATTCCGCTTCCGGCTCCGGTTCGGATTGCGTGTCAGTCATAGCTCCTCCGTGTCGACGGTGAGTCTGAGATCGATCGCCCGTACGCCGTCGGCCCCTGCTACGAGCGGGTTGACGTCAAGTTCGAGGATCGCCGGGAAGTCCGTCGCGAGCTGTGAGAGTCGCTGGATCGTTTCGCTGATCGCCTCGATATCCGCGGATTCGCGCCCTCGAGCACCCCGAAACAGCGGTGTCGCTCGAATCTCCTCGATCATCTGTCGAGCCGCCCCCTCGTCGACCGGGGCGACGCGAACTGAGGTGTCCTCGAGAATCTCGACGAAGATTCCCCCGAGACCGAACAACACGAGCGGTCCGAACTGGGGATCACGGCTCATTCCCACGATCGTCTCCGTTGATCCTTCGAGGTCGAGTTTCTCCTGGATCTGGACGCCGAGGATCGTCGCATCGGGCTGGTAGGTTCGCGCTCGGGAGACGACGTCTTCGTAGGCATCGCACACCTGCTCATCAGTCACACCGACTTTCACGCCACCGATATCCGATTTGTGTGAGATATCGGGGCTGACGACCTTGACGACGACGTCGCCCGAAATCGATTCGGCCATCGCACGTGCCCGATCGGGATCGTCGACGATTTCGCCTGCCGGGGTCGGAATCCCGTACGCCTCGAGCAACTCCATCGACTCGACTCCGAGGCGGTTGTCTCCGCGGCGGGCGGCGCGAGAGAGTATTTCCCGGGCGCGCTCGCGGTCAACGTCGAAGCGTTCCGGATCGTCGACGGTTCGACTGCGAACGTCACGATACCGTGCGAGTGCATCGAGCCCCGCGACCGCTCGGGATGGATCGAAGTAGTTGGGAATTCCGAACTCGCGCAGGACTTCTTCGGCCGCTCGGGCGGACTGGCCTCCCATCAGGCTGGTGACGATGGGTTTTCCGGACGTCTCGCGTTTTTCGATGATCGTCTCGGAGAGGACGTCGTACTGGAGCACTGCTGTCGGGGCGGCGACGACTGCGGCGCTGCCGACGTTTGGATCCGAAACCGCGATTTCGAGGGCGTCACCGAGGCGATCTGCGTCCGCATCACCGACGGCGTCGATCGGATTGTACACGTTGGATTCGTCGGGCAGCACCTCGGTCAGCTTCCCGATCGTTTCGTCGGTGAACGTCGCCATCTCGAGTCTCGAGTCACCGACCGCGTCGGTCGTCAACACGCCAGGACCGCCGGCGTTGGTCACGACCGCGACGCCGTCCGATTCGGGTTCGGTGAGTCCGGAGAGCGCTCGCGCGTAGTCGAAGAGCTCCTGGACCGACGTCGCGCGGATCACGCCAGCCTGTTCGAGAGCGGCCTCGTAGGCGCGTTCGCTGCCGGCGATCGCACCCGTATGGGAGGACGCAGCTTGCGCACCGGCGTCGGTTCGTCCCGATTTGACTAGAACGATCGGCGTTTCGGCTGTCACCTCCCCTGCCGCATCCATAAACGTCCGTCCGTCGTCGATCGACTCGAGGTAGCCGATACCGACGTCCGTTTCCGGGTCGTGTCCCCACTCCCGAACGAAGTCCGTCTCGTCGAGCACCGTCTTGTTTCCGAGCGAAACGACGTTCCGAAAACCGATCCCCTGCTCGTTGGCCCACTCCAGGACGGCGGTGATGAACGCGCCCGACTGACTCAGAAAGGAGATCGATCCCTGGCGGGCGTTCTCCGGAGCGAACGTGGCGTTCATTCCGGCGTCAGTCGAGATGACGCCGAGACTATTCGGCCCGACGACGTTCAGGTCGTACTCGGCGGCGATCTCGGCCAACTCCCGCTCGCGCTCGGCTCCCTCGTCACCCGTTTCTGCGAAGCCGGCCGTGATCACGATTACGTTCTCGATTCCGGCCACGGCGAGCTCTCGAACCGTTTCGAGGACGGCCGGCGGCGGCACGACGACGACGGCCAGATCGATCTGCGGTGCGGTCGTCACGTCGGCATAGCACTCCAGCCCGAGGACTTCCTCTCGGGAGGGATTGATCGGAACGATGTCGCCGTCGAAGTCCGCACGGAGATTCTCGACGATCGCCCGACCCACTGCACCCTCCCGGTCGGTCGCACCGAGGACGCCGACGGACGCCGGATCGAACAGTTCGGATAGCCGTCCCATCGTTCGACAGGTCGCCCCGACGCGGATTAAAACCGTGGCCTGTTCCCGACGAATGGGTGGATGCGTGTGAGTGTGCCTCGGTCGGGACTGCCGTGAGCCAGTTCCGGTGAGACCGCGAACGCCCGACGGTTTCGCCGGGATACCGGCACAACGGGTCGACTCAGTGCATCGAGATCGCAGCGCTCGAGCGACCCGCCAGCAGCGAGACGAAAATCGAAACCAGGTAGATGGCGATCGCGACGAGGATAATCGAGCCGCCGGAGGGGAGGCTCTGGCTGATGGCGAACGCGAAGCCGCCGCCGATCGAAAGCTGTCCGAACAGGATCGAGAGATACAGCGTCTCGCGGAAGCTCCGTGCGATCTGTGTGGCGGCCGCGACGGGGATAACGAGCATCCCTGCGACGAGGATCACGCCGAGAACCTGCATCGCGCCGACGACCACGACGGCAGTCATGACGACGAGCAACGTGTTGTAGCCCGAGACGTTGAACTGTGCGACCCGCGCCGCCTGTTCGTCGAACGTGATGAACAGCAGTTGTTTGTACGTGTAGATGACGACGGCGACGACGGCGACGCTGAGAACGGCCATCATCCGCGCTCCGCTCGGACTGACGACCGAGAGGCTCCCGAACAGAAACCCTTCGATCTCGATCGAGACCGACATGAATCCGCGCCCCCAGCTGATGAGCAACGTTCCGATCGCAAAACTCCCGGTCAACATGATTGCGATGGGAACGTCACCGAACGTGCTGGTGCGTTCCGTGAGCCACTGGACGCCGAGCGCGCCGATGACGCTTACGACGAGGGCGACGAGCAACAGCGATCCTTCGAATCCGGTCACCGCGATAACCAGCAGGCCGATCGCCACGCCGGCGAAGGCGGTGTGTGCGAGCGTTTCCCCGATGAGCGCCATCTGTCGGTGAACCAGATAGGTCCCGACGAGCGGTGCGACGATTCCGATCAACACGCCTGTGGCGATCGAACGCCACATGAACGGGTGGGCAAAGACATCGGTTCCCAGGTAGTGGTCGGCCCACATCCCTGCGATTCGAAGCTGCTCGAACAGGAGAACGGGACCGTTCCCGAGCGACGGGTAGTGTCGGAGCCAATCGAGCGTGATGACGCCGATCATTAGAGCGCCGAGAACGCCGACGATCGAAACGCCGACGACCTCGAGCGCTCGCCAACGATCGGCGGACGCGTGGCTGTTCGGTTCCGAGACGGTGGTCGATTCCGTTGCGTGTTCGTTTGGTCCGCTCATCAGTATCGTATCAGTACTCGATGGCTCCGCGTCGGTCAGTGGTGATGGTGAACGACCGTTCCCGTCGCGCCGTAGGCTTCGCTCAGTGCGTCGCTTTCGACGAACGATTCGGTGTCACCGTGGTGGTACAGTTTCGTGTTGATACAGGCGATCTGGTCCGCTCGGTCCGTGACGACGCCGATATCGTGTTCGATCAGGATGATCGTGATCCCGGAGTCGTTCAGCGAATCGAGCAGCCGGTAGAACGCGTCCCTCGATTCGGCGTCGACGCCGACGGTCGGTTCGTCCAGTGCGAGGAGGTCCGCTTCCGAGGCGAGCGCCCGCGCGATGTAGGCACGCTGGCGCTGTCCGCCAGAGAGTTGATTGATTCGACGGTCAGCGAGGCCCGTGATGCCGACGGTCTCTAGGGCCTCGTCTGCGATCTGTCGGTCGGTGTCGCTCAGTCTCGAGTGACCGACGTGAGCGAACCGTCCCATCCGAACACACTCGCGGACGGTAACGGGCATCGTGCCGCCGCCGCTGGTCGCCTGCTGTGAAACGTAGCCGATCCGCTCGCCCTGATCGAACTCGTCGATCGGCCGGCCGAACAGATCGACCGAACCGCTGTCGGGGGTAAGCAACCCGAGCATGATGTGCAACAACGTCGTCTTGCCCGATCCGTTGGGTCCGATCAAGCCGAGGAAATCTCCCGCCTCGATCGATAGCGAGACGTCATCGAGCGCGATCTTCTCGCCGTAGGCAAACGTTACGTTCCGAATGTCGACGACCGAGGTCACTGTACACTCACTTCGTTCTCTGACGTGGGCCCGCTTAGTTCTTCCACTATTCTCTCGCTCCGAGCGCTCGTCGGAGCGACGGAATGTTGATCTCTTCCATCTGTTCGACCCAGCCCCAGTTTTGCTCGTTCCACTCCGCTGTTGTCCCCTCTGCGGGAGTAAGCGGGGCGTACTCTTCGGCGTCGGTACCTTCGAGGAGGA
The DNA here is from genome assembly GCF_003841485.1 of Natrarchaeobius halalkaliphilus. Lineage (NCBI taxonomy): Archaea > Methanobacteriati > Methanobacteriota > Halobacteria > Halobacteriales > Natrialbaceae > Natrarchaeobius > Natrarchaeobius halalkaliphilus. The sequence continues at coordinate 535,494 of NZ_REFY01000003.1, read as the reverse complement.
GCTCGACCATCTGAGGGACGTCTTCGTCGGGGTTGGGCGTCTCGAACGGATCGTAGAGGATCGTGTCGATCCCGTGTTCGTCGACGACCCGAATCGTCTCGGAGATGTCCGACTCGGTCTCGGCGGCGTCGGGCGAAATACCGACCGGAGTGTGGATATCGAACTCATAGCGGTGTTCTATGTACTGGAACGAGTCGTGACCGGCGAGGACGGCAACGTCGCGCGAGGCCTCCTCAACGAGCTCTTCGAACTGCCGATCGACGTCCGCGAGCCGGTCGGTGTAGGTCGCTGCGTGTTCTTCGTAGACGGTTGCGTTGTCCGGATCGACGTCAGCGAGACCGTCAGCGATCGTTCGGACGATGTCCTGTGCGATGACCGGATCGACCCAGACGTGTGGATCGTAGAACTCCGGTGCCGTCGATTCGTCCAACTCCTCGACGGTTTCTGTGGTGATGTTGTCGTCGCTGGTATCCCAGACGACGTCTCCGTCACCGACCAGTTCGAACACGATCCGCGTCCGACCGGTCTCGAGACCGTGGAGCTCGACGCGATCCCCTCGAGACGTTATTTCGACGACGTCCTCGTTTGCGCCGTCGACGATCCGCGCGTCGATTCGAAACTGTTCGTCCTCACCGAGTGGAAGAACTCGCTCGTCTCCGTCCTCGAAAACGCCCTCGACGGTCGCGTATCCGTCGAGGGGGATCGGCGGAAGGGAGCCGTGCCAGTGATCGCCGTGCCAGTAGGCGACCTCCTCGCCGGATTGGCCGTCGTACACGTCGAACCCGCCGATCGAGACGGAGTCGGGATCGAAATCGTAATCGGTTGCCGGCTCGCGATCGTCGTCCGTCTCCCTGTCGATCGGGAGCAACTCGTTCTCGAGATCGGCCATCCCATCGATCACCGTGACGTCGTCGTAATCCATCTCGAGATCCGATGCGATCGTCTGGGCCCAGGAGAACTCGGCGGTGTCGAGATAGATGAAGACGTCCGAGTCGGCGATTTCGCGCTGGATGTCTGCGGGGGGTTCCCAGCCGTGTCCCATCTCGCCGGCCTCGATCGGATTCTCGAAGCCCATCTCCTCACCGCTTACGTGTTTCGCCCAGTCCCACAGCGCGAAGAACGCGGCGTATCCCTTCGACGTCCCATCCGATCCGTTCGGATCGCTCTCGTTTGGTTCGCTCAAACAGCCTCCGAGACTGCTGCCGACGAGGGCGGCCCCGCCACACGTCAGTACTGAACGGCGTGAGAGAGTCATATCAGTACCTACGGGCCCGTGAATAAAAGTCTTATTACTTGATGATGGTTTTTTATTAACTCGTGGTACACGCTAGCGTAGTGTTAGTAACACGAAGCGAGACACAAACAGCCACCGACAACCGACTTCGATAACCGACGAACCGAAAAGCGAGCGAGCACGCGCGCCTCGAGATCGAGCGTCGCTAGTGGTCCTCGACGGAAACGGCGATCGGTTCGCTTTCCCAGTCGGCGTGATCGTCGTGCCAGAGCGCGAAGACGACGTCGGTTTCGCCCTCGGATTTGCCGTAGATGTGGACGTGATCGCCGTGCCAGTGGTCGTCCGGATCGATCTCGACGACACCTTCCTCGGCGTCGTCTGCGAGCATCACCGCGAGTTCGTACTCTTCGGAGCTTCCGATCGGAATCTCGTCGTCGTGGTCGTCGAGGAACTCCGCACCGAGCGAGACGTTATCGTCGACGTGGACGTGTGGTACCTCCCCGTCCCAGTGTCCGTCGTGGAACGTCGCGACTTCCTCGTGTGGATCTTCGGCCCGATCCAGAATCGAGAGTTCGTCGACCTCACCGTGATCGTGATCGTCGTGGTCGTGATGGCCGACCTCGGTCTCGAGTTCCGGCGTCTCGTAGACGACGTCGCCGTCCTCGATCAGCTGGAAGACGATGTCGGTGAACCCGTCTTCGTTGCCGTGGACGTGGACGTGATCGCCGTGTGACTCGACCTCGACGAGCTCGGTCGCGTCGTCGACGACCGCACCGGTGAATTCGATTCCGTCACCGAGTTCGACCTCGTTGCCGTCTTCGTCCTCGACGTAGGCACCGAGCGAGAGGGTATCGTCGTGGGGGACCTCGAGTGGATCCTGGTGCCAGTGCGTTCCGTGGACGTAGACGAGAACGTCCTCGTCGTGGTTGCGGTCTAGGACCTCGAACTCAGCAACTGCGAGATCGTGGTCGTGGTCATCGTCGTGATCATGATCGTCATGGTCATCGTCGTGATCATGATCGTCATGGTCATCGTCGTGATCGTGGTCGTCGTCGTGATCGTCACCACCGTTTCCGTCGCTACCGTCGTCATCACCGAGACAGCCAGCGATTCCGAGCGCAGCGAGAGATCCTGTGGTTGCGAGAAGCTTTCGACGAGAGGTCGATCGTGCCTTGTCAGTCATACGTAGTCACCACCTCTTCGTTGTGATGGATTACTAATGAAGTTAACGATATTGTTAAGCGGAGCTAAACCCTACTAGATGCGTAGCAAGATCTTAACGAGATCTCGGCCGTTGGGGGAGCACAACCCTCGAGTACGACGCCGGCACATCGGGCCAGGTTCAGGTGATCGCGGTGGCAGGCGAGATGAAAACGCACGTCGCATTCGACCCCTTCGAGTTCTGGTCGACTCACCCGGTGGACGACGTCCGATGTCAATATTTCTCAATTAGGAAATTAATTTTTCAAATACGTAAACATCATTTCGTAGAGGGCGAAGCTTTAAGTGGAATGCGACTGTATTCACGTCGTACGATGAGCACTCAGAAAACCGTCCGTCAGTCGGCCGACGCCGTCGAGGAGAACGAACTCCGACTCGACCAGGAGAAAGCAGAACAGATCGTCGACGCACTGAACACGGAACTTGCGAACTCGTACGTCCTGTATCACCAGCTGAAAAAGCACCACTGGGTCGTCGAGGGAGCCGAGTTCCTTCCGCTGCACGAGTTCTTAGAGGAGGCATACGAACACGTCGAAGGAGGAGCGGACGTCATCGCAGAGCGCGCTCAGGCGCTCGGTGGCGTTCCGGTTTCGGGGCCGGCGAATCAGGAACGACGCGCGACCGTCGAGTTCGAGGGCGAGGACGTCTACGACGTCCGAACGATGTTCGAGAACGACCTCGAGATGTACGGCGACATCATCGAGTCGATGCGCGACAGCATCGAACTCGCGGAGAACCTCGGCGATTACGCGACGGCGGAGATCCTCCGGGAGATCCTCGTCACGCTCGAGGAAGACGGACACCACTTCGAACACTACCTCGAAGACGACACCCTCGTCCTCGAAGAGGCGACGAAGTAGCGCGACTGCGACGGCGCGACGGACACCGATTTTTTGCGAACGCGGGGTGATTCTCCCGTCGATCGACACATCCGACGCGAAGAGGAACGGCTGTGAACAGCCGTGAATTACGACATCAGCGACCGACGGCTGGCGATCACGACGGTAAAGAGTGCGATGGCGATCAGACCTAGCAGGGGCCGAATCGGATCGACGTACGTCGCGAGCCACGTCGCGCTGAACAGCGACGCCAGTATCGCGTTGCAGTGCGGACAGGCGACGGCGAAAAACCCGGCGGCACCGCCACCGTACGCACAGCGATCACCCGAACACTCGGTGAGCGACGTACGCTGGACGACGTAGACGCCCGTGAGGACCGACGTGAGCGAGAGAAAGGCGTAGTCGAGGAGGGAGCGAGACACCATCCGGTCGAATAGCGACGTCGGGAGCAGGCCGGTCACGACGCCGGTGGCGAGAAAGAAACCCATCGCCACGAGACACCCCTTCGCTAGCGCGAGTCGGAATCGCTCCATAGTCGAGACGCACACTCGAGGGCTAAAACGAGTTCGTGATCGCGGTCGCCAGGTCGTCCACACCGAACGCGAGCGTTCGCGAGTCGTCGCGCGCGGACTCATACGGGCTATTGTAAGCCATTGCCGGTGGGACCGCAGACGGGTCGCGGTCCCACCGGTAATCGTTACAATAGACCGTCTCAGGGTTCGAGGTCGACCGCGACGTCGGTCGCTATCCAGCCGTCGGTGTTGTCGCGTTCGGTGAATACGACCTTTCCCGGACTCGTCTCGTGGCTGGTTACGATCGCTGTCGGCTCCTCGAGTCGGTCGTCGGTGTCGGAATCCTGCCTGCGGGCGGGTGCGTCCATCACGATGAGTTAGGTGACCCTAAATCTAAAAAGGTTTTGGTCGACCTAATTTGTGTCATATCGACGTATCGTCACGCCGATGAGTTCTTCCCGTCGGAACAACCGCACCGATTTACGCACTGATCGCACGGCTGTCGTACGATCTGTCCAGTGACGCGCAATGGCTACTCTCGCGAGGTTTCAATTGACTCGAGAACCTCTATCCGCGTATGGAGTTCGAGGTGATCCAGGGCGACATCGCTGTACAGTCCGCCGACGCACTCGTCAACGCGGCCGGAACGAACCTGCGAATGGGGTCGGGCGTCGCCGGTGCGCTTCGACGCGGTGCAGGCGAGGAGATCAATCGCGCGGCGATGGAGAACGGTCCCGTCGATCTGGGTTCGGCTGCGGTTACGGACGCCTACGATCTCGAGGCCGACTACGTCGTTCACGCGGCCGCCATGCCACACTACGGCGACGGGAAAGCGACCGCGGCGAGCGTTCGCGACGCGACCCGAAACGCGCTCGAGCGCGCCGACGAACTCGGCTGTCGGTCGATCGTGATCCCGGCACTCGGCTGTGGCGTAGCCGGATTCGACCTCGAGGCGGGTGCCGAAATAATCGGTGAGGAGATCGGTCGATACGAGCCGAACTCCCTCGAAGACGTGCGGTTCATCGCCTACAGCGACGAGGAATACGAGACGATTTCTACCGCAGTCCGAGGTGCTACTGGTTCTGCGGATACGGCGGAGTCGGTGAGTGCCACCGAATCCGAGGAGACGACGGGGTCGAACCCATAGCGTGTATCGATCGAATCGTCAGGACAGGGAGAGACCGCGTATCTCGACCGACGACCCCTCTTCGACGCGTCCGATGATCCGTCCGTCCGTTTCGGCTGCGAGTTTCTCCGCCTGTGCGTCGGGGAGGGAAACGACGAAGCCGGTTCCCATGTTGAACGTTCGGTGCATCTCCTCGTCGGTGACGCTTCCTTCTTGCTGGACGAACTCGAAGATCGGCTGTGCGGGGAACGGATCGTCGACGACGTATTCGAACTCACCCATCCGGAGCAGATTCGTCAGGCCGCCGCCCGTAACGTGTGCCGCCGCGTGAACGCCGTGGTCGCGCATCGACTCGAGCAGATCAGTGTAGATCCGCGTCGGCCGGAGCAGTTCCTCCCCGATCGTTCGTTCGGGATCGAGCGGGAAGGTGTCGGTGTAGTCGTGATTTCGCGTGACCGCCTCGCGGGCGAGCGTGAGCCCGTTCGAGTGGATCCCGTTCGACGGAAAGCCAACGAGTGCGTCGCCTTCGTTTGCCTTCCCCGCGAAGATCTCGTCTTTGGTCGCGAGACCGACGCAGGTGCCCGCCAGATCGAATCCCTCGACGACTTCCGGCATCACCGCCGTCTCGCCGCCGAGCATCGTCAGATCTGCTTGCTCGAGGCCGACGGCGAGTCCCTCTCCGATCTGGTTCGTTAGCGCTTCGTCGGGTTCGTCGATCGCGAGATAATCGACGAACCCGACCGGTTCGACGCCGGCTGCCACGAGATCGTTGACGTTCATCGCGATACAGTCGATGCCGATCGTCGAGAAGTCCCCGATCGCTTCTGCGACCAGAAGCTTCGTCCCGACGCCGTCCGTCGCGAGCGCGAGGTACCGATTCCCGATGTCGATCACTCCGGCGTACTCCGTCCGCAGGTCGCTTCCGAACGCCTCGAGCAGCGCCGCGGTCGCGTCTTCGCTCGCCTCGATATCGACCCCGGACTCGGCGTAGGTGAGCCGATCGCCGTCGCCCTCGCGTCCGTCGTCCGCTGAATCGGTCATGTGCGAACGACCGCGTGGGTCGAGCAAAAGACCACCGGTCCCGGACGACGCGACGGGGACGGCGGAGCGGCGGACAGTAATACCCAGCGCTCGGGTTCGAAACCGGTCACCAGAATCCGAAGAGGAAGACGAACCCGCCCAGTACGAGCAGGCTCAGACCGAAGACGAGGACGAAGACGGGCGTGTTCCACTCGAGGACCGTCTTTCCGTCGAGCGGACCGAAGGGGATCATGTTGAACGCGGCGAGAAAGAGGTTGATCAGCACCCCCATGTGTCCGATCAGACCGATGTAGCCCCCGAAGAGCATCATCGGGAAGAAAAGGAGTGCGAGCAGATGATTGGTCACTGGACCGGCAACCGCGATCATCGCGTTCTCCTTTATGGTGATTCGTCCCCGGTGGTAGACCGCGCCGGGTGCGGCGAAGAGAAACCCAATCAGGGCGCTCATGACTGCCAGAAATAACATCTTGTAATCGGCTCGGAACTCGGCGATCTGGCCGTACTCGATCGCGACGACCTTGTGGGCGAGTTCGTGCAACAGAAAGGCAACGCCAACGGTCACGAAGCTCATGCCGACCATTGTCGCGAAGAACGTGAGATCGGTACCAGCGCTCCGGTGGATCGGTGCGAACAACAGCGCGAAGGCGACGCTCAGCGTGATCCACGCCAGAGCGAGATCGAACAGCTCTCTGTCGCTGAACGTCAGTTCCGGCTCGGGCTGGCGACCGACGCGAACGCTCATGCGATCACCGAACGAATCAGCTCGAGGCTGTTTTGGGCACCCTGGATCAACTCGCCCATGAGCGCATCGACGCCGCCGATCTCGGGTGCGAGCCACGGCAAGACGACGAACGGGAAGAGGAACGTCCCGATCATGCTACCGACGTTGGTGAGCGCGACGATCATGATGAGCCGAAACAGCGGCACGTCGAACATATCCTCGACGGCCTCACCGATCGGTCGCTCCGTGTCACCGACGATTTCGTTGAGCGTCTGGACGTCACGGACGTTCACCGGGCGGTACTTGAGCTCGACGTAGCCGACGAACCAGCCCGGCGCTAACAGCGGATTGATGCTGGTCAGCCACGCCACCGATCCGCCGACTCCCGCACTGGCCCAGCGTGCGCCTGCCAGTCGTGCAAGCGTGAACGCGAAGATCCCGTTGAACAGGAACCAGGCCGCAAAGAGCTGGAGGAGGAAGGTGTTTCTGACTCCCGCCATGATCAACAGGAAGAAAAAGCCGAGGAAGCCGACCATAACCAGATAGCCGAAGATCTTCAACGGCGAGAAGCGCCGGCCCGAGGCGGTTCCGGTCAGCGACTCCATCTGTGGCAGCGTCGATGGCTTCTCGAGGTAGCGTTCGATGCCGGCTTTGTGTCCCGCGCCGACGACGGCCAACACGTCGTAGCCCTGCTGGCGGAGTTCGTGGAGGTTGTGTGCGATGTAGGCGTCGCGTTCGTCGATCAGCGCGTTCGCCCCGCGCGGGCTGAACTGCCGGAACTCCTCCATCATCGCCGCGACGACGTCGCCGTCGGTCATCTCCTCGATGTCGATTTCCTCGACGTCGTCGACGTCACCGCTTAGAACGTCGAGCACCAGACCGAGGACCGCTCCGCCGAGAACGCCGAGTCCGAGTCCGGCGATCACGCCAGCGCCGCCGCGGATCGAGTAGATCCCGGCGGTCTCGAACCGTCCGGCGGAGAACGGTCCGACGAACGTCTCGGTCGCGACCAGAGCGAGACAGGCCGCGATACCGACCCCAACGCCGGCGAGAATCCGCATCGTGAACCCGTTTATAAAACCGCCAGTGTAGCGCTCGGTGGACTCGAGCGTGGGAAGAAAGAGCAAGCCGACGAAGGCACCGACGAGGGCACCGATGCCGACGGCTCCGATGTACTGGTGGGTTGTCGTCGCGGTGATCCCGAAGAGAAGCGTCTCCTCGAGCCCGAGTAAGGGCGCGAGAAAGACGGTAACGACGGTGCCAAGCAGTATACCGGCGACGGCACCGAGCGTAAGTCCGATCGTTCGGGGGTCGGTAATCCCGAGCGCGAGTCCGCCGACCATCTTGAGTTTCTCGACGACCGATAACCGCCGCCAGAACCGCTGAATCGTGACCTGAATATCCCGGTCGACGAGGGCAACGCCGCTTCCGTTGCGCTCTGCGGCCTCGATTCCGGCTCGCATGTCGGCACCGGGTTCGATATCGAATTTTTCCCCGAGACGCGACTGGACGTACGAGAGCATCCAGTAGGCCAGAAACTGAAAGACGGTGTTCCCCGATAGAAGGTCCTTGGCCTCGATGTCGTCCGGGGTTCCACCCTGCATCTGGCGGTACCGACCCTCGTCGAGTTCGACGGCGACGACGTCGGGCTGTTCCCGGTCGACGGCCTCGTGAACGTCGTCGACGCTCGCCTTCGAGACGTGTGCCGTCCCGAGAACGTGAACCGACCCCTGCTCGCGCTCCGGCGTCTCAGGGGGCGTGGGTACGTCGGCGTCGCCTGCATCGCTCATTAGGACAGAACACTCGGCCGCGACTTTTACCAGTATCGAACTGGGTGATCGAGCCCGACTCGACAGCCACCGGAGATGGGGAGGGACTCGAGTCAGGCTCGACGACAAGACTGATCTTCGTCCTTCCGAAAGTCGCCGTATGACCGATCTCGTCGAGACGCTGGTCGAAAACCGAGAGATGGTTCAGCCCAACCACGCGAACATGCTGGAGGTCGCCCACGGCGGCAACGTGATGAAGTGGATGGACGAGGTCGGCGCGATGTCAGCGATGCGCTTTGCCGGAGAAACCTGCGTCACCGTCCGAGTCGATCGTATGGACTTCGAACGGCCAATTCCCGTCGGTGATACGGCGTACATTACGGCCTACGTCTACGACGCCGGGACCTCGAGCGTTCGCGTCCGGCTCGTCACCGAACGCGAGGACCTGCGGACAAGAGAGCGCGAGAAGACGACCGAATCGTACTTCGTCTACGTGGCGATCGACGACGACAACCGACCGACGTCGGTTCCCGAGTTGACAACCGGGACGAAAGAGGGCGAACGGCTCCGAACGAAAGCGCTCGAGGGAAACGGAACGTAGCGTCGCCTGAGCCTGCTCGAGCTACGTGGTCTCGTCCGTTGCAGCACGGATAGTTCCGCTGATCCGCTCGACGCGTACGCCGACGGGAACGCCGTCGATTTCGTCGATGCAGGCGAGTGCTGCTCGTGCCGGTTCGGTCCGTCCGTGACGGACCCTGACGATAGCCGTCCCGGTCGCGTTCTCGAAGTCGAATCTGACGACCGAGAGGTCGGCGTGGGCACTCCCCGGATCGCCGAGCAGGTTCTGTCCCGCGTACCAACACTCCCGCTGGAACGACCGTCTGTCGACGGCGTCTCCCGGCCACGTCTCGAGGGAGACAACGAGGTATCGCCACCGGGGACGCAGGTGTTTCGGAAGGTGTTTCATTCGTCTCCGGACGGCCGGGACCGTTCAGCGACGAGCACTCCGACCAGATCGTGGACCCGTTCGACGGCCGTCAGCGAAAAGCCGGCGTCAGTGACGGCGTCGGCGAGGATACCGACGGTCGCCGGATCGTCGACGACCGGCGAGTAAAACGAGGTATCCGAATCCGGCTCGTCGAAGAACATGATGTCACCCAGGACGAGTTTTTCCGCGCCGAGAGCCGCGATAACCGAGATCGCCTCGCGTTTCTCGTCGTCCGAGAGGTGGTGCATCGCGAAGTTCGACGTGACGATGTCCACGCCCGACGTCTCCGACGACTCGAGGTCGACCTCGGGCTCGCGGAAGGTTCCGTACCCGAACTCGACGTTCTCGAACCCGCGGTCCGCCGCTTTCGTCTCGGCTTTTTCCATCATTCCCTCGCTGATGTCGCGGCCAACGACGAGGTCTGCGTCGGGCGCAAGCGCAAGCGCGATGGCCCCGGTTCCGGTTCCGAGATCGAGAACGACATCGTCGTCGCCCGGCGTGGCGTGTTCGATCACCAGATTCGCACAGGCGCGATACTCCGCTGATTTCTCGTCGTCGTAATCGCTTGCCTGTTCGTCGAACCGAGCGGCGTGTTCCTCAATTGTCCGCTTCATATCTCCCTCGTTCGACCCCGGGCTCAATGAACGACTCGGACTGGATCCGACGATTTCGGGTTGCGATTCGCCCCCACTCGTCGAGTCCGTCCTCGACGAACGTCGACGAGAGGCCGATCGCATCACCGAGTGCACGGAGCTCTCGCGGCGCGCGAAGCGCCAGGTGAGAGAACGGGTCCGCGCTTACGACGTACGGGACGTCGTAGTAGTCGACGATCTCCGCGAGCTTTCGAAGCGACTGGATGACCCGAACCCGGTGGCCACCGTGGTCTCGCAAGACGTCCGCGAGCGAGAACTCGAGTCGAACGCCGTTTTCGACGGCGGCTTTCGCCATGACGTGATTGACGTCGCCGCCGTTGGCCATCGGATGGGCGAGCACGTCGACCTTCTCGTTTTCGACCGCGAAGCGGTTCAGGTCGTTCGTTCCGCCCTCGACGACGACGATCGTCTCGTCGGTCCGGAAGTTTCCCACTGCGCCGCTTGCGTGCTGTGGATTCTCCGCACGAATCTCGACGCCCCGAACGATGTCAATATCGTGCTCCGCTCGGAGCTCGGTCGCATCGTAGCTCGCTCGAGCGTTCGAGTGATTTCGCACGACCACGCCCTCGAAGCCGTACGCAGCCGCCGTCTCAACGAGCGTCGCGACCGTGCTCTCTCCGTCGGGCTGAGCGTGGACGGCCTCGTACATACACGACTCGTTGCGTGGCGCTTACTTGGGGCTTGCGTCATCCCCAGTCTCAGTTGATAGTCGGCGCCGTCCCGGTTTCACTCCGATCGAGACAGTACGCTCCGTCGAAACGATTTGTACGCGAAAGAACGCCGAGTTCAGTTGAGGATGCTCTGTGCAACCGTCGCGAGCTGTCCGTTGTCAGCCTCGCGAAGGCGATCGTCACCGATTTTGAGCCGAAGTCGCGGTCGACCGACGTCGATCGGAACCTTCTCGGTGTCGATCAGGCCCATATCCTCGAGCTTCGTCTTCGTACGCGAGAACGTCGCTTTGGAGGCGATCCCCACGTCTTCGCCCCACTTGCTGATGTCGTAGAGCAACGCTTCGTTTTTCGCGGCGACGAGCAGCGAGATCGTGACTTCGTCGAGACCGTCGCCATCGCCGCGAGCGGTCTCGAGCGAGTTGAGGATCGCCGTAAAGTCGTCTTCTGCATCCGGACTGATCTCGTCTGCGAGCGTCTCACGAACGTCCGTAATCGGTGGCGTTCGAAGGTTGTACGACGCTGCGTCGTCCCAGCGGTTCGTGTAGGTGTCGTACGTATCCTCGACGAAACTCTCCTCGTCGGTGACGAGCCCCCCGACTCGGTCACCGGCGTGGACGACCGCGATAACGCGGTCTTCGGTTACCAACAGCGAGTTTTCCGGAGCCTGCTCGATCGTTCGAAGCGAGAGCGTTCCGTCCGCGATGAGGTCGGCGGCGTTCGAGGCGACGATGAAGTCGTCCATGACGTCTTTTAACGTTCGCTCGTCAGCGAGCATGTGAACGGACGGGACCGCTCCGTCGAACGACGTTGCAACGGTAACGAACTCTTCGATAGCCTCCCGTGAGGGGTTGACCATGTAGACGTCTCCACGTGCGTCCTCGAGAACCGACTCGAGGATATCGTCAATCTGGTGATTGAGTAAATTCGAGGTCATGCCTATACACAAGTAAACGGACCCACATCACTTAATTTTGCTGGCCGTTCTCACACCAGAAGTTCTCGTACCGATGGCTGACGGTAATTTTTGTCCGAAATTGACTTGCTTTGTCGATGAATCGAACAATCGTTTGACGCGTGCGTTCCGCTCACATTGTTCGGATCATAGACAGATATCTTACAATAATTATATATCCTCGTTATTGTATTGCAGTATCGTATGGGTGTGAGCTGTGATCGATTCCAATGGGGTCTGATCGAATCAATCGATAACCAGTGGCAGTCACCATCGGAAGAGCCACACTGGATCGGCCGACAGACGATGCGTGCAACGCGAGTTAGCACGTACGGTGGACCGTAGCTCTCCCGATCGTCACGTCTCGAACCAGCCTTACCGCCGCAGACAGCGTAGTCAGCCGAGGCTATCCGTGCGTCTGTCAGAAACCGGGATCTTCCCTGCTCGTGTGCTGGCGCTCGCTGGAGAGAAAAGGTCCGCCATCGACGGCGTGACACCTGTCGAGCACTCGCAGTGTCTCGATACCTTTTTGCTGGTTGCCCCGGAGAAACCTTCAGTGAGAAGAGGAATGGTAACGGAACGTCTCGCGCTATATCGTGATCGGATTCGGCGCGAGCTTACAGCCGCGTTTCGGGAAGAACACACGCCACATCAGGTCGCCTCGAGTTTCGCCATCGGTATCTTCGTCACGGCAATGCCTACCGGTGGTCTCGGAATCGGCCTTTTTTTCGTCCTCGTCTCGATGTGGTCGTGGATTAGCAAGCCCGCGATATTCGCGTCGATTGCGGTACTCAACCCCCTCGTCAAACCGGGAGTCTACCTCGCGAGCTTTCAAGTCGGTGCGACGGTCCTCGGAACGGATCCCGTCCCCATCGGTGAGGACTTGACTGAAACCGCACGGGACGCAATCCATCAGCTGCTCGTCGGTAATCTGGTGATCGCTGCCGGACTGTCACTAACGGGGTACGCTCTCGTCTTGCATCTCACTCGAGTCAATCGTCGACGAACACCGACCGTCGATAGTTAGTGACCGCTGTCCGGACACCGCTTCTACGCCGTTTACAAGCGGTATAGGAGAATTCACCGGGGCTTGATCCCGAGGTGATTCACGGCGCGGGCGATGTCATGCATTCGGTTCTTGATTCCTCCCGAACAGATCTGATCGAGATCCAGCAAACATTTATGAACAGGCGATCAGTTTGCGTTACTCATGAATCGAAGAGACGTCATAGCTGGGATCGGTGCGACAGGTATCGCAGCGCTGTCCGGATGTCTCGGCGTCCTCGGACTGGACGAACACGTCTCATCACCAGCGGGTGTCGAACCATCGATTAGCGACGACACGGGCTACGAACAGACGGACGTCGACTCGGTCGTCGTCGAGCGCGAACTCTCGCTCGGACCACTGACGGAGGAAGTCGTCGCTGAAAACTACCTGACCGAGTACGAGAAGTCCGTCGAGATGGGTGTTCTCGGAGAACAGCGAGGTGCCGTTTTCACCGTTCTCTCGACACCGAAAGTCGACGTTCTCGGACGAGAGTTCAATCCCGTCGAGGAGATGTCGGCCGGCGAACTCGTCGAACTGATCGAGAGCAACTACGACGACATTGGTGACGTCTCGCTCGAGGACGAGCGGTCCGTCTCCATACTCGGGGAGTCGACGCCGCAGTCTCGTTTTTCGGCGGAAGCCGCGTTCGACGGAACGACGGTCGACGTCGATCTTCACGTCACCGAAGCGGTCTCGGCGGGTGAGGATCTGATCGTCACGATCGGCGTCTATCCGGAACAACTGCGCTCCGGGGAGTCCGACAACGTTCGGGCGCTCGCGGAAGCCGTCACGTCGTCGCTCGAGGAGGGCGAGCCGGCCGATGACGATGACACTGACGACGACGGATCTTCGGACGACGGCGGGGACGGCGACGACGGATCTTCGGACGACGGCGGGGACGGCGACGATGACGGGATCAACATCGGCTCAGTGAGCTAGCGGAGTCGGCGATTTCGACGGTTCGGATACCGCGACGGCTGGAGCGTTCGCTTCGATCGGGTCGGAAAGATACGCGGCTCAGAGCCAGTACGCGAGGAGGACGACGCCGAGGCTTGCAACGACCAGCCCTGTTCCTTTCGTCACTCGAATCCGGTCGGTCCCGCTGATCGCGTCGTCTTCGACCGGCGTCATGCCCTGGCGATGCTGCGCCGCGACGATCGCTGGCGCGTACCGAACGCCGGCCAGACCGAGAGCCACGAGTCCGACGCCCGCGATTGCGACGAATATCGCACTACGTGAGCCCGAGCTCTCGCCCGATAACCAGATGTTGAATCTCGCTCGTACCCTCACCGATCTCCATGAGCTTCGCGTCCCGGTAGAACCGCTGGGGTGCGAAATCGGTCGTATAGCCGTATCCGCCCAGAACCTGAACAGCGTCCTCGGCTACCTCTCGAGCCGCCTCGCTCGCGTCGAGCTTGGCGAGTGCGGACTCTCGAGTGACCGGCCGTCCGGCGTCGGCGGTTCGTGCGGCTCGGCGCGTGAGCAGCCGTGCTCGCTCGGTCTTGCGGTGCATATCGACGATCTTGTCTCGGACCGCGTCGAACGACGAGATCGGCTGCCCGAACTGCTCGCGCTCTAAACTGTACTCTCTGGCGTGCTCGTAGGCCCCCTGGGCTAGCCCCGTCGAGAGCGCCGCGATCGAGATTCGACCACCGTCGAGCGTCGTTTTGGTCTGTTCCCACCCGTCGCCAACCTCTCCGAGCAGTCGATCCGGCGGGAGCCGAACCTCCTCGAGGTGAATCTCACAGGTCGGTGAGGCGTTGAGTCCCATCTTCTCCCAGATCGTCGTTACCTCGAAGCCGTCGTCCTCGCGCGGATCGACGATGAACGTCGAGATTCCGTCGTAGCCAGCTTCGGGATCGGTGACGGCCTTGACGAGAATCGAACCGGCCTCCGAGGCGTTCGTGATGAACTGTTTGGTTCCGTCGAGAACCCACTCGTCACCGTCTCGTTCGGCGGTCGTGCTCATGTCGGACGCATCGGATCCACTTTCGGGCTCGGTCAGCGCCCAGCCACCCAGGTGTGTCCCCTCGGCGAGCGGCCGCAACCATCGTCGCTTCTGTTCCTCGGTCCCGAAGCGCTCGAGTGGTTTCGAGGCGAGCGAGACGTGTGCGACGTACGAGAGCCCGATCGAACCCGAGACGCGACCGAGTTCCTCGGCAACCAGCGAGTACATGAGCGTATCGCCACCGAGACCACCGTACTGCTCGTCGATCGGGACTCCCATCATGTCGAGCTCCGCGAGCTGGTCGAAGATTTCCGTCGGGAACCGATGTTCGTCTTCGATCTCCTGTGCGACGGGCTCGATCTCCGTCTCACAGAAGTCCCTGACGGTCTCCTGGATCATTCGGTGTTCGTCAGGCAACTCGAGATCCATACGGAACACTCGCCGGCACGCGGAATAAACTCACCGCCGGATCACGGTCCAGCCCGACCCGATCCGGTCGAGACCACCGACGACGGGACGGAATCGCCTACCAGCCGCGGTCGTCGCGGTCGTCGCGGTCGTCGCGGTCGTCGCGATCATCCCTGTCGCTTCCGCCGTCCGAGTCATCCCAGTCGCTCCCAGTGTCCGGATCGTCCCAGTAGCTCGAGGAGTCGCTGTCCGTGTCGTCCCAGGTTGCGGTGTCGTCGGATTCGTCACCGTCCCAGCGGTCGTCGTCGTGAGCCGGTTCGTCGCGATCGATCGGCGCTCCGCCATCTCCTCGGACCGCCGCTCGCTGTTCCGGGATGAGATCGAGCTCTGCGTCCGTGTCTCCGAGTATCAACAGTGCGTAGTACTGGAAGTACGATCGGATCGGCGTTTCGATGAGCGCAACGACGAGCAGCATGATCAGCCCCGCGACGATACCGACCGGAACCGCGAGCCAGAGTCCGAGTTCACCGAGCGTGAGCAGCCCGAAAATCACGATCACGAACGGGATCGCGATGACGATGATGGCAAAGAGGATGAGAATTCCGGCGGCGAAGCTGACGACGAGCTGGAGGATCCACACCAGGATCAGGTAGACGACGTACTCCGACCAGTTCGCTTTGAACGTCGAGAGGAACCGGCTCCAGCCGCTCAGGACGCCACGTGACTCGAGGAGCATGATCGGGGCGACGAACTCGGAGGTAAAGCGCATGACGACGGCGTAACCGAGGTAGACGACGACGCCAACCAGAAGTAACAACAGCACGCTCCCGAGGATCGCTTCGGTGCTCGAGGCGTTGAGAACGACGAGTACGGTGGGAACGGCGACGACCGCGAAGGCGAACAGTCCGATGAGCAGCCGAAATCCGAACAGTCGGAGGCCTCTCCCCAGATTCGCTCTGACGTACCGTCTGATGTGTACCTCCTTCGAACGGAGGGATTCGATGAAGACGAACTCCATGATCGCTGCGAGCACCTGAAAGAGCAACCACAGCGCCAGTAACACCAACAGGACCGCCCCGACGATGAGCAACACGTCTTCTGGAATCGCATCGACACCCTCGTCGACTCCGTCGACGGGGACGTCGTCACCGAACATGCTGACGTCACCGGTCGGGACGCCACCACCCATTCCCATTCCGCCGACGAAGAACACGACGATGGCGAGTTTGAGCCACAGTTTCGCCCGGATCGGTAACAGGAGGTCTCGCGTCACGTCGATCGCGTCGCTGAGGTCGTCAACGGAGTGCATACTCACGAGGTATGGTCGCATCGTTGAAAATAATTCTGTTCTGACGTTCGACTGATCGTCGTCGACGACCTCGCTCGAGCGAGACGTTTCGATGGCGACACTTCGGGACGCATTTAACTTCGAAGCGCGTCTCTTCGGCGTATGGATATCCGCCAGCTCGCTCGAGGCACCGTCGAGTGGGAACGTATCGAGCGCGTCGTCCGCTCGCTGGCGGACCGCCACGACCGCGATGTCGTCCGCGTCGAGTTTCTCGAGGCGGACAACTGGCTGTCGACACCGTGTGTCATCGACGACGAGTGGTTCGTCAAGATCGTCTCCCGGCAGAACGCGCTCGTACACGCGCTCTTGACGACCGGACGAAACGTCGGTGCCGTCTCCTCGGGAACCGGCGGGTTCTTCGATCGGTTCGACACGCCACGGGAGATGGTCGAACACGAGTACGAAGCGACCGAGCGAATGCGTTCGATCGGTGTCAACGCCCCCCGGCCGATCGAAGCCTTCGAGGTGAACGGCCTGGGCGTCCTCGTCCTCGAATACCTCCCCGAATTCGAATCCCTGGAGTCGGTTTCCGACAGCGTCGTCGAGCAACGGTCGCCCGAGCTGTTCGAGATGCTTTCGAGCCTTCACGAAAACGGGCTCGCTCACGGCGACCTGCGAGCCGAGAACATCCTGTTCTGTGACGGCGAGCTCTACTTCATCGACGCTACGAGCGTCCACGAGGACCGGGTCTCGGAGACGACCGCCTACGATCTGGCCTGTGCACTGGCCGTCCTCGAGCCCCGAATCGGTCCTCGAGCGGCCGTTCAGGCGGCGTCG
The DNA here is from genome assembly GCF_003841485.1 of Natrarchaeobius halalkaliphilus. Taxonomy (NCBI): domain Archaea; kingdom Methanobacteriati; phylum Methanobacteriota; class Halobacteria; order Halobacteriales; family Natrialbaceae; genus Natrarchaeobius; species Natrarchaeobius halalkaliphilus. The sequence continues at coordinate 518,238 of NZ_REFY01000003.1, read as the reverse complement.
TCGGCCTACGGACCATCCGAACTCCTCTCGGCTCGCCGATTCCTCGATTTCGTCAGGCTTCGTCCAGATCACGAGTTCGATTCGACCCGACTTCGGAGCGAACTCGAGAAGGCGGCGGACCTCGGCCGGCGATAATCCGACGTCTCGAGCGATCCGTCGGCCGATTGGACGAGCGATTCGACGCGTCGTATCGTGGCCAGTGTGTCCGACCACCAGTGCTTTTGATCGCGTCGGTCGTATACGTCACTATGGGCCAGCAAGCCACCGAGCGGAGTCACGGTCACTACATCGGCGGCGAGTGGACCGACGGTCACGGCTCCGAGACGTTCGAAAGCGAGAACCCGGCGACCGGCGAGACGCTGGCGAAGTTTCGGCGCGGGACGACCGCGGACGTCGAGACCGCGCTCGAGGCGGCCGACTCGGCGTTTGAGGAGTGGCGGTCGCTGTCGTACATCGACCGGGCGGAGTACCTCTGGGATATCTACCACGAGCTTCGCGACCGTCACGACGAGCTCGGAGAGATCGTCACCAAAGAGTGCGGAAAGGAGCTCTCGGAGGGGAAAGCCGACGTAACCGAGGCCTGGCACATGGTCGAGTGGGCGGCGGGCAACGCTCGCCATCCACACGGTGACGTCGTTCCCTCGGAGGTCGCGGGCAAGGACGCCTACATGCGTCGCAAACCTCGCGGCGTCGTCGGCTGTATCACCCCCTGGAACTTCCCGGTCGCGATCCCGTTCTGGCACATGGCGATCGCGCTGGTCGAGGGAAACGTCGTCGTCTGGAAGCCCGCCGAGCAGACGCCGTGGTGTGGCCAGATCATCGCGGAGATGATGGCGGACGCCGGCGTTCCCGAGGGCGTCTTCAACATGATCCAGGGCTTTGGCGACGCGGGTGCCGCAATCGTGGACGACGACCGCGTCGACACCGTCCTCTTTACCGGCTCGGCGGAGGTCGGCCACGGGATCGCGGACGCCGTCGGCGGTGAACCGGGAAAACTGGCCGCCTGCGAGATGGGGGGCAAAAACGGTATCGTCATCACCGAGGAGGCGGATCTCGAGACAGCCGTCCACTCGGCGGTCGTGTCGAGTTTCAAGACGACCGGCCAGCGCTGCGTCTCTTCCGAGCGACTGATCGTTCACACGGACGTCTACGACGAGTTCAAAACCCGATTCGTCGACCTCGCTACCGACGTCGTCGTCGGCGATCCGCTCGAGGAAGGGACGTTCATGGGACCGGCGATCGAAGCCGCCCACGTCGAGAAGATCCGCGAACACAACGACCTCGCCCGTCAGGAGGGGGCGAACGTGCTGGTCGATCGATTCGAACTGCCCGACGAGGAGATTCCAGACGGACACGAAGCGGGTCACTGGGTCGGCCCGTTCGTCTACGAAATCGAGTACGACTCCGAGCTTCGCTGTCTGACCGAGGAGTGTTTCGGCCCTCACGTCGCACTCATCGAGTACGACGGCGGTATCGAACGAGCGCTCGAGATCCACAACGACACACCGTACGGTCTTGCCGGCGCGATCATCTCGGAGGACTACCGCCAGCTCAATCACTTCCGTGACCGGGCGGAGCTCGGACTGGCGTACGCGAACCTTCCGTGTATCGGTGCCGAGGTCCAGCTCCCCTTCGGCGGCGTCAAAAAGTCCGGCAACGGCTACCCCTCGGCGCGGGAAGCCATCGAGGCGGTGACCGAACGAACGGCCTGGACGATGAACAACTCCACGGAAATCGAAATGGCACAGGGACTCTCCGTCGACCTCTTCGCTCGAGAGGAGCGATCCGACAATCGAGAGGAGTGATTCGTGCCGTCGTCTGTCTGAGCGTTCGGCTTCACGGTCGGGACTCGACGGCCGAAACGGCGAGACGAGGAGACGGGAGTGGATGGCTCGTTCCCGGGAAACGAGCCAGCGACGGGCCGGAGCGACGTTTCTGCCGGCATAGACGTGAAAAGCGCCTTCTACCGGCGATTCTACCGAATACGTCTCGAGGTAAAAAGTCAGCGGTCGCCCGTCACGGCCTGCGGATCTCCGCCGGCTGTCCGTCGCCCGGACCGGTTAGAGTCGTCGGTCGCGCAACGACGGAAACTCGGTTCGGACGTCGGCGACCGCTTTCGGATCGACCTCCGCCGTGACCAGCGCCGGCTCGTCGCCACTCGAGGCGCGACTTACCCCCCACGGATCGTACACCGTCGACCGCCCGAGTAGCGTGGCGTCGTCGAACGCTCCCGATCCGTTGATCGTCGCGACGTAACACTGATTTTCGATCGCGCGCGCCCTCGAGAGCGTGTGCCAGTGCTCGAGTCGAGGATAGGGCCACGCGCTCGGGACGAGGACGAGTTCGACGCCAGCATCGACCAGCCGACGATACAGGGTCGGAAACCGCAGATCGTAACAGGTCGTCACGCCGACGGTAACTCCTCCGACCGTGGCGGTTTCGATCGTTTCGCCGGGAACGAGCAGTTCCGATTCCGCCGACTCGTAGCCGAAGAGGTGGTGTTTTCGGTAGACGAGGCGTCGGTCGCCGTCGGCGTCGAACAGCACCGCGGTGTTGGCGAGCCCGTCCGCTGCCGGCGTCTCGACGCTATCCGTCGCGGCGAGGTCCTCGACGATGGTTCCCGCGAGGACCGCGATTCCGGCATCGCCGGCCGCCTCGCTCACTCGGGAAAGCGTCTCCCCCTCGATCGCCTCTGCATACCGGCCGTACAGGTCGAACGCGAAGTAGCCCACCGTGAACAGTTCGGGGAGTGCAACCAGATCGGCGCCTCGAGACGCCGCGTCCTCGATCGCCGCGATCGCTCGCTCGAGGTTGTCCTCGAGCGCTCCCGCCTCGATGCGTATCTGTGCAAGCGCGATCTGTCGCGAACTCGGTCGATCCGTCCCGTCGACCGTGTCGATCCCGTCCGGCATCGGCGTCAGTCCTCCTCGGCCGTCCGCAGGTCGCGCTCGAGAGCCCGTCGCAGGTTCTCGAGTTCGTCGTCGAGGTTGCGCTTGAAGAACGTCTCGACGCCGGGGAGTTTGCCGTCGACGACGAAGTGGTTCTCGAGACGAGCGCCGGTCGCCGTTTCGCTGACTCGGTGTTCACCCGTGACCTTTAGGACGTTCGATCTGCCGACGAACTTAACGTACTCCGGCGGCCGCCGAACGACGTCCTCGGTTTCGACGGCGACGGTCCGCCGAACGAACGGGATCGGTAGCTCGACGTGCCACGTCGTCTCACGCCCATCCGGACCGGTAGTCGTGTATCGATCTACCACACTGATCGCCCGGGCGCGGTTCGCGGGATCGGCGATGAACTCCCAGACCCGCTCGGGCGAGGCCCGAAGCTCGAACGAACGGTCGACCCGTACAGTCATGGCTCTATCTGAGTCGGTGGCGGGTAAAAAGGCGGTGGACCCTGGACGCGGCTTCCTCGAGAACGAGGGTTCGTTCCCGACCAGCGATCGGATGGCGTACTCAGCTAATGGTGACTTTCCACGTCGTCGAGCGGGCGCGTCCCCACTTCTCGATATCGACGTCGTCCGATTTTTCAGCGAGGTGTGGGAGACGGACGCCTACCTGCTTCGACGAGAGTCCGATCGATTTCGCGATATTCTTCGCTCGGAAGTACCGCTCACCGCGGGCGGCGTTCTCGCGGAGATACGAGAGAATCCGTTGCTCTTCGTCGGAATAGTCGGTCATCGTCCGTACCACGCTATAGGGTGTTCAGAGCCTTAACTGTTTTTCAGGGCAACGGTCCGTTCTGGGCCGCGTAACGGGGACGACGTCCCTCCTCGAGTGGGCGAGCCCGCTTCGCTCGCGGCCGAACAATGATATAGCCGGCACGCCCAGTGTTGGGCAACGGGTGCCAATGTCGAGTTATTACGATCACGCGCAGGTACAGGAGTTCTGGCAGTACGTCTGGGAGCGAGACGACGTCTACGAGCTTCCCGAGGACGCGGACGATCCGACGTACGTCCTCGGAATGTTTCCGTACACCTCCGGAACGCTTCACATGGGCCACGTTCGCAACTACGCGATATCGGATGCGTACGCCAGATACCGACGAATGCGTGGCGACGACGTTCTCCATCCGATGGGATGGGACGCCTTTGGTCTCCCGGCGGAAAACGCGGCCCACGAGCGGGCGAGCGATCCGGAGTCGTGGACGCAGGCGTGTATCCGTCGGATGCGCGAGGAACTCGAGACGATGGGCTTTGGCTACGACTGGTCTCGAGAAGTCACCACCTGTGAGCCCGACTACTACCGGTGGAACCAGTGGCTGTTCACGCGACTCTACGAGGCGGGACTCGTCGAGTACGAGGCTGCGACGGTCAACTGGTGTCCGGACTGTGAGACGGTGCTTGCCGACGCGCAGGTCGAAGAGCGCGAGGTCGGAAGCCGCGTCTGCTGGCGGTGTGAAACGCCGGTCGACCGTCGAGAACTCGATCAGTGGTTCTTTACGATCACCGACTACGCCGAGGAGCTGGCGAGCGGGCTGGACGACCTAGAGGGGTGGCCGGACGGCGTTCGGGAGATCCAGCGAAACTGGATCGGTCGCCAGGAGGGTGCCAGAATCAGCTTCGAGGTGTCGACGCCGGCGGTGACGAGTGCGCCCGACTCCGTCGACGTGTTCAGCACCCGTCCCGAGACGGTCTACGGCGTGAGCTACCTCGCGCTCTCGCCGGGACACGAGCTGGCCCGGGAGCTGGCGGACGGGAACGAAGACGTCGCGGGCTACCTCGAGACGGTTCGCGAGCGGGGGCCCGACGAGGTCGGCTTCTCGGGCGTCCGGACCGAGGCGACGGCAGTCCATCCGATTACCGGCGAGCGGCTCCCGGTTTACGTCGCCGGCTACGTCCTCGAGGACGTCGGAACGGGTGCCGTCATGGGCGTTCCCGGTCACAACGAACGCGACCACGGCTTCGCGCTCGAGCACGATCTTCCGGTCGAGCGCGTAATCGTCCCCGACGACGAGACGTCCGACGAATCTGCGGACGGGTCGTCGCCGTACGTCGGTGAGGGAACGCTCGTGGGAAGTGGCGAGTACGACGGTCTCGAGAGCGAGCGGGCGCGGGAGCGACTGGTGGCGGATCACGCGACGATCGAGTCTGACGTGACCTATCGGCTCCGGGACTGGCTGATCTCGCGCCAGCGGTACTGGGGGACGCCGATTCCGGTCGTCCACTGCGAGGACTGCGGACACGTCCTCGTTCCCGACGAGGATCTCCCCGTGGAGTTGCCGGAGTTCGTCCGAACGACGGGGAACCCCCTGGAGGAACACGACTCGTTTCGTCGCACGGACTGCCCTGAGTGTGGTGAACCCGCACGACGGGAGACGGACACGATGGACACGTTCGTCGATTCCTCGTGGTACTTCCTTCGGTTTCTCTCGCCGGATCTCGAGGACGCGCCGTTCGACACCGAGCGTGCCAACGAGTGGCTCCCAATCGACGTCTACGTCGGCGGCGACGAACACGCGATCTTGCACCTGCTCTACATCCGATTCATGACGCGAGCGCTTGCGGACCTCGGCCTGCTCGAGCACCGCGAACCCGTCGATCGACTCGTCAGTCAGGGGACGGTGCTCTACGACGGCGAGAAGATGTCCACGTCGAAAGGGAACGTGGTCGCTCCCGACGAGTACGGTGCGGAGACGACGCGACTGTTCGTCCTCTCGGCGGCGCATCCGGAACAGGACTTCGAGTGGACCGCGAACAACGTCCGTGGCGTCTACGACCTCCAGCAAACCCTGTATCGGATGGCGACCGGATTCATCGGCGAGACGGACACTCGCGTCGAAAAACGCAGCCACGACGCGTACGTCGAGCGAGAGATCGATCGGACGATCGCTGTGGTGACCGACGAGTACGAGCGGTTTCGGTTTCACCGCGCGGCGACCGAGATCCAAGAACTCGCGCGGCTCCTTCGTCGATATCGGGAGTACGACAGTCCCCACGGGGGAGTCTATCGCCGCGGGCTGCTTTCCCTTGCAGCCATGCTCTCACCGATGGCTCCGCATCTCGGAGAGGAGCTGTGGAACAAGCTCCGAGGGGAGGGACTGGTCGTCGAAGCCGACTGGCCCGAGCCGGAAACCGACGTCACGAACCGCTCTCTCGAGCGGCGACTCGTCGAAACCACGCTCGGTGACGTCCGCGATATCGTCGACGTTGCCGCCATCGACGAGCCCGAACGGATCGAACTGGTGATCGCACCGGAGTGGAAGTACCGTATCAGGAACCTGCTCGACGAACAGGAGTCGTCGGACGTCGACGTCTCAGCGCTCGTCGATCGAGTTCTCGAGGTGGACGAATCGCTCGAGCGCGAGACGGTCGCGGCGGCCGTTGGCGAACTCCTCGGCCGTCGCGAGCGGGCGAGTCCGCCCAATCGGCTCGATGCCGACGAGGAGCGGCGGCTTTTAGAGCAGGCGCAGTGGCTGATCGTCGACGAGTTCGACGCCGACGTCGTCGTCCGCCGGCCAGCGGATGACGAAGCGCTGGGCGAGAAGGCACGGCCCGGAAAGCCCGCGATACGGATCGACTGATACGGATCGTTGTCCCGTTTTACCGGCGATCGCTCGGACGGGACAGCTATCACCGGTAAAGAATCATAACGGACCGTACGAGAGGGTCGCACTCGAGCGACTCGTTCGTTTCGATCCGTTGTGACACTCCGTCGATAACCCAACCCTTCGATATCGAAGGTTTCGAGTGGCGAAACTGCCGAACGATGGGCCCGGAAGGACAGGTTTATTCGATCGGATTCGAAAGTGCCGGGACACATGGAGCGCGGCGGCAATGACGTCGACGAACGGACACAGCGATCGGCCAGTCACGCAGTCGTCGAAGCCGTCGCCAGCGCCGAAGGTGTGCCGACCGATGCGCTTTGTCCACCCGAGTACGAACCGCTCAACTCGGTTATCGATCCGGACGCGCTCGATTCGCTGTTCGCGGATCGACCCGATGGACGGCACCGATCCGGCGGCACCGTTTCGTTCGTCTACTGTGGCTATCGGATTCTGGTCGAACCGAACGGCTCGGTGACGGTGGAGCCGCGGTCCGGACTCGAAGGGTTCGAAGATTCGTAGCGAACAGTAAGACAGATACGGCGTCTCTCCGAGAATCAGATATGGAAACCGCGGGTGCGAGACGACGACTTCGAGAGCGTCCCCTCGGCGTAACGATCGCGTTGACGATCGTCGGCTACGCGCTGGTCATCGGGACGTTCCTCCTCGAGTTACCCATCTATCCGGATCTGACGAACCCACAGATAACGCTCTTTACCCACGCCATTGCGGTGATCAACTCCCTCACGCTTGCGTTGCTCGTCGCCGGCTGGTACTGGATCCGAACCGACCAGGTCGACAGGCATCGACTGGCGATGACGAGCGCGTTCGCGTTGATCCTCCTCTTTCTGGTCGTCTACCTGATCAGGGTCGGTGGCGGGGGCGAAAAGCTGTTCGTCGGCCCCGATTCCGTCTACTACGCGTATCTCGTCATGCTGGCGATTCACATCGTCCTCTCGATCGTGGCCGTCCCCGTCGTTCTCTACGCGCTGATTCTCGGCATCACGCACACGCCGAACGAACTTCGACGGACGCCACACGCTCGAATCGGACGCGTCGCCGCCGGGTCGTGGATCCTGAGTCTGGCTCTCGGAATCGTCACCTATCTGTTGCTCAATCACGTCTACGAGTACGAGTTCAGCGCGGTCGTCGCTCCGCTGCTCTAGGCTCGTCGACGAAACGGTCGACTCGGTTCCGCTGGGCCCCCGCGGAACGCGTAGTTTTACTGTTATCCCATCGAATGGGTCCGTATGTCCTACCGAAAGGTGAACTACGAAGACGTCGATCAGGTCTCGAGCGCGATGCACTTTCTCAGCGATCCGCTCGAGACCGAACGCGTCGGCGTGACGGTCGCCCGGTGTGACCCCGGCTGGATGAGTCAGTCTCACGACCACGCCGACAACGATCACGAGGAAGTCTACGTCCTGATCGAAGGCGAGGCGACGGTCGTCGTCGACGAGGATCCGATCGAGATGGAGACGGGAGACGCGCTCTGGATCCCGCCCGAGTCGACCCGCCAGATCCAAAACGGCGACGAAGAGAGCGCGTTCGTCCTCGTGAGCGCACCGAGCATCGGTGACGACGACGACGAGGGTGGCGAATGGCTGCTCACCGGTTTCGCCGGCTAGCGCGATCCCCACGCTCCGGACTCTCCACCGATGTACTCGAGACACCACGCCGTCACGTCGCTCGTCGTGACGGCAATTCTGGTCTTCTTCCTCCCGCCGATCGACGTCGGTGGCGTCGTCGTCCCGCTCGGTATCGTCGTCGCCTACGGAACCGCTATCGGCGTTTTCATCGACCTCGACCACTTCGTCATCGCCCGTCTCAGGACGGGTGACTGGAACGCACTCCGATTTTGCGTTACACATCCGAGCGCCGCCGTCGTCGATCAGGACCGTCTCTTCGACCGGGGCGACGTCGGTCTTCTCTCGCGACTGCTGAGCCACCTCCTGATCACCGTCGCGGTCGTTTCCGTCGTCGCCGTCGAATCGACTCCGCTCGGGCTCATCACCGGTGTCGTCCTCTACGTCCACATCGTGACCGACGTCGCCTGGGACATTCGTCGGCTCCCGGACGATCTCGAGGACGCTCCGGAGGACGTGTTGAACGCCCTTCGATGACTAGCTCGGCGGGAGGGTCGCCGGCGTTCGTGGCAGTCGCGCACTCTCGCATTCGAACCGTTCTTGCTGACGCTGACGTCAATATCAACGATCTATCTCACTGCCACCGCAGATACGGACTATCCGCGTCGGTTTCGGATCCCGTCCAGTGCGGCGGCTCGAGTCGCGTATCCGATTCCGAGGCTCTCACAGTTCGAACACTCCCAGCGGTACTCTCCTCTGAACCCGCGGATCACGCAGACCTCCTCGCAATCGGGACACCGCCTGTGTCGACGCGACTCGCGAACCCGCTCGAGTATGTCGACGACGGTTCTGTTCTCGTCCATTGCACTCCGCTGTCGATCGGACCCACATAGGTTTTCCCGTTCTCGGCGCTAGCCGGAGTCTCGAGTTCGTCGGCGGAATCTCGCTTCGCTCGTCGCTCGTGCTCGCCGGAAAAACCGATCGATCGGTGGAAAACGGTGGGGATGGGATTTGAACCCATGAGGCTTGACAGCCACCTGCTCTCAAGGCAGGCGCGTTGGGCCGCTCTGCCACCCCACCTCGTCTACCCGTTCCCGGCGCGTTCAAAAAGGGTTATCGGTCTACTCGCGCTCGAGTCGTCCATCCCCTCCGACTGTCAGCCCCAGCTCGTCGACGGCGCGTCCGGTCGCGGTAGCACCCGGACGACCGGCGATCCGGCGAGCCTCGAGCGCGGCGATCGTCGCACAGAGCCCCGACTCCGTCGCGATGGTCGGGACGACGGGTGCGAAGCCGAGATTCAGACCTGCGGCTTCGACCCCCCTCGCGAGCGTCGCGAGCGACGGCGTCGCGTACGCGTCGGTGAAGTCGATCGGGTCGCAGAATCCGGCGAAGTAGACTCGGCCACCGGACGACGGACCGAGAACCGCATCGTAGCGGCGAAGCGACATCGACGCGCTGTCGATCTCGGAGCGCCCGACCAGCGGTGCCGTCGGCTCCAGAACGCCGACGGTTCCCGCATCCTCGCGCTCGAGCAGGTGCGTCACGGTGTTTCCGATCCGCGCCGCGTGACTCGAGCCGACCTGTCGCTCGAATCGGACGTCCTCGACGCTCTCTAACGCGTCCCCGACGAGGGTGCGAACCTCGTCCTCCGGATCGGCGGTCGATCCGCCGGCCTCGTCGGTTTTCGCTCCACCGGTTCCGCCGACCCCGTCGGGAATCGTTCCCTCGTCGCGATAGTTCACCAGCAGGTCGCCACCGCTTGCCGCGGCAGCGCGGAGGACGTCGGTGACGGCGGCCTCGTAGAGGGCGACAGCCTGGGCGTCGGTCAACGGCGTCGTCTCGACCAGCGAAGCGCAGGCGAGGTCCGTTCGCGGCGGAGCGACGGGAACAACCACGATCATGGCCGACAGTCCGCCGCCCCGCCCCTTGAACGCGACGCTTTCTCGTCCGCTGGCGGCGGTCGACGATCACGTTCCCGCTCGAGGCTTCCGGGTGGTGCTTTATGGTGGTCGCCATGGGCCGTACTGCCATGTCCGATCGAACGGCCGTCGTCCTCGCCGCTGGGGAGGGAAAGCGGCTTCGACCGCTTACGCGACACCGTCCGAAGCCGATGCTTCCCGCGGGAGTTCGTCCCATTCTCGAGTACGTCTTCGACGCGCTGATCGACGCGGGGATCACGTCCATCGTGGTCGTCGTCGGGTACAAACGAACCGACGTCCAGTCTCACTTCGGCCCATCGTACCGCGACGTCCCGCTCACGTACGCCGTCCAGGAGAAGCAACTCGGAACCGGTCACGCGGTCCTCCCGGCCGAGCCACACGTCGACGGATCGTTTCTCCTCGTCAACGGCGACCAGGTCATCGACAATCGCATCGTTCGCGACGTCCTCGAGAGACACGCCGCGAGCCGTGCCGTCACGACGATCGGACTCCTGCGACGGAGCGATATCGGTGAGTACGGTGGCGTGTTGACAGATAACGGGACCATCTCCGAAATCGTCGAAGCTCCCCGAGACGATCGGGAGTATCGACTCAACTCGGGCGTCTACGCGTTCGATCAGACGGTTTTCGACGCTATCAGACGAGCGACGCCGCGGGCGGGAGAGCACTTGATCGTCGACGCGATTGAGGGACAGATCGAGTCGGGCGACTCCGTCGTCGGCGTCGAATCGGACGGCTTCTGGGCGGACGCGACCTATCCGTGGGATCTGCTCGAAGTCGCTGACCTGATCGTCGAAACCGATTCGCGAGTCGACGACGTGGATCTCACGTCGACGCGGGTCCACGAGTCGGCGGCGCTCAGGCCGCCGATCGTCGCCGCACCGGGCTGCGAAATCGGGGCGGGAGCGGTCGTCGGACCCGACGTCTGTCTCGGTGCGAATACGACGGTCGGCTCGAACGCCGTCGTCGAGCGGTGCGTCGTCGACGCTGACGTGCGAGTCGGCCAGGGCGCGACGCTCCTAGACTGCGTCATCGGACGCGGCGTCCACATCGGGGCCGGAACGGTCGTCCCCGGCGGTCCGGGCGACGTACGTATCGGGGACCGGATTTTCGAGGATCGTCGTCTCGGTGCGCTCTTCGGCGATCGCGTCGAGGACCGCGGAGCAACGCGATACGCGCCGGGTTCGATCGTCGGTTCGGATGCCGTCGTTCGAACCGGCTCGATCGTCAGCGGACGCAACACCGGACGAACGGAGGTCGGCCACTGATGTGCGGAATCATCGGGTACGTCGGCTCCGGACGACAGCCGGCGCAGGAGGTCCTGCTCGACGGGCTCGAGCGACTCGAGTACCGCGGCTACGATTCGGCCGGTATCGCGGTCGCCAACTCGACGCTCGACGTCCACAAGAGATCCGGCGAGCTCTCGGCGCTCGAGAACTCGCTCGCTGACCGGGAGTTCAACGGAGCCGTCGGCATCGGACACACCCGCTGGAGCACGCACGGCTCCCCGTCCCACGAAAACGCACATCCACACACCGACTGTGAGGGTCGAGTCGCGGTGGTTCACAACGGTATCATCTCGAACGCGGACGCGCTCCGGGCGGAACTCGTCGAGGCGGGACACCGATTCGAAAGTGAAACCGACACCGAAGTGGTCCCCCACCTGATGCGGGTGTTCCTCGACGACGGAGCCGAGCCCGAAGCGGCGTTCGAACGGGCGCTCGACCGGCTCGAGGGGAGTTACGCGATCGCCGCCGTCGTTGCGGATTCGGACGCGATCTACGCCTCGCGAAGACAATCCCCGCTGGTGGTCGGCCTGGGGGAAAAAGAACGCTACCTGGCGAGTGACGTGCCGGCGTTCATCGAGCACACGGATCGGGTGATCTATCTCGAGGACGGACAGTTCGTTCGACTCACTCCCGGGAACGTCGCCGTCACCGACGGCAACGGTTCGCTCGTCGATCCCACCGTCGAATCGATCGACTGGGATCCGGCGGACGTCGGGAAAAGCGGCTACGACCACTATATGCTAAAGGAGATCTACGAGCAACCACGCGCCGTTCGGCAGTGTACGAGGGGGCGAGTGACGGAGATGGCCGGCTCACTGGAGCTGTCGGAGCTTCCCGCTTCCGTCCGCTCCGGGACGGATCGCGTACAGCTCGTCGGCTGTGGGACGTCGTTTTACGCGATGCAGTACGGTGCCTCGCTCCTGTGCGAACACGGGATTCCAGCCCAGCCGTTCGTCGCGAGCGAGTACGACGCCGACTCGATTCCGATCGAACCCGACACGCTCGTCGTCGCCGTCACCCAGAGCGGCGAGACGGCGGACACGCTCGGCGCGCTCAGAGCCGCGAACCGGGCCGGTGCGACGACGCTCGCCGTGACGAACGTCGTCGGAAGCTCGGCGGCCAGGGAGTGCGACGCCGCCGTCTACATCCGTGCCGGACCCGAGATCAGCGTCGCGGCCACGAAGTCCTTCGCCAGCCAGCAGGTCACGCTCGCGATGATCGCCTCGGTTCTGGCCGAGCGCCAGTCCCAGCCGTTCCTCGGGGCGCTTCGCGACCTTCCGTCCAGGATTCAACACGTCCTCGACACCTCGAGCGCCCGGCACGTTGCTGAAGAGATCGTCGACGCCGACGCGTACTTCTTCGTCGGCCGCCGGTACCAGTACCCCGTCGCTCTCGAGGGGGCCCTGAAGATGAAAGAGATCACGTACGAACACGCGGAGGGGTTCGCCGCCGGCGAGTTGAAACACGGCCCGCTCGCGCTGGTGACCCCCCGGACACCCGTGGTCGCGCTCGTCACCGGCAGCGAGGACGTCGTCGACAGAACCCTCGGCACCGTCAGAGAAGTGGAGGCGCGCGGCGCTCCCGTCGTGGCCGTTACGACGTCGTCGGCTCCCGTCGAACCCGTCGCGGATTACGTCCTCGAGGTGCCGGAAACCCACCGACACCTCGTTCCGATCCTGACGAACGTTCAGCTACAGCTGCTCGCGTACTGGACGGCGGACCTGCTCGGACGACCGATCGACAAGCCGCGGAACCTGGCGAAGAGCGTGACGGTCGAGTGACGGTGCGAGTCCCACGGCCAGGTGGGATCGCGAACCCCAAATCCCTTAGCAGTGCCACGCATACCCCGGACCAATGGCCAAGTGCGACGCGTGTGGGAAAGACGAAAGCATGCCGTACAACTGTCGGCACTGCGGCGGGACCTACTGTGCTGAACACAGACTCCCGGAGAATCACGGCTGTTCCGGCCTGAAAGACTGGAACGATCCGAACGGCGTCTTCGACAGCGGCTTCGACGACAGCGTCCAGAACGGCGGCCGGTCCTCGGCGTCCTCGCGGGTTCTCGAGAAACTGCCGATCGATACCGGTCCTGGCGGGCCACTCGCGTACTTCCGGGGGAACATGACCTACACGTTCCTCGCGCTGATGTGGCTCACGTTCTTGTTGCAGTGGATCGCGATCGCCGTCGGCGGCGCGTTCGGCTTTCCGAACCTCCACCGGGCCCTGTTCGTACTCGCACCACAGAATCCGGAGTACGTCTGGACCTGGGTCACGTCGGTGTTCGCACACAGCCCGATCAACATCTTCCACATCGTCTTCAACAGCATCGTGATCTTCTTTTTCGGCCCGCTCGTCGAGCGCTACGTCGGCTCGAAGAAGTTCGCGATCCTCTTCGTCGTCAGCGGTGCACTCGCCGGTCTCGCCCAGATCGGAATCCAGATCACGCAGGGCCTCGGAGCGATTCCCGCCGCGGGCGGCGTCCTCGGCGCGAGCGGTGCGGCGCTCGCGATCATGGGCGTCATCACCGTGCTGAACCCGAGCCTCAAGGTCTACCTGTATTTCGTCCTCCCCGTTCCGATCTGGCTGCTCACGGCCGGAACGGCCGTCATCAGCGTCTTCTTTATCGGAACTGGTGGCGGCGGAAACGTCGCTCACATGGCCCACCTCGTCGGCCTGGTTATCGGGTTGGGTTACGGTGAATACGTCAAACGGACCCAGAACGTCCGCGCACCGAGTCAGTTCCAACTCGGTGGCGGCCCGGGCGGTCCCGGCGGTCCGGGTGGTCCCGGCGGTCGTCGTCGGTTCTAGGTTCTCTTCGAGTGCCGATTTGAGGACGCCACGTTCTTCGAACCGTTATTTCGAGCGTGCTTCGAACCCACTACGTTGGACGCGCTTCGAACCCGTTACTTTGAAATCCGAAGTGAATTACTTTGATCTTCGAAGTATAGGAGGACGTCGGCCGAAGCGTATGTTTTCGTACTTCTGACGAAACGTAACCGACACCGACGTATCCCCGTCGATCAGCCACCGTCCGACGGTGTCGGACCGAGCAGATCCCACCAACTGATTTTCATCGCCCTCGTATCGGCGCACGACCGATGCGCCAGCCCCGAACACCACGTCCCGATCTCGAGCCCGACGCCGACCTCGAGCGCGAAGAGATGGAAGCCATGCAACGCGAGATCGCCGCCGCCGCGATCTTCGAAGACGATCACGACGTCGCCGTCGGTTCGCTTTCGAATCCGCTCGAGGCGGCCTCGAGCGACCGCGACCGACCGGAACCACCGCTCGTCGCCGGCGTCGATCAGTCGTTTCTCCTCGAGAGCGAACGGGCGTTGAGCGCCGTCGTGGTGATGCAGGCCGGGGAGGTCGTCGAGCGCGTCCACGCCGTGACGCCGCTCGAGATACCCTACATTCCGGGGCTGCTGGCGTTTCGCGAGGGCGGACCGATCCTCGCGGCTCTCGAGGGACTTTCGACGGAGCCGGACCTGTTCCTGTTCGACGGCAGCGGGCGTATCCACTTCCGGCAGGCGGGGATCGCGACTCACATCGGCGTCGTCCTCGACGTGCCGAGCGTCGGGATCGCAAAGAGCCTGCTCTGTGGTGAGCCACGCGGGGACGTCGACGATCTGCCGGCGGGAACCACCGTTCCGATCGACGCGAACTCGCGGGTCGACGCTCCGGCGGGAACGGTACTCGGCTACGCGGTCCAGACGCGCCAGTACGACTCGCCCGACCGCGCCATCAATCCGCTCTACGTCAGCCCGGGCCACCGGGTCGGGCCCGAGACGGCCGCCGACGGTGCGCTCGAACTCGCGACGACCTACAAACTCCCCGAACCGATCCGGCTGGCCGACGCCTACGCCGACGAGGCGAAACGGACGCTCGAGGAGTAGACGGCCGGTTCACCGCTTCGATCCGTATCCCGGTCAGGTGGATCGGTCCCTGACCAGGGCTGACAGGAGCGGGTTGGGAAGTGGGATAGAAAAACTTAGGACGACGCTTGCACGGGTTGTGATCAATGGGTGCCCGCCGATTGCCACTCGTTTTCTGTCTGCTCGCGGTGGTCGTCGTCCTCGGTGGCTGTGCCGTCCTCGACGTCCCCTCGAGCGATCCGGAACCCGATCCGGAGACGGTGTTCGAAGCCGCCTTCGTCCACGGCGACGACCTCGTCGACGTCCGCGGCGAGCGGACGACGACGGTGACGGACGGCGACGAAACCGTCACCGAGGTCGCCTCCGTCGTCGAGCGCCCCTACGTCGAGTACCGGAGCGAAGTCCTCGAGTCTTCGATGGCCGCCACCGCCGGAGACGTCTACGTCTCGAACGCGACGGCCTCGTGGTGGTACGATCCGGAATCGAACGCCGCGAGCGTCTACGAGGTCGACGAGCCCCACGAAAACGAGGCCGTCGAGGCGGCGCGTGCAGACCAGGCCGAGCGACAACTCGAGCGCTACGATCTCGAGTATCTGGGAACCGAGACGGTCGCGGACCGGGAGACGTACGTCCTCACGGTCGAGGCGAAAGACGAGGTGGTCGAGGACGGTATCTCGGTCCTCGTTGGCGATACGGAGTACGTCTACGCGCTCGAGACGGTCGATCCGGCCGACGAACTCGTCGCACTCGAACAGACGATCTGGATCGACGCGGAGTACGAGTATCCGCTGAAAGAAGAGCTGGTGTTCGAGGGACCGAACGGTGAGCGAAAGACGATGACCGAGCGCTTCGAGGAGGTGTCGTTCAACAACGACCTCCCGGACGGAACGTTCGCGTTCGAGCCCGCGGAGAACGTGACGGTCGACGAGATCGAGTAGTCGGTGAACGGCAACGCGATCCCGCTCGCGAACCGGCGGCCAACACGCCGGTACTGGTCCTTCGAGTGCGAGCGGTGAGTACCTGTTTTACGAATATCCCATACCTCGAGCGCCAGCGTGCCAGCCGATCGACGAGCGCTAGTCGCTAACCTGGGCCGTCTCGATCCCGTTTTCGACCGCGAGATCGCCCTCGAGGGTCCGGACGGGGTAGGGAATGTCGATTCCCTCCTCGTCGAAGCGCTCTTTGACTGCCGTCACGTACTCGCCTTTGATGCGGACGAAGTCGGCTCTCGAGGGGGTTTCGATCCAGAACCGTGACTGGAGGCCGACGTCGGAGTCACCGAGTTCCGTCAGTCGAACGGACGGCCCGGGATCGTCCACGATTTCGGGATGGCGGTCGCCTTCTTCGACGATGATCTCCGTCGCGCGCTCGATGTCGTCGTCGTATCCGATTCCGAAGACGAACTTCAGTCGAAGCGTGTCGGCGTCGACGGGGTTCTTGAGGACGTTCTCGGTCAGCGCCGAGTTCGGAACGGTCAGCAGTTCGTTGTCGAACGTCCGGACCCGGGTCACCCGGAGGCTGATGTCCTCGACGACGCCCGCGTGATCGTCCCACTCGATCCAGTCCCCGATCTTGAACGGCTTGTCGACGTAGATGAACACGCCCGCGACGAAGTTCCTGATGACGTTTTGCATCGCCAGACCGACCGCGAGCGCACCGGCGGCGGCGATGCCGGCCAGCGAGACGAGGAAGTTACCGAAGTCAGCCGCGCCGAAGGCTGCTGCGAGCGCGACGAACAGGATTCCGAACTTCGTGATCTTCACCAGCGGTCTCCGCGCGTGACGGTCCAGGTCCCGGCGGTCGAACGCCCGGTTCAACAGCGGAATCACGACGAACCGACCGACGGCGTAGACGATGAGAAAGGCGACGACGAACAGCACCAGCCGTTCGACCGTCGCAGCGACCGTCGCGTCACCGAGGCTCTCCTCGAGTACGCCCGCGACGATGCCGGAATCCCCTCCCGGTTCTCCGTTCTGGAGGGGCGTCGCGACGGCGCTCATCGGTAGAGAACCGCGGTGTGGCCGCGGGTATCGACGAGGTCGGCGTTCACTCGATCGGCGAGGTCCTGTGCCGTTTCGTCGGTCGAACTGCCGGCGCGGGCGGCACGCAAGAACTTCACCTTCACGAGATCGCCGTTGGTCAGTTGATCGTCGAGTTCGTCGACGACCGATTCGATTCCGCTCTTGCCGACCCAGACGGTAACGTCGAGGTCGTGTGCCCGCCGCATCCGCTCTTCTCGATCCATAACCCTGGATAAGGAATCCGAGTGATTTGAATCTTCGCGAATCGAAACGCCGGCCGGAGGTGGGTGTCGTCCCTCGAGAGTGTCCCGAACCGAAACTGGCCAGAACCGAGAGCGGCCAAACACGGAGAGTTCCCCAAACCGACGACCGACGGCGACGGGGCCGCTACGTCTCGTATGGATACCTGGCGTGGGAACCGCAGTCACAGCTCACGACGACGTGGCCGTCCTGGAGCCTGACGCGTGCGTTTTTCCCCGGCCGAAGGTACGAATCACAGGAGTCGCAGGTAAACCGTCGGAACGATCTCGGGAGCGTCAGTCGGTTTCGTTCCGCGATTCGACGCGCGAGCCGGACGTACTCTCTGGCTCGGTCGTCGTCATCCGCCGCTGCCGCCGCTCGAGCCAGGTCGTGGAGCCGATCGATCCGTTCGGCGGCGACGTCCATACCCCGTTTTTCGTCGGTCCACCTATTGATGTTGCGTTCCAACCGAAGCCTCGAAATCGGAGCGTACATCCGTTTCAATCGCCGTCGACAACACGTGAGCGACCCTTTCACCGTCGACGTTCCCGTCCGGTACCGCGACCTCGACACGCTGAACCACGTCAACCACGCCGTCTACGCGACGTACCTCGAGACCGCACGGATCGATTACTTCGAGTCGCTTCTCGAGGAAAAACCGCAGGACCTCTCGTACGTCGTCGCGAATCTCGAGATCAGCTACGAGCGTCCCATCACGCGCTCGGACGAGCCGACCGTGGCGACCTGGGTCTCCGAACTCGGGGAGACGAGCTGTACGATGAGATACGAAATCCGAACCGACGACGACGTGGCGGCGACCGCCGAGACGACGATGGTCTACGTCGATCCCGAGACGGTTCAGCCGGCTCCGGTTCCCGACGACGTCCGAACGCGGATCGAAACGTCGGAAAACCTCGACGCCGCGGCGGAGTGAGTCGACGGCACCCTCGAGTCGACGAGCGGAGTTCCGACCTCGAGCCGACGGACGGGGTCGCCGTTTCGTGTGGACGGGTCGGACTAGTGCTTTGGGAGGCGGCCGCCGGTCAGCCGAACGACGCCGAACACGCGCGTTTCGTCCGCGACCGCGACCGACCGATCGCGAAGTCGCGCGTGTGCCGCGTCGATTTTCTCGTCGAGTCGCAGGTGCGGTTCGTTCTCGTAGCGAAGTTTCGTCGTCGGTGGCGTCGAGAGGACGACGATCGCTCGAAAGACAGCGTTCACCGGCGGCGCGTACCACGCGTCGCTTCGGGCCGCGTTCGCGAGGACGACGTGTCCACCGGGTCGAACCAGATCGCACCAGTCGTCGACCGCTCCGGCGGGATCGCTGAGCATACCGACGACGAACGTCGCGAGGATCGCGTCTATCTCGGTCGTCCCTTCCGGAAAGGCGGCGAGCGGTAACCGAGTCGCGTCCCCTCTCACGACGTGAACGTTGTCGTAGCCGGCGGTGGCCTCGCGGGCTCGCTCGAGTACCGGTCCGGTGAAATCGATCCCGACGACGGTTCCCTCGGGGCCGACGCGCTCGCGCAGGTACGGCAGATTCGCCCCCGTCCCACAGCCCATCTCGACGACGGTGTCTCCGGGCTCGAGCCGGCAGGCCGCGGCCGTCCGTCGTCGAAGGCGGGGAATCCCGGGCGTTCGTCTGGCGATTACGTCGTAAAGCCCCGACCAGCGGCCGTAGAACTCCTGTGCATCCTCCGTCGCCATCGACCGGACCGTCGTGAGAAGGGAGTTCGAAGCCATGAGTGCGAACCGTTCGTTATAACAGCGACCGAACGTCGTCAGCGACCGACTCCGCGTCGGATCCGAGGACGTAGATCAGCGGCTCGATTCCCATCCGACCGGTCTGGTACAGCACCGTCGCCTCCGGCTCGTTCTCGACCGCCGCCCCGACGCTCGAGACGATGTCGTTCGACTCGTCGAACTCGGCGGCCGTGTGTCCCGACTCGACGAGTCGGTCGAGTAACTCGGGACTGTAGGCGATGTTGATCGCCGCCGAGACCGGCGCGTCGTGACGACGCGACGCGAGCAGGATCGTTGCGACGTGTTCCGAAACGCCGAACTCGGGGTCCGTCGGCACCGTCGCCTGACCTTTCACGTCGAAGATTCGACCCGGAACGCCGGCGACGTCGTCGATGTCGTCGGCGTCGGGCGTACAGGCGACCAGGTTCGAGCCGACCGCCGGAATCAGCGACGCGAAGCCGCTCGCGTTCTCGAGGATGCGCAGCCCCCGCCGGAGCGACGAGAGGACGCGCTCGCTCGTTCGGAGGTCGTTCTCCGGATCGTGGACGCGAAAACTCGAGCCGTGGTCCGCGAGTTCCGGCACGGCCTCCTCGTGAAGCTGGGCGAGAACGTCTCCGCCGGTCTCGAGTTCGCGAACGAGCACCTCGATCTCGATCAGCGCGCGGACGGGCGTGACGTCCCCCGACGCCAGCCCGTCAGCGAGTTCCTCGACCAGCGCCTCGATCCGTTCGTCTCCGGCGATGCGATCGTTCGTCGTGACGTCGCCGTGGGCGTATTTCGAAACGGCGCTCTGACTGATTCCGAGAACCTGGGCGACCTCGCTCTGGGTGAGTCCTCGCTCGCGGAGCGCTGTGGCGAGCATCGACCGGACGGTCGGCAGGAACTCGTCGACGACGATCTCTTCGACGAATTGCATTCGTTACGTGGCGATAGGAGCCCCGGCGGGAAATACTGATCGCTGGAGAGACGCGGATAAATCGGTCGAACGTTACGCAACCGGCTCGAGATCCGCTCGCTCGGCTTCGGCTTGAACCAGATACGCCCGATCGTCTGCGTACTCGGCAACGATCTCGAGGGCGGTTTGCGTTCCGAGCTGGTTGAGCGCCCAGGCGGCACTGGCTCGCACCCGGTCTTCCTCGTCGGTCTCGAGACGGTCAGAGAGCGGTTCGATCGCGCGGGTGTCACCGATCAGGCCGAGCGCGCGGGCCGCCCAGCTTCGAACGTCCGGATTGTCCGCCTCGAGTTGGTTCGCGATCGGCTGGACCGCGTCCTCGGCACCGACCTCGCCCAGCGCTCTGAACGCCGGTTTCTGCAGGTCGGGGTTGGAATCGACGTAATCGAGAAGCGTCTCGACGACCTCCTCGTCCGTGACGCCGATCTTCCCCAGAATGCTCATCGCCGTCGTGTCCCGACGATTCGCCTTCTGGAGCATCGGTTCCATCGCCTCCTCGGGTCCCATTCGCTCTAAGGCCTCGAGACAGTGTTCTTCCATGAAGTCCGACCCGAGACTCTCGTAGGCGAGCAGGATCATGTCGACGTTTCCTCGCTTTTCGTGGACCTTGAGCGCGTGCCACTCCGGCGGGAAATCCTTGACGTGATCGAGGACGTCGTAGAACCCTTCCCGGCGGAGCTGTTCGCGCACCTCGAGGTCGGTCCAGGCGGTCGCCTCGTCGACGTCCGACTCGAGATCGTCAGTCGCCTCGAGCAATCCGGCGATCGTCGCCGCGTCCTCGTCCGCGTCGAGGTCGACCGCTTCGACCGCGTCCGCACACTCCTCGAGCGTCGCCGCCAGCCGCTCGGGAACGTCGTCGCCCTCGTCGACCGAGACGGACTCGTCGAGCAACTCAGTTACGTCCGCGAGGAAGCTTTCGACGCCCTCGATCAGCTCCTCGTCACCCTCGGTCGTCCAGCGAGTGTCCGTGATCGTGCTCGTCGTGCCGTCGATTTCGTCGACGACGTCTTCGGCGTAGGGACCGCGCTGATCCTCGAGGTCGTCCTCGAGGTCCGAGACGTCGCTTTCGATCCCGTCGTAGGTCTCTTCGAGTGCTTCTTCGGGGGTCTGTTCGTCGTCCTCGTCGTCTTCGTCCTCGTCCGTCTCCGGCGGCTCCGGAACCTCGACGTCCTCGATTTCCGCACGGAACTCGTCGATATCCGCCTCGACGACGTCGAGGTCGGCTTCGGTTTCTGCCGCCTCGAGGTCCGCAGTCAGTCCCTCCAGGTCGGACTGGAACCCCTCGAGTCGGTCGCGAATCCCCTCGAGATCGACGTCTCGCTGTTCCGAATCCGCGGGCTCGTCGCCGGCTGACCCGTCACCGTTCGCCTCGTCGTCGCTCATCTCTGTTCCCTCCGTACGAAACGATGCCGACGCGTGACAGTGTCCATACGAAACGGTCGTGTCAGGATCGCCCTAAGCGTTTCCATGCACGCCCGCCCGTCCCGTCTCCGGTCCCTCGCGCCAGTAGAACCACGGACTGAGCGTCATGTACGCCATCCCGAGGATCAACAGCGCGAACGGAAACGAGCGAGCCGCGAACTCGGGGACGAGAACCGCGAGCACGTGGACGACGCCCATGATCGCCGCGTCTCGAACGAGCAGGTCCGGATACTCGATCCTCGAGACCATCAGGTAACAGAACGCACCCGTGATCGCGAGCACGAGCCACGGTCCGGCGACGTCCGCGAGGATCGCCGCGCCGAGAATTGTCGCCGCGAGCGTGGTCTGGACGCCCTCGGTGTAGCTGCCGGTGACGTCGTAGGCCGTGTACATGCCGAGTCGGGTGACGGCCGTCGCGACGAACAGCGCACAGACGGCCGTCACGAGGAGCAACCCGGCCGTCACCGTCTCGAAACCGATGTTGAGACCGGCGGTGACGACGACGAACGCGAGGACGGCCGGCGCGACCGCAAAGGAGGCGACGTCAGCGAGCGAGTCGAGATAGGGGCCGGCCTCGGTACCGCCGTAGCGGCGAGCAAGGATGCCGTCCAGTCCGTCAGCGACGGCGGCGAGCAGGATCAATCTGGCGGCGAGGTCGATGTCGACGAACGCGACGACGACGGCGACGAATCCCAGCGCGGCGTTCGCGATCGTCACCGCGTCGGCGACGCCGAGTCGCCCGACGAACCGCGGAAGCATGTTCGCGGATTCGGCGGGCGGGTACCTTACGTGTTTTCGTTTCCCCACGACCTCCGCGCGAAATCGCATCCGCTTTCCGACCGGCCGAGAACGAACCGCGGGGGTTATATTCGGATCTTGCCAACCGACGGGTATGCACCGGCGCGTCTACCTCGCGGCCGTCGGAACCGCGGCCTCGAGCGGCATTGCGGGCTGTACATCCCTCCTCAGCGTGCTCGACGGCGAGCCCTGTAGCGGCGACGGCTGCGATATCGGGATGACTCGAAACGAGTTCGTTCCCGACGTATACGAAGTCAGCGTCGGTGACACCGTCGTCTGGAAGAATACGAGCGGAGCCGACCACACGGTAACGGCCTTCGAGCGAACGCTTCCCGACGGCGCGGAGTACTTCGCGACCGGCGGCTACGAGGATCAGGCCACTGCGGTCGAAGCCTGGCATCGGAGCCGTGGCGGTCGCCTTGGAACTCGAGAAACGTACGAACACACCTTCGAACTCCCGGGAGAGTACGGCTACTTCTGTGAACCCCATATCAAAGGCGGAATGGACGGAACGGTCATCGTGACCGAGTAAAGAACGGGCGGAATCGACGCCGAAACCGGAACACTGAGCGGGGTAGCGTAGCCGCTGTGCGTCACTCACACCTGCCGATGAGCCACTTCTTTACTCGAGATGGATCGGCGGGCCACCGCTCCATTCGAGACCGCTCTCCGTGACCGGGAAAGTACCATCGTGTGGATCATCAGACGTTTTAACGGCTATTTCGTCTATCCGTCGCATCGCGACAGACTTTTCACTACTGGATGTTACCACCTAGTTGTATGAGCGACTTCGACAAGTTCAGCGATGTCGGTGAAGCCGACGTAACGCGTGCGATCGGACAGGAGTGGACCGAGGAGTTCATGGATTTCTCGGACTCGGACGTCATCATCGTCGGCGGCGGTCCGTCGGGGCTGACGGCCGCGAAGGAACTCGCAGAGCGCGACGTGAAGGTGATGGTCGTCGAAAAGAACAATTACCTCGGCGGCGGCTTCTGGCTCGGCGGTTTCCTGATGAACAAGGTCACCGTTCGCGACCCCGCCCAGCAGGTCCTCGACGAACTCGACGTTTCCTACAAGCGGTCCCAGGACAGCGAGGGACTGTTCGTCGCCAACGGACCGGAGGCCTGTTCCGGACTCATCAAGGCCGCCTGCGACGCGGGCGCGAAGATGCAGAACATGACGGAGTTCACCGACATCGTCATTCGCGAGGACCACAAGGTGTCGGGCATCGTCATGAACTGGACGCCGGTGCACGCGCTCCCGCGCGAGATTACCTGCGTCGATCCGATCGCGGTCGAGGCGAATCTCGTCATCGACGCCACCGGTCACGACGCGATGGCCATCACCAAACTCGACGAACGCGGCGTCCTCGACGCGCCGGGCGTCCAGGACGCTCGAGAGCGCGGTCAGGTCATGGATCAGACCGACGGCGACACCTACGGCGCGCCCGGTCACGACTCGCCCGGACACGACTCGATGTGGGTCGGCAAGTCAGAAGACGCCGTCGTCGAGCACACCGGACTCGTCCACGACGGGCTCATCGCCACCGGGATGGCGACCGCGACGACGTACGGTCTCCCGCGGATGGGGCCGACCTTCGGTGCCATGCTCGTCTCGGGCAAACGCGCCGCCCAGGTCGCACTCGACGAACTCGAGGTCGACGCCGATCCCGTCGAGCTGACCTCGCGCGCGGCGCCGGCTGACGACTGATACGATCCGCCGTACCGACGTGTCACCACACCCGTACGCAGATCGCGGGTGTGACGGATGATCGGGCTATCTGGCGGCGTCTCGACCGATAGTCGATACTTCCTCGCTATCGATAGTGACGTGATCGATCGCAAGCGTTTCATCGGGTGGTACGACTAGGTGGTGTATGGTCGATCGAGTGATCCTTTATCGGGCACCGTCGAGCGTCGTCGACGTCGACGAACTCGCCACGTGGTTGGAGCGACGAACCGACGTCGACGTGGCCGTTCGCGATCGGTTTCTCGAGGTTCATCGAAGCGACGAGCTCCCCGAACGGTTCGCAGAGGCTCGCGTGACGTCGCCGTACGAACGCGCTACCGGGAACACGATGCTCGGGACGATCCGCTACGAAGAGCGCGCACTAGAAAACCCCGACCGTGAGGGCGGCGTCCTCTACGACGGCGTCTCGGTCCAGCGGACGCTCAACAGCGTACTTCCGGCAAGCGAACGCGAACTCGAGACGCTTCACGTGCCGATCATAGATCGCGCGATCGGAACCTGGGGCGGCCACGACGGACGCTGGCACAAGCGGGTGAACGTCCTCGGACAGCCGGCGCTCGTCTCGGTTCCGGGGCTGTACGAAGCCCCCGCAAAGCCCGAGGCGTACTACAAGGAAAAACAACGACACTCGCTCATCTCCGGGGACACACCTCCACGGGAGGTCCTCGAGAATCAGGTCGACGGGGAGTTCCTGATCGAGAACGATCCACGCTCGACCGACGCACTCGCGGGATACGTCTTGCAGGCCTACCACTTCATAGAGGAAGGGAGCGGTTTCTGTGAGCGAGAGGGGTGTCGGCTCTTCAACGCACACTACCACGAAGATCTGATCGAGGCTCAGTTGCGTCGTCCGGCGTTCTGCTCGGAACACGCCCGACTCTACGGGACCGACGAATGACCGGTCGGCGTGGCGCCGGCAAAGCCGACGGTCCGATCCCTAAATTCGGTAACGCAATACTGTTATCCGAACGTAGTGAACCGTCGGACGAACCCAGATGATCGGATCCGTTCCGGACGGTGACAGCGAACGCCGTTTCGGTCGACGAGCGATGTTAGCGGCGACGACAGGAGCGACCGTCTCGATCAGCGGCTGCGTCCGGGAGCTCCGGAGCGTCGTCAACCGCGACGGAATCGATCAGCTCGAGCTGACGATCACGACCGTTCCGGCCGACGGCGACAGAGAGAGCATCCAGATCGCTCGAGCGCTCCGAAACGTACTCGAGGACGCCGGTATGGACGTCTCGATCGAGATGCGATCTCATGAGGAGTTCCTTCGGTCGATTCTGATCAACCACGATTTCGACGTCTACGTCGGCCAACACCCCGGCGGAACCGATCCGGACTACCTCTACGAAACGCTTCACTCGCGATACGTCGACGAGGCGGGCTGGCAGAATCCGTTTGGATTCGCGAACCTGGTCGTCGACGACCTCCTCGAGCGCCAACGGGCTGCCGCCGAGGACGACCGCGAGACGGCCGTCACGGAGACGCTCGAGGCGGTTGCGACCGAACAGCCGTTCGTGCCGATCTGTTTCCCCGACGAGTACCGGCTCGCCAGAACGGACCGATTCGACGGGTGGGAAGACGCCCATCTCGCCAGACGAGACGGATATCTCGGTCTCGAGCCGATCGAGAGCGAAGGCGAAACCGGAACCGACACCGGAGCCGAAACGCTTCGGGTCGTCCACACCGACGCCCGACTCTCCGAGAATCTCAATCCGATTTCGGTCGAGTACCGCGATCAGGGGACGATGCTCGACCTGCTGTACGATTCGCTTGGATCAGTCGACGCCGAGGACGAACTCGTCCCCTGGCTCGCCGTCGGCTGGGACTGGGACGAAGAAACGATGACGATCGATCTCCGGGAACGCTGTCTGTTCCACGACGGAGAGACGCTAACCGCGGACGACGTCGCGTTCAGTTATCGGTTTCTCTCCGATACCACGCTCGGTGACGACGTGTCGGCACCCACACCACGATACAGAGGTCGAATCGAATCCGTCGAGACGATCGAGGTAACTGGAGAGTACGAACTCGAGCTGTCGTTTGCCACGGGACGGCCGGCGGCCGAACAGGCGTTGACGGTACCGATTCTTCCCGAACACGTCTGGTCGGAGCGAGCGAGCTCCCCGACCGTCAGGGGAGTTCGAGTCGCGCGCGGAACGACTGAAGCGCTCGTCACCGACAACGTTCCACCGATCGGCAGCGGCCCGTTCGCGTTCAGCGAGTGGGCCGAGCGCGACTACGTCGAACTCGAGCGCTTCGCGGATCATTTCTCGCTTCGGGACGACGTCGACCGACCGGAACCGACCGTCGATCGCGTTCGAATCGCCATCGATCCACGGAGTACGTCGGCGATCGAACTGGTCAACGGAGCCGACGCCGACGTCACGTCGCTCCCGCTCGAAAGCTACGTCGTCGACGACGTTCTCGAGTCGACGCCCGACGACGTTCGGGTGCTCGAGTCGCCGTCGTGGTCGTTCTACCACCTGGGGTTCAACACCAGGAGCGGGCCGTTCTCCAATCCCCGTTTCCGCCGTCTCGTTGCGGGACTCGTCGATAAGGAGTGGCTGATCGAGAACGTCTTCGACGGCCACGCACGGCCCATCGCGACGCCGGTGACGCCGGGATGGACTCCCGAATCGCTCGAGTGGGACGGAAACGATCCCGTAACGCCGTTTCTCGGGTCGAACGGCGAGATCGACCTCGCGGCGGTCAGGGCCGCCGTCGAAGAAGCCGGCTTTCGACACGACGGCGAGCGTCTCCGGGTGAGGCGCTGATGCTGGTTCGCGTCCTGGTCCAGCTGGTCGTCGTCGTCACGCTGTTGACGCTCGTCTCGATCGCGGTCTTCGTCGGCCGGTATCGGCTTCGAGACACGCGCCTCGAGTGGCGAACTCGCGTTCGAGCCGCTGTGCCGGTTACGGCACTTCTCGCGATCGTTCTCCTGTTCAACAGCGTGGCGAGGCAGGTCGTCCCGGAGCTCTCGTGGATGATCGGCTGGAACGTAACCTGGGCGATCTACGACCTCGAGGGCCAGTTCATCCTCTGGTTGCAAGAGCAAGCGACGCCCGCCGTGACCGCGTACTTCTCGTTCATTTACATCTACGCCTACGTCTTCATGCTCGTCTTTCCGGTCATCGCGTACTTCGCGCTCTCGAACACCCGACCGTTGCGGGAGCTTCTGACGGCGTACACGCTCAACTACACGGTCGGGTTGATTCTGTACGTCTTCGTTATCGCGTACGGTCCGCGAAACATGATGCCCGAGCTGGTCGATGCGTTACTGTACGATACGTATCCGCGCTATCAGCATCTGACGCGACAGGTCAATCGCAATACGAACGTCTTCCCGTCGCTTCACACCTCGCTCGCGGCGACGGTGACGTTTCTGGCGTACCGGACTCGAGACGTCTACCCGCGGTGGTTTCTCGTCGCCACGATACTCGGCGTCTCCGTGGCGATCTCGACGATGTACCTCGGAATTCACTGGGTGATCGACGTTCTCGCAGGAATCGTCCTCGCGTACGTCAGCGTTGCACTCGCGGCCCACCTCGTCGGACGCTGGTCAGTTGGGGAGTGGATCGACGGACGGCTGTCGAGTGTCCGATAGTGCTACCGGGGACCGATACGTTCTACGACAACCGGATAGAAGTCGAGATCCGACGCCACGAGCGATGCCGACCGTTCACAACTCCTCGAGCGAGCGTAGCTTCTGTTCGACGGCCGGCGGGGCGGCGCTCGGTCCGTCACGAACTCGGTGATCGGGGATCAGGATTGGGGCAGGGTTCTCGTCGAGAGCCGTTCGGATCAGGATGATATCGTCGTCGTCGTCGGGGTCGAGGTCGGGAACCGTCCTGGCGAGCGTTTCCACGTCGACTTGATCCCCGTAGGGGATCTCTCCGACCTGTTCGAGGACGGCTCGCTGATCGGTCGGCATCGTGAGTGCGACGGTGACGTCGTCGAAGACGACCGGCTCGAGGCCGTCGAGATACTCGAACAGTAACTCGAGAACCGGGTGGTCGTCGTCGAGTTCGTCCTCGGGAACGTCGGGGAACGAAACGCTGATGACTCGGCCGCTCGCTGCACCCAGCTGTACGTATCGGTCGAGGTACGACGATTTCCGTCCGTAGATTCCGGCCTCCGTCACGTCCTCCATGTATAGTCCCTAGGCGGACGGAACTTGAATATTCGCCGGTTGGTCGCTTACCGGGATGAGTGTGCGGTCGAATGGCGCAAGGCTTTTGTACATATGAGTACGTCGATGTACAATAATGAACTCCGAAACGGAACTCGATTCCGCGGTGGAATCGATACTGTCGACAGCGCGGGAGCGCTCGGTGGAGAGCGCTGACGGAGCTCCCGTCTCCGTCGACGCGCGCTCGCTTCCCGACGCGATCGAACGAGCGAACGCGGACGGCCGCGTTCCGGTGATCGCTGAGGTGAAACCGACGAGTCCGACGGCCGATGGAACGCGAAGCGACGATCCGGTCGAGTTGGCTCAAAAGATGGTTGCAGGCGGTGCAACGGCGATCTCGGTCCTCACCGAGCCGACTCACTTCGGCGGCTCCGCGGACGCACTGACGCGCGTTCGAGAGGCGGTCGACGTTCCCGTCCTTCGCAAGGACTTCGTCCTCGACGTGGAGGGCATGGATCTCGTCGAAGCCGATCTCCTGTTGTTGATCGTCAGGTTCGTCGACGACCTTGAGTCCCTCGTTGACGCCGCTCGCGAGCGCGGATTCCAGCCCCTCGTCGAGGTTCACGATCGCGCGGAACTCGAGACCGCACTCGAGGCGGGTGCGAAGATAATCGGCGTGAACAACCGCGATCTGGCACGTCTCGATGTCGATCTCGGGACGTTCGAATCGGTGGCACCGGCGGTGTCGGAGCTGACAGGGTCCGGAACCGCGACCGACGGCGAAGCCGGCGTGGGCGCCGTTCCCGAGGGGATCACGCTGATCGCTGAGAGCGGGATTTCGGGTCCGGCGGACGTCACCCGAATGCGCGAGGCGGGAGCCGATGCGCTGCTGGTCGGCAGCGCTATCATGGACCACGCCGAAGGAGAAACCGACGTCAGCGAGAACACGCGGCGGCTGACTCGAGCCGACGACGTCGGGAGCGATACGAGCGGATCCAATACATGAGCACGAGCGAACGAGACCACGAGCGAGGAGACCAGCGCGAGCGTACCAGCCACGGGTCGTTCGGAGAGTACGGCGGTCAGTACGTCCCCGAAGCCGTGATGCCGGCGCTGCAGGAACTCGAGGACGCTTACGAGCGCTACGTTCTGGAGAACGAGGACGGCTTCATGGACGAGTTTCGGGAGCGACTGCGCGATTTCGGCGGCCGGCCGACGCCGCTTCAGCGCGCGGATCGACTGAGCGAGCGGTACGGACGCGAGATATATCTCAAGCGCGAAGACCTGGTCCACGGCGGCGCGCACAAACTGAACAACGCGCTCGGCCAGGTTCTCCTCGCGAAGTACATGGGAAAAGAACGGATCGTCGCAGAAACTGGTGCCGGCCAGCACGGCACCGCGACCGCCATGGCAGCCGCCCACCTGGACGTGCCCTGTGAGATTTACATGGGGCGGACCGACGTCAACCGACAGCGACCGAACGTCTACCGGATGCGAATGAACGGGGCACAGGTGAATCCGGTCGATGCCGGAAGCGGGACGTTGAAAGAGGCGATCAACGAGACCATGCGCGACTGGTCGACTACCGTCGAAACCTCTCACTACGTGATCGGTTCGGTCGTCGGCCCCCATCCGTTCCCCGCGATGGTCAGAGACTTTCAGGCAGTCATCAGCGACGAAGCGCGCGAACAGCTACTCGAGAGCGCCGGTCGGCTTCCCGACACCGTCATCGCTTGCGCGGGCGGCGGCTCGAACACGATGGGCGCGTTCGACGCGTTTATCCCGGACGCAGACGTCGACCTCGTCGCGGTCGAGGCCGGCGGCTCGAGTCTCGAGATCGACGAAGGCGACGGGATCGCGCCCAACTCCGCGACGCTCTCGACGGGATCCGACGGCGTCCTTCACGGCGCGATGACCAAGCTCCTCCAGAGCGACGACGGACAGATCATGGAATCACACAGCGTCAGCGCTGGCCTCGACTACGCGGGCGTCGGTCCCGAACTCTCGCATCTCGTCGAGACCGGGCGCGTCAGACCTGTAAACGTCGACGACGAAACCGCACTCGAGGCCTTCCACCGGCTCTCGACTCTCGAGGGGATCATCCCGGCACTCGAGTCGAGCCACGCGCTGGGATATCTCGAGCGCGCGGCAGGACCCGCGGCGAAGACGTCGAACGAACAGCACGCACAGGAGGCGGCTGAGGAGGGCCTCGGTGATCTCGTCGTCGTCAACGTCTCCGGACGGGGCGACAAGGACCTCGAGACCGTCCTCGAGGAGACCGAAGCGCGCGATCTCGCGGCCGCGCCGGACGTGGAGGTGTTCGACTCGTGAGCGACGACCGAGACGATTCCAGCGACCGGCCGGCGGTCGACAGCGAGATCGAAGCCGCGATTTACGAGAACCACCCCGCGCTGATCGCGTACATCACCGCCGGAGACCCGTCGCTCGAGGACACGAAGGCGTACGTGGAGGCGCTCGACCGCGGCGGGGCGGATCTGATCGAACTCGGATTGCCGTTCTCGGAGCCGATCGCGGAGGGCCCGACGATCCAGGGCGCGATCAACCGCGCACTGGCCGCCGGAACGACGCCGGCCGGGTTTTTCGATCTCGTCGACGGCCTCGAGACGGACGCGCCGCTGCTGGTGATGACGTATTACAATATGCTGTTACAGTTCGGAGCCGAGGCCGACGTTAGGCCGTTCGTCGAACGCGCCGCAGACGCGGGGATCTCCGGCGTCATCGTTCCCGACCTGCCGGCAGAGGAGGCAGAGCCGCTCTGTGCGGCCTGTGACGAGTTCGGACTCGACGTCGTCTTCATCGTCGCGCCAACGACCGAGGGCGACCGCCTCGAGACGATCATGTCCCGGGCCTCGGGCTTCGTGTACGTTCAGGCCCGCTTGGGGACGACCGGAGCGCGGGCGGACGTCTCGAGTGCGACCCACGACAGCCTCGAGCGTCTCGAGGGCCATAGCGACGTTCCGAAGGCGGTGGGCTTCGGCGTCAGCAAGGGCGACCACGCCGCCGAGATAGTCGAGGCGGGAGCCGACGGCGTCATCGTCGGCAGCGCCCTCGTCGACATCGTCGCCGCGCACGGATCGGACGGTGACGCACCCGCCGCGGCTGACCTCGAGGAGAAAGCCCGAGAGCTCAAGGCGGGTGCCGAACGCGCCGCAGCGGACGCCGACGCCACGGACGGCGAGCAAGAACGGACACCGGAACCAGAACACCCATAACGGCAAGCTTGTTACTCTCCCGCAAATGACGACGACAGGAACCACCGCACGACTCGATCGAATCGGCACAGAGGGATCGTACGTGATCGTCCCGATGGATCACGGCATCACGATGGGTGCCGTCCAGGGATTAAAAGAGATCGAATCGACCATCGACGGCGTCACGCGCGGCGGTGCCGACGCCGTCCTCACGCAGAAAGGGATCGCCCCGCGCGTTCACGAGAACAAAAACGACAAGGGGTACATCGTCCACCTCAACGCCTCGACGACAATCGGTCCCGACGAAAACGACAAACGTCTTACCGGGACCGTCGAGGAAGCCATCCGGGCGGGTGCCGACGCCGTTTCCTTTCATATCAACGTCGGCTCCGACCACGAGCCGAACCAGCTCACCCAGCTCGCAGAGATTACGGAGACGGCCGACCGGTTCGGGATACCCGTTCTCGCGATGGCGTACGCTCGCGGTTCCGGCGTCGACTCCGAGGATCCCGTAGCGCTCGGCCACGCGGTTCGTCTCGCTGAAGAGATCGGCGCGGATATCGTCAAAACCGGCTACAGCGGCGACGCGGACAGCTTCCAGCACGTCGTCGAGTCGACCCGGCTTCCGGTCGTCATCGCCGGCGGCTCGAAGGGGACCGACCGCGAAACGGTCGAGATGGTCCGCGGCGTGATGGACGCCGGCGGTGCTGGCGTCTCGATGGGGCGGTCGATCTTCCAGCACGAGAACCCCGAGGCGATCGCTCGAGCCGTCTCCGGCGTCGTCCACGCCGACCTCGAGACCGACGAAGCGCTCGAGGCGGCCGGACTGACTCTCGAAGCCTGACCGTCTCGGAGACCGACACCGAACGCACGTTCCGCTCAGGACCCGATATCGATCGGATCGTCACGAACGAGCTCCTCAACGACCCGGCACCGACACGGGCAGCGTTCTCGATGGCGAGTTCTCACCGCTCATACGTTCGGACTGATCGGACGGACCGAAAGAACTTCCGACGCTCCCTCCCTCGGTCGAGCCGGTGACGGACGGCGAACAGCTGACGATCGACGACGAAATCGTCGCACGGGCGCGAATTCACGCTCGAACGGTTCTCGACGAGTACGATCTGTCGGTCGATAGAGACGCCCTCGAGTGGGAGACGTCACTGCGGGCTCGCCGTCGGGCGGGGGCGTGTCGGTGGGACCCGAACCGCGAAATAGCGACGATCATCCTCGCGCGCCGGGCTTACGAGCGCTACGACTGGCCGACGTTCGCGGGCGTCGTCAGACACGAACTCGTCCACGCCTGGGAGTACCAGCGCTTTGGCGAGTCCGGTCACGGGGCACGTTTTCGCGAACGCGCCGCGGCGCTCGATGCACCGCGTCACTGCCAGTCGTTCTCCGAGCCGCGGTACGTACTCCGGTGTCGCGAGACCGACTGCGACTGGGAGGCGACGCGCCACCGCGCTTCGAAGCCTGTCAAATCCCCGGATCGGTACCGCTGTGGATCCTGTGGCGGATCCTACGAAGTCGAACACGCGGAAAGCGGACGGACGTGGACGACGGCGAGCGGTTACGGCGGATCGAAGGCTGCGCTCGGTGACGACTGGTGAGGAGTCGTCGCGAACTGCGGACAGAGGTCCGACTTGTCACGCTCGCTCGAGCCGGACCGGGGTGTCCGGTTCGCCGGTTTCGGCGGCCGTTCCACGGAACACTTATTCGGCGTAGTCGACCTGTGTTACCTATGGGAATACTCGACCTGATGCTGGGAACGTCGGGACCCGGCGAGCAGGGCGTCGACGGGAAGTCGTACACGCTCTCGAAGGCGACGCACGATTTCGTCTACCCCGTCGCCGTCCGGCGAGACGAACTCGAGGCGTTCGTCCGGTTGCTCGAGGACGAGGAGGCGGTGCCGTCGCTCGAAGAGAACACCGACGAGCTACAGGACGCACTCGATTCCGTCCTCGAAGACCACGACATCGACGCGACCGAACTGGCCGAACGGGGGCGAAAACCCCGACTCGAGGCCGAGCCGGTGATCGAACACTGGCGAGAGCAGCTCTCCGGCGATCTCGGCGTGGTGTACGCTCGTCCGGGAACGTATCCGGTGCTTCTCACGTTCGTCAAACGATGTACACGCCGTGATGAGGACGAGGACGATCCGTTCGAACTGCCCGAGACGTTCTCCGATGCGGCGGGACTGCTCAAACGTCTCGAGGAGGCGACCGACCGCCAGTACCGCGCCGTCGTTCACACGGATCTGCTCGCGAACCGGACCTGACGTGCAGTCACCGATCACATCGCCTTGACCCAGCCGGGAACGGACGCCATCCCGTCTTTGTCCTCCCAGCCGTGCTCGCGGAGATACGTTTCGAGGTCGGTATACTCGAATCCGAATCTGTCCTCGAGTGCGTCGATGTCGGCGCTGTAACCGACTTCGTTGAACCACTCGCACATCTCGGTAAACTCCTCACCGAAGGTGTCGTAGGCGTCTTCGATCGGAACGTGAACGGGTTCGACGTCGACGCCGGTCACCGTCGAGAGGACCTCGGCGGTTTCGGTTAGCGTTCGCTCGTCCCCAGCGAGTTCGAGTCGTTCCCCGACGAACGCATCCCGTCGTTCGAAGACGGTGGCTGCGACGCGACCCACATCGTCGGTGTCTATCATCTGCAGCGAGACGTCCTCCTCGAGGGGCAGTTCGAGCCGGCCGTCCTCGACGATGTCCTCCGCGAACGCCTCGAGGTTCTGGAAGAAGAACACGGGCTGGAGGACGGTCATCGGCAGGTCGAGATCCGTGGCGTATCGTTCGATCTCCCATGCGGAGTCGAAGTGCGGAACCCCGGTGTCGCGCTCGTGGCTACCGACGCCGCTGAGGACGAAGTGATCAATGCCTACCTCACTCGCGACATCGGCAACGTTCGTCCCCTGCTCGACTTGCTGTTCGTATCCTTCCGTCCAGAAGTTCGTCACCACGAAGACGGCATCGACGTCCGAGACGTGTTCCGAGAACGAGTCGGGATCGTTCAGATCTCCCTCGACCATCGACACGCCGCGGTCGGCCAGTTCGCGTGCCGCCTCGCTCGATGCGTCGCGCGTCAACCCGGAGACGTCGAACTCGGTCTCCGCCTCGAGCAGGTGATCGACGACGCTTCCGCCCTGATTACCGGTCGCACCGGTGACGAGAACGCTCGTCGTCACGTTAGCACACCTCCGCAGTGGTTGCGTCGGTCGTTGATAGCGGCTTTCGGTCAGGACTGTCGTCGACTGAAGGACGTTGCTCGGGTGGTTTCATTACGTCACCTGCTTTCATTACGAACTATAAATCGCTTGGCGACACATCCGACACTACCTAACATCGGTGTAACCGGTTGTCGAGTTCGCCGGTTTGAGTGGGGTTCGTGATCGCCGTCGCACTCGACAACCGGTCGATAGACCGGCAACGTCGTCGTTCGTTGACGGTTCGAACACGGAATCCGACGCGACGAGTCACACAGTAATCCGTATCAGTCCCTCGCGTTAGCGCGATTCGCAGATGCCGATGAAGTTCTCGAAGATCTCGTCGCCTTCCTCGGTGTGGGCCACCTCGGGGTGCCACTGCACGCCGTAAATGTCGCGGTCGGTGTCGCTCATCGCCTCGACGTCGCAAACGTCGCTTCTCGCGGTCAGTTCGAAGCCGTCGGGAACCGCCGTCACCTCGTCGGCGTGACTCGCCCACACACGCGTTTGCGGGTGGAGCGATCCCGTGAGCGGATCGTCTCCGTCGACGATGTCGACCGTAACGTCGGCGTACCCGCCGTACTCGCCGCTCTCGACGCGTCCGCCGAGTTCCTCCGCGATCAGTTGCATTCCCAGACAGATCCCGAGTACGGGAACGTCTTCCTCGAGATACGCGGGCGAGTTGCCGATGCGGTCCATCTCCGGACCGCCAGAGAGAACGACTCCGTCGGCGTCGACGTCCGCAGGCGGCGTGTCGTTTTCGATCAACTCCGTCTCGACGCCGAGGTCACGAAGCGCCCGACGCTCCAGGTGTGTAAACTGTCCGTGGTTGTCCACCACGACGATCTTCGTCATTGGCGACTCCTAGCCGTCCACCCGGTAAAAACGGTCCGGAAGTCGATGCCGACGGTCTTCGACGAGGCGGTACGCTTATTGCGCCGAAACGGAACCGACTCGTATGGCTAACGACACTCGAACGTTCGATCATCCGTCGTGGATTGCGGCCGCCGGGACGGGCGTCGGCTATCTGTTGATCCTCGCGCTGTTGACGGTCGTCCTGTTCGTCGTTCCCTGGCTCGTCTTCGCGTCGCTGTAACGGTCGTCGCCAGACCGTTGCAGGCGTCCGTCACATGTATCCGAGGTCTTTGAGCTGTGCCTCGACACCCGAATCGATCTCGCGGCCGGGTGCGTTCGATTCGTCGTCACCTCCGTGCTCGGCGCCGTCGTCCCTTCCGAACTGTCGAACGCGTTCGGACAACGTCTCGGCGGCCACGTCACACCGCTCCGGATCGGGTGAGCGAAGGAGCGT
The DNA here is from genome assembly GCF_003841485.1 of Natrarchaeobius halalkaliphilus. Taxonomy (NCBI): domain Archaea; kingdom Methanobacteriati; phylum Methanobacteriota; class Halobacteria; order Halobacteriales; family Natrialbaceae; genus Natrarchaeobius; species Natrarchaeobius halalkaliphilus. Next base: position 482,208 of record NZ_REFY01000003.1, on the reverse strand, counting down.
GTCGCTCGAGCGATCGAAGAGGAACTCCGCGCCGGTATCGTTTCGGACGTACTTGTTCCCCTCATCAGCAGCGACACGCCAGCGGACGACTTCGTCGGGCGTCGTCCGACCCGCGTGCGGAACGAAATCCTCAGCGATGGCGACGTCTCGTGTGTAGCGTCCCGAGGGCGGGTTGCCGTCGCGGACGACGTCGAACAGCGACGCGAGTTCGAACATGTCCTCGAGCGTTTCCCCCTCGCGCTGTCCCGGTCGCTTGATCCAGAGGGGAACGTTGAGGTTGATGTCCCGGAGGTAATGGGGCGGATGCTCGTCGCGCGGGTAGTCACCGAGTGTCTTCCCGTGATCGCTGGCGACGACGACGAGCGTGTCGTCGAAGACGCCTTCGCGTTGTAACAGGCTCAGTATTTCCTCGACTTTCCGATCCTGGTATCGGGTACTCGCGTCGTAGTACTCCATGATTCGCCGTCTCGTGTCCGGGTCGAGATCGGTTTTCCCCATCACGTAGGCGAGGAGCTTTGTGTTGAGAACCCGCGGCTCGAGCGGCCCGGGGACCTCGAGTCCGAGTTCTTCGAAGGCCTGCTTCGGCGGGAAGTAGGGGCTGTGTGCCTCCATTAGATTGACGAACGTAAACGTCGGTTCCGCAGAGTCGATCCCGCGTTCGATCCACCGTTTCGTCCGATCGACGAGGCTGTCGGTGAAGAACCGTCGTTTCAGCGCGAACACCGGCTGACGAGCTCCCTTTCCAAGCAGCGAGTGACACCGCGAGTACAGCTCCTCGCGAGAGGTGTGAACGCTATCGTCACCCTCGCTCGAGATCTCGAGATCCCACTCGACGAACTCGTCGAACCCGCGGTCCAGACCCGAGAGTTGACCGACCCACGGGTTATTCGAGAAGCCGGCGGTTCGATACCCGTCTTCGGAGAGGACGTCGGCGAGCGTCGATCGTGAGGGCGAGAGTCGACACATATCGTCCGAAAATCCGTTAGTCACCCCGTGTTCGGACGGAAACGTCCCCGTAAACATCGAGGCGTGTGAGGGGAGCGTCCACGGGGCCGGCGCGAACGCGTTCTCGTAGGTCGTCGCGTACGTCGACAGCGTCGAGAGCGCGGGTGTCGTCTCTCGGTCGTGATCGTACGTCGAGACGCGGTCCATGCGGAGTGAATCGAGCACCAGAAACAGCACGTCCGGACTGTTCGACATACCAGTATCTTCGTGAAGACTGACTTTGTTACCGCCCGACTACCCGCAGTAGCCGACTACCCGCAGTCGAAAGTCGATGGTGTCGATCCGTCCAAGTTCAGTGGGGGCCGGACAGTCGAACACGCGTCGAAACACGTCGCTGAGTTCGGCTATCACGGTCCTGGTTTCGGCTACGACGTGCCGACAGCACGCCGAAAAAACCCGTCATCAACACGCACCTGGTCATGGGTCAGTTCCGCTCCGGATCTCCGTCGGGTTCGTCGGAATCGGCGGTGTCAGCCCGTACCGTTCGGTCGATCGGAACCGCGATCGACCGTTCGCCCGGGCTTCGAAGCACCGGCTTCGAGCCGGTTGCCTCACGCCGAACGTGATCGGCCTCGTCGGTTCGTCCGTCACGCGGCGTCAGGTAGACGCCATCGACGTCGAGGTCGGCCTCCGAACAGAGTCGCTCGAGAACGGATCGGGCGCCTTCGGTCGTGATCGCCGGTGGAGCGATCGCTCGCTCGCGGGCGAGTTCGATCGCCGTCCGGTCCGAAAGCATCGCCTCGATCTCGTCGTCGCCGTATCCACGTCCCCGAAGCCGCTCTCTGACGTGGCGGGCGATCGAAGGTGCGTGTCGGGTCGGAAACAACGGCCAGTCGTTCGTCGGCGGATCGAGAACGATACGGTAGCGACGCAACGGCGTCCGCGCGGGTGCGAGTAACGAGACCTCTTCGTCGCGCTGGCCCGTTCCGAGGACGCGAATCGTGCCGGTGTAGAAGTCGACGTCGTCCCAGGTCGCCCCGGTCCGTCGATCGTCTTCGGGAACGCGAAACAGTTCCGAGCCGCGAGCGCCCGAGTGTGTGAGTACCGCGACGAGTGCGTACTCGCGCAGCCGGGATCGACGGTCGTCGACGCCGACCGAGTCGGCACTCGAGTCGAGTGCTCGCACTCTGACGTGGCGCTCGAGTCGACGCCGCTGGCTCGCCGTCCAGCCGTCGTCGGTCGACCGGTCGTCACCGCTGGGTAGAGCGGACTCGGCCGTCTCGGTCGCCGCCGGGTTTTCCGGGATAATACCCCCACGAACGCACCACGAGAGAAACGCGCGGACGACCGCGAAGTAGGTTCCGGCCGTCGACGCGGTGTACTCCCCGCGTTCGGTTCGGTCGCCCAGTTCGACGGCGTACGCCCGCATGTGCTCTGGCTCGAGCGAGAACAGGGTAACGATACCGTGTTCGGCTTCGGCCCACGTGACGAACCGACGGAGGATCGACTCGGCGTTCGACGCGTAGCTTCCGGCACCCGGCCCGTCGGGATCTCCGACGGCCTTTCGCTCGAGGAAGGCATCGACCGCGTCAGCGATCGCGACACCAGTCACGGATCGGTCACCTCGTCGGCCGAATACGAATCGACACGCGGTACCATCCGTTCGTCCGGTACTGGTTCGCGGCGCTAAATCCGTGTTTCGGATCTCGGCCGGTGTCGGCGGGGTGGAACGGGAGACAGATTCACGTTCGAGGCGCTCGAGAAACGAGGTATATGTTCGAGACGATTCTCGTCCCGACGGACGGCAGCGAGTACGCAGAGTCGGCCGCGGAGATGGCACTCGAACTCGCGAAGACACACGATGCGGCGGTCCACGTCCTCTCCGTCGCTGACACCGGCCCGCTCGAGAGCATCCGACTACCGGGAGATGCGGCGAGCCCGGAAGGAGCGTTTCGAGCGCGCGCAGAACGGGCCGTCGAAACGATCGTCTCCCGCGGCGAGGAGACCGGTCTCGAGATGACGGGGACCGTCAGAACGGGGCCGGCCGAAAGCGAGATTCTCGAGTACGCAACGGAGGTCGATGCCGATCTCATCGTGATGGGGACTCGAGGACGCGGTGGCGTGACGCGAGCGGCGCTGGGAAGCGTTACTGACCACGTCGTTCGCCTCGGTGACGTCCCGGTGTTCATTCCGGAGTGATCCGCGACGAACACCCGCGTTGTTCACCGCTTTCCGGAAGCCTCACTCGACGACAGCGTTGATCGCGTTCGTTCGCCGGCCCACCGACCAGCCGATGAGAGCCAGTCCGACGTAGATGCCAACGGCGGGGAGCGCGTAGGCTTCGATCACGAGCGTGGGCGGAAACCCGAGCGAATCGAGTGCCAGCGCGAGCAACAACGAGACGAGAAAGAGCGCGGCCCCGATGTCCGCGGTCCGCATGCTCGGGAGAATGCCAGGGTGGGAACGAACGCGTCCGACCGCATAGAAGACGATCGTATACGAGAGCCAACCGACCCCGAGCGACAGCGCGGCCATGAACGGATCGTCGGGGAAGTATCGTGGGACGAGCGAGACGTGAACCCCGATCGTGAGAAGCACCGCGGCGGCGAGGAGGACGTACAGCAGCGATCGACGCTCTGTGGAACTCATTAGCTGACGTGACGGATTCAGTGACCGTTAAACTACGTGCTCTCGATCCGTGCGGTCGCTGTGCTCGGCCGATCCGAACGCGATTTCACTCGAGGTACCCGAGATCGGCCAGACGCTGTTCGACGGCGTCGTCGTCCGTTTCGACGGACGAGGCACCGTCGAACCGGGGATAGGACCGAACGCCGCTCGACTCGACGCACGCGAGCGGGCGGCCGTCCATTCGCTCGTCGATCGGGAGACCGAACGTCGCAAGGACCGTCGGCGCGACGTCGAAGAGATGTGCGGCTCCAGCTCCGGTCGTGTGGTCGATATCGGAGCCGGAGGCCGCGAACGTTCCCTCGAGCTTGTGATTCCACGGCTCCGAGGGTGGACCAAAGCGTTCGCCTCGGAGCGTCGCCGAGAGGAAGTGATCGAACTCGGCGGGAACGGTGACGACGTCGACGGCGTTCTCGCTCTCGGGACCGTGGAAGTACTCCTCTCGCGGACGAACCGCCTCGAAAACGGGCTCACCGTCCGGCGTCCTCACCGATCGCAACGCGTCGATGAGTTGCGTTCGCACGACCTCGTACTCCTCGGCCGGGACGACGCCGTCCGGTTCGCGGCCCTCGAGGTTGATCCGGACGCCGAGTTCGATCCGCGAGCGCACGTACGCAGCCGAGGCCGGAAAGTCCACCTGAGTCGCCCCCGCGTTGACGAGGGCTGCAGGCGTGCGTCTGGCGACGAAGTCGTCGATGCCGAGGCGCTCGAGTGCGGCCCCGATTCGCTGGCTCGTGAGTCCGGCGCTCGCCGCGGCCGCCATCGCCCGTTCACCGAACCCGAGGTCGCGCCCGCTCGAATCCGCCCCGCGTTTCAGATCGTCGTCTCGAATCGTCGCCCACGTCGGCATCCCGGACCCGCCGCGACGGGTCGAGACGAACCCCTCGTTCCGGAGGAACTCGTTCGCGCGAAACTCCGTTCCGTCGTACGGCCCCATCCCGTGATCGCTGACGACGATGACGTTGTCCGGATCGTACGTCTCGATGATCTCCGCGAGTTGCGCGTCGAGTTCGCGATAGATCGATCGAATCGCTGCGTCGTTGTCGGGCTCTTTGTGAAAGATCGAATCGGTCGCCTGAAACTCGAGAAATCCGAACTCGGGATCGAACCGGTCGACGAGGTAGCAAAACGCCTCGCCGCGCATCCTGACACACTCGCCGTACGCCGTCTCGAGATCGGCCGCGTTCTCGTCGGGATAGACGCGGTATCCGCCGATCGACTCCCGAACGTCCTCTAGCAGCCCCGCGGGATGGCAGTCCGGGTTTTCCGGTGCGGTGTAGCCCGGAATCAACGCGCCGTCGAACGATCGCGGTGGGTGGGTGACCGGAACGTTGACGACGACGCTCGTGATCCCGTGGCGGTCCAGTAGCTCCCACAGCGTCCGCTCGCAGACGTCGGTCGCGTTCACGACGTCCCAGTCGTAGCCGGCGAACGAGAGGAAGCCGAAGACGCCGTGTTTGCCGGGATTCATACCCGTATACAGCGAGGGCCACGCCGAGGCCGTCCAGGGAGGAATCTGTGACTCGAGCGCCGTGCTCGTTCCGTTTCGGTAGATCGACTCGAGCGTTGGAATCTCGTCGTCCTCGAAAAGCGGTGCCAGCACCCGGTCGCAGGCGGCGTCGATTCCGACGAGCAGGGTCCGGAGGGCGGATCCGTCGTTCATCGGTGACGAGTCCATCGGGCCGACCCTTGGTTATGGGCGGAGTTAATCCCGGAATTCATCGCCTTCGCGTCGAAAGCCGCCTGATTCCAGCGTCTTCACGTGAGAGGAGGTCAATCTGCTATCGAAAGAAACGGGTCGGCCACGACGTGGGGAGCGAGTCGGATCGGATCGTCGTCTTCATTTTACGCTGTCGTACAGCGACGCGATCGTTCGCATCCCCAACGAGCCGTACTCGAGGCTGTAGTACGTTCGCAACGCAGGATCGAACTTCGCCTTGTACCGGTTGATCCGACGCGTATCGGCACCGACGAGGTCGTAGGTCTCGAGGCCCGACTCGAGGCCGTCTTCCATGATCGCCCAGTCGAGGAGATCGTTCGTGGGAACGTCGACGTCGGCGTCGGTTCGAACGCCGCCCATCCATCGGCTCGTCGTCCCGCGGTACTCGAGCGCCAGGATGCCGCCGACGAACTCGCCGTCGACGCGGAGCGTGTAGGGCCGAACGTGGCCGTTTTCCGATCGATCGGCCAGATCGAGGACGAACTCGAGGGGAACGTCGAAGCCGATCCCCTGTGACTCGTATCGATTTCTGACCTGTTCGTGGATCAGTCGAATTTCCTCTGGACCGCCGACGCCGATCTCGTAGCGATCCTCGTCCGTGTTTCGAATGTTGCTACGCGCGTCGCTGCTGAACGTCATCAGAAGTTCGTCTTCCGAAATCGACAGATCGACGGCGTAGGTGTACTCCGGCGTCGCGTCGTACCCGTCCCAGATGAACGGCCGAGCGTCCTCGAAGCCGGTCGACGTTCGGACGTGCCCGTACTTCGGGTTCAGTTCCGAGCTGATCCACTCGAAACAGCCGTCCATGAATCGCTGGCGTCGTCGCTCGCGCTTTCGCTGTTTCAGTTTCTCGAGGTTCAGAAACGCGGGACCGAGATACGGCACGCGGAGATGTGGCGGCGGCGAAAACACGGTCGTGACGAACCGTTTTTTGACCTCGAAGAGGGGAAAGAGCCCGACGACCTCCTGTCCTTTGAAGCCGATCAACGGGTGAAGCGTCGCGTCCGCGTACTCCGCTTGCACGCGAAGGGCCTCGAGTTCGTGACACAGCGTCCCCTGCGGGGATCGCCTGACGTACTCGTTCCAGCGCTCGCGGTCGTCGTCGGTCGCGAGGCGGACGTCGATGCTCACGGACGGACGCCTCCAGTATCCGATTCGTCTGGGTGCTCGGTCGCTCGGCGTACCATGCCGGTTTGATCGCCTCGGACTCACTTTGTAACGATCCTGTTTCTTCTGCGAGGTTTGGGCGATTTCGTGCGGAACGATCGTCGACTCTCGGACGTCACCGTTTCGAACACGGCGTCTACACCGAGTCTCGCGCCAAGCGAGTTATGCGACGGGTAACTATGCCCGGACCCTTCGATCAGTCGATAGCTACCGAATAGATGAAAGACCGATCGACACGAACGTTCCAGCCGTTCACGACCGTCCGACAGGGAAGTAAACACCTCGCAGCCCGGCTTCCGACCGATCTGGCTGGCGTCGTCGGATTCGTCGCCCTCGCGGTTGTCCTGCTCGCCGTAATCGACGTCGGATCGATCCTCGCCAGAGCCGCGATCGGTTTTCCGCTCCTGTTTTTCGTGCCGGGATACGTGACCGTCGCCGCGTTGTTTCCGCGTGGCGGTCCCGACCACGAATCCGGCTCTCCGGTCTCGATCGATCGATGCGGTGTGAGCCCTCTCGAACGGGTCGCACTGGCTTTCGGTCTCAGCGTCGCAATCCTCCCGCTGCTCGGCCTGGTGATCGCCGTCGCGTGGGGGTTTTCGGCTGGCGTCGTCGTCGCAACCGTCGCGGGGTACGCGACCGTCGTTGCCTGGATCGGTGCCATCAGACGGCTCCGCGTCCCGACGAGCGAGCGCTACCGGTTCAGTCTCGTTCCGACCGTCGAGACGGCACGCGCCCGGATTTTCGACACGCGGTCGTCGTTTCACGCGGCCGTCAACGTCGTCCTGGTCGCCAGTCTGATCGTCGCACTGACGACCGTCGGCTACGCTCTGGTCGCGCCACAGCAGGGCGAACAGTACACCGGCCTCGAGATCCTCACCGAGAACGACGCTGGCGAACTGGTCACCGAACATCCGGACGAAGTCGTAGCGAGCGAGCCGTTCGAGCTGACGATCGGCGTCGAGAACCGGGAGGGACAGGACGCGGAGTACACCGTGGTCGTCCAGGAGCAGTGGATCAGTGACGATACCGTCATCGAACGAAACGAGTTACAGCGGATCGACTTTGCGGTGTCCGACGGCGACACTGCCCACGGCGACCGCGACGTTACGCCCGTTGCGGAGGGTGGTGACGTCCGAATCGCGGTGTTGCTCTACGAGGGAGACGACGTACCCGAGACGCCGACGACCGAGAACGCGTACCGTTACGGCTATTTCTGGACCGAAATCGTCGACGAGATCGACGCCTCGTCGGATGAATAACGATGACAGTATCCGATAACTTACAGTCAGCAACTGGTGCATAACAAGGACCGAGATCGGCAAACGATCGCAGCAGCTTCGAATGTCATCACAGTCAGTCTCCGCCGACGAGCCGTTTCGTAAACTGTTGCTCTCGTTCGGCTTCGTCGCACTCGCCGGCGGTGTACTCGTCGCGCACCGGACTCCTGCGACCGGATACGAACTGTCGATCTACACGATGACGTCGCCGTGGATCTGGGCAGGTCTCGGGACGGCATTGCTCGTCTCGCTTGCCGTCTCGTTCGCACCGTCCGGAGCGGATGGCTGGGAGAGTCGATCGTTCGCGCTCGTTCTCGGCGGACTCGCGATCACCGCTTTCGCGGGATTACCGATCATCCGTGGCTACCACTTCTTCGGCCACCACGACGCGTTGACACACCTCGGCTGGGCACAGGGGATCGCAGACGGCACCATCTCCCCGTTCGATCTCCTCTATCCCGGCATTCACACGCTCTCCGTGCTCATCAACTCGGTCACCGGTATCCCGCTCTCGAGTTCGATGTTGCTCGTCGTGTTGCTCTCGACGGTCGCGTTCGTCATTTTCGTTCCCCTCAGCGTCGGGACGGTCGTCCCAGATCAGCTCGCCGTCACCATCGCCGCTTTCGGCGCGTTCTTGCTCTTGCCGGTGACGACGATCTCGACGTTCATGCAGCCCCACGCGATGACGCAGACGATCTTACTGTTCGCGCTGTTCGTCTACGTCCTCCTCAAGTACCTGGTAAGCGACGGCGCTTCGGGCGGACTGGCGTTCGTCTTCGCCATCGTCGCGGCGGCGGCGGTCGTCTTCCACCCGCAGTACGTTGCACACGTCCTCGTCGTCTGTCTGGCGATCTGTGGATTACAGCTGGTGGTTCCACGGATTCCGTTCGTCTCACGTACGAGGCCCGTTCGACGAATCGCGGGCCACCGTCGTCTCTACGGTCACACGCTACTTCTGGTCGCGGTGTTCTTGCTCTGGTCTGCGAACCACGGCTTCTTCTCGGGCTTCGTCGATCGTGCACTGACGTCCGCGATCGAGTACATTCTCACGGGATCGGGCGAAGCCGGAGCGTCGATCAGCGCCCAGGGTGGGTCGCTCGCGGCCATCGGCGTGAGCCTGACCGAGATCTTCGTCAAGCTCTTTTTCCCGCATCTCGTCTTCGCGGCGCTTACGGGTCTCCTCGTTCTCGCCGTCGTCCTGACCGGACGTCCGAGACGGTATCGGGACGTTTCGGCCGTCACGATCTACCTGGCTGCCGGCCTCTGTGGTCTGGGGCTATTGTTCGTCGTCTACTTCGTCAGCGTAACGAACGAGATGTACTTCAGGGTGTTCGGGCTGATAGCGGTGTTTACCGTCATCCTCGGGTCGATCGCGCTCCACGCGGGAATCCTCTCGCTGTCCGAGCGGCTCTCGACTCGTTCCGTCCGAACGATCGCCGTGGGTCTGTTCGCGGTTCTCCTCGTGTTGTCGCTCGCGTCCGTCTTCGCCTCTCCGTACGTCTACAGCCAATCTCACCACGTCTCGAGCGCGCAGATGGGAGGTTACGAGAGCGCCTTCGACGCGGCCGATCCCGACGTCGAGTTCGCCGGATTCGGCGGCGCGCCGAACCGGTACGCCGATGCGATTTACGCGGCAGAAACGCGAACCGGCGCGCACGCCACCGTCACAACCGACACGTTCGAGTCCGGACCCGCTGAGTACTACGGAACTGACCGCTACCTCGTGATATCCGAGATCGATCATCAGCGAGAGACCGTCGCCTACCAGGGCTTACACTACTCCGAGTCGGATTTCGCCTCGCTCGACGCCGATCCGAACATCGATCGCGTCCAGTCCAACGGCGAGGTCACCACCTACCGCGTTCGGACGTGACCGCTCTCTGATTGGTGCGATCCGTTTTTCGCCTCGAAGTCAGCCCGCTCTGGACCTCCGTTCGTCGTCAGGATAACTCGGCAAACGCGCGCATCGGAATCAGTCGAATCCGGCCGTCGTCTCGGTCCGTGTTGTAGGGGTTGACGAACAACCCTCGATCCGGATCGCCCGCGAGAAAGACGTAGGCGTTGGCCCTCGGAACGAGCTGTCGCGGGTTCAGCCGGTCCGCCAGCGCGGTCCGTCTGTCGTAGGAGACGAGTTCGTGCCAGTCGGTAAATCCGGACGCGGACGAGGCGGCGACTACCGACGTCCGGTCCGAGTGAACCGTCTGTGTTTCGGGGCCGGTGCTGTCCGCCCCCGCTTCCTTTGCGGTCGAAAAGCAGACCCACTGCTCGCCGTCCACGGTGATCGTTTCGGCGTAGTAGACGGAACTCGAGACCCTGTGGACGGTCTCCGGAGTCGGATCTGGATCGTCGACGTGCTCTCGCGGAAGTTTCCGGATAGCCTTGTGTTCTGCGTAGACGCTGTCGACTCCCCAGAGCACCGCATCGGACGTGAACGCCAGTTCGACCGCCCGCCAGGACTGGTCGCCGCCGCCGACCGGTTCGACCCCTCCGTCTCGGAGGCGACCGATCGTGCATTCGGAATCCGCGTCGCCGGTCGTTACCCACAGCTCGTCCGCGTAGGGATCCGCCTGAACTCCGTGAACGTGGCGAACGTCCTCGAGTTCGGCGGCCGTCGACCACGTGTCCCCGTCCTCGGATGCGAGGATCCGGGGTGTCGTTCGGCCGTCGAGTGGATACTCCCCCACGTACGTGGTTCCATCAGCCGTACAGACGGCGCTCGGAAGCACGCCCATCGGTGCCGAGGATGCGGGCAGCGTTTCGACGACGCTCCAGTGCCGTCCGCCGTCAGCCGACCGAAACAACCATCGATCGGCACTCGCGAGCAGCGTCGCGTCGTCGATCGACCAGACGTTGACCGCCGGGAATCGTCCCGTGATCGCCGTGACCGCCGATCGAGCGGGACGCGTCGTTTTGAGCCGATACCCGATCCCGGCCGACGACGGGGCGGGCAGTCGACCGCGTTTCGGTTCTCTCCCTCCAATATCCCCGGTTCCGTCGGGCTCGAGGTGGATCGAACGTCCCTGCGTCGCCAGAATTCGTCCGTCGTGAATCGTCTGTAGTTTCATCGGTAGTGCGAACCCGTCGCAGCCTCGTTCGTTTCCGACGGTCGAACGACGGTTTGTAATCCTCTCCCTGAGCGTCCACGAAACCGTAGAGTCCGGAGATGCTGACGGTTAACGGAATCACTGTAATCGATCTCGTGGGTTCGGTTCTTTGATCGATCAACGGACGGGAGAGACAGGAGTTCGATATCATCGAACCGAACGATCGAAGTGTGGTGGAAAAACCGCACGACGGTCGCCCGATGACTCTCACAAATATTTTCATGAATGTCTATATTTCCTACCTAAATATAAATGATTATGTGACTATTACTCACGTACACATTACATTCTGTCTAAATTAGGAATATTTTAACAGAAAGTTTATACCGTTATGCTTGAATTACTCGAAGGCATGGCACGCGATCAATCGGTACTGGACAGCGATGAGAGCAGTAATGACGCGTTTCTCGATCGACGATCACTCCTGAAATGGACCGGCACCGCAGTCGGTGCGGTGCTCGCAACGAGTGGGGCCGCCACAGCACAGAGCGCCCGGTCTGAACCCGAGGCGGCCGACCCAGACGCGATGTCCGAACGCGTACTCGACGTCTCGGACGGCGATGACATCTCCTCGCACGTCTCGAACTCGAGCAACGGCGAACTCCTGGTTCTCCCCGAAGGAACCTACGAGTGGAACTCCCGAATTGCCCTCTCGCGGCGTAACTGGGGGATCCGTGGTGACGGCGACGTGACTATCATGCTCCCCGAGAACTGGGGAACGAACGGTCGCCAGGAGTTCTTCATGAACGTCACCGGCGACAACGTCCTGATCGACAATCTCACGTTCGACTCCGACGGGCGTCCGGGCGTCGGCATGCGGTGTATCGTCGACAACGTCGCGTCGATCCGAAACGTCCACATCGCCAACGACGGTCCGCGAACGTGGGACGTCGCACACACGCGTGCGTTCGCCGTCGGTGCCGAGTCCTCGGGCGGCCACATGGAACTGGACGGGATCACGATCCACAACAACGGCAACATCGCACAGTACAACGGCGGTCACAGCCGCGTCGGGATCTGGTGTTCACGATCCGGTCGACTCACGGTTCGAAACTCGGTTCTCGCCGGCTTTCCGAACAACGCGATCTACACCCGAATGCCCGGCGAGATGCTCGTCGAGAACTGCGTCTTCGCGAACAACAGCCCCTCGAGCATCCGCCTCGGCGGGGACAACGAGGTCGTCAGGAACTGTACGTTCTACGGCGACCACGACCTCGACGGCTCGACCTCGAGCTATCCCGGTCGCGGTTCGACGAACGCATCGGCCATCATGGCCGATCGACGCGAACGCGCCTCCGACGGCGGTCTCGTCGAGGACTGTTCGTTCGTCTACCGAGACGTCACGAACGCGACCGGTGCAGTTCGAATGTTCGACAACCGCTATCTGTCGGTCGAAAACTGTCAGTTCATGCTCGACCAGTCCGACGTCCCTGGTATCGGAATCCAGCGCAGTACGTCGGTCGACGTCTCCGACTGTATCTTCGACACCGAGAACGACTCCGGCGCGTCCGCCCTCGGCGGAAGCGCGGGGAACTACGGATCGGTCGAGAACATCTCCGTCAGTCCGGGGCTCTCGAGTGGCCCGGCGTCGGCCGACCGCGACGATCTCGAGTTCGACTGGGATGACGCGTACGACTATCCGAACCCGTCGTTCGACGGGTCGGGTGACGACGGACAATCAGGCGATGACGACGAAGACGAGAACGAACTGCCGAACACGATCGTCTTCGACGGCGAGGGCGGACAGGACGTTTCGGAGTACCACTTCGTCGTCGACGGCGACATCGACCACAGCGAGTACCACTCCGAGTACGGAACCGGGGGCGAGTTCGTCGACGACCAGACCATCGAGGGCTGGGTCCGCGGCGGCGTCGACGGCTTCCGCTTCGAGGGTGAGCTGATCGAACTCGAAGTCGACGGCGACGCGGCCGTTCGCGTCAACGGTATCGAGGTCGATCCCGCGGAGTTCGACGACGATGACGAGGGCGAAGAGGGAAATGACGACTCGCCGTCGACGCTCGCGTTCGACGGCGAGGGCGGTCAGGAAATCACGGAGTATCGATTCGGTGCAACCGGCGAGATCCAGCGCAGCGAGGAACTCTCGGAGTACGGAACCGGGGGCGAGTTCGTCGAGGATCAGACCATCGAAGGCTGGGTCCGCGGCGGGAAGGACGGCTTTCACCTCGAGGGCGAACTGACCGAACTCGACGTCGACGGCGATGCGACCGTTTACGTAGACGGGGAAGCCGTCGATCCGGACGCCGTCGTCGGGGATGGCGACGAAGACGAAAACGAGGACGACGACGAACCCTTGTTGAACTCGGTCGTCTTCGACGGCGAGGGCGGGCAGGACGTTTCGGAGTACCGCGTCGCCGTCGGCGGCGAGATCGAACGGAGCGAGTACCACTCCGAGTACGGGACCGGGGGCGAGTTCGTCGACGACCAGACCATCGAGGGCTGGGTCCGTGGCGGGAAGGACGGCTTCCGGTTCTCCGGAGAGCTAACCGAACTCGAGGTCGACGACAACGCGAGCGTCGCGGTCAACGGTGTCACCGTCGATCCGTCTCAGCTCTCGCTCTGAGCCGCTCTCAGATCTGAGACCGGACCTCCTCGAGATCGAGGAGGCCACCGGCGACCGAGAGAACCGCCCAGACGAATACGCCGACTGCGACGGCTCCGAACAGAGTGAACAGTCCGTCGACGTACGGCTGGGCCGCGTAGACAACGGCGGTCATTCCGCCGGTGACGACCGACACGGCGGCGATCGACTTCGCCATTCGGTGGCGATCGAGTGGCAATTCGCAGTCGATCAGGTAAACGTTGTACGTCACCATAATCGCGAAACAGACGGCCGTCGAGATCGCGGCACCGACGACACCGATCGTCGGGATCAACGCGATATTGAGGCCGACGTTGAGCGTTCCCGTTATGCCTTTGCCGATCGCTCGTTCCGTTGCCCTGCCGAGGTAATCCAGGCTGTCGTTCGTTATCTTATCGAGGGCCTGGAACAGGACGAACGCCGAAAAGATCTGGAGGACGGGCGCTGCTCCGGCGTAGGCCGGACCGAAGACGAACTGGATGCCGGGTTCCGCGAGCAGGACGATCCCGGCGACTGCCGGCAGGTACAAGAGGAGAATCACCTCGAACGATTGCTCGTAGACGCGTGCGGCACGCTCGAGTTTGGCACCCGATTTGTGCTCGCCAAACGTCGGCGCGACGGTGAATCCGAGCGAGTTTGCCGGCGCGATGACGAACTCGGAGACCTGTTTTGCCAGTTCGTAGAACCCGACCGCGAGCGGCGTCAGGAAGAATCCCACCAGGAGCGTATCGACCCGTTTGTACAGCAGGTTTCCACCCTGTGAGGCGGTCAACGGAACGCTGTACTCGAGTATCCTTCGCGCCAGCCCGGACTCGGGGGGACCAGAGCGTGGATACTCCCGCAGCAGTCGGCCGAGAAAGACGGCGCCGAACGCGACGCCGAGTGCGTACCCCGCGACGTAGCCGCCGATCGCGCCGATCGTCCCGAAGCCGAGTGAGAGAAAGAGGACGACACACCCGAGCTGTCCGACGCTCGAGACCGCCGTCGTCGCCGCGGAAAGCGGAACCCGTCCGAACCCCTGAAACGAGATACGGACGTAGACGTACGCGACTTTCACGACGATGTACGCGGCTCCGATTGCGAGCAGCGGCGCAAGCGCGGGCTCGTCGTAGACGCCTGCGATCCAGTCGCTGAGAAAATAAAACGACAGACTGACGAGGACGACGACGGCGGCGAGCGCGGTTGCGGAGATTCGAACCACGTGATGCACCTGCGCGTCGTCTTTCTCCCGGTACTCCGCGAGGAACTTCGCGGTCGACTTCGGAATGCCAAGCGAGCCGACGACCGTCGCGATCGAGAAGACGGCGATCGCGAGAAACACCAGTCCGTACTCGTCGGGCTCGAGAAAAACGCGCGTGAGCAACAGCGTGATCCCGCCTTTCGCGGCCAGCCGTGCGACATCGGCCCCGAGCGTGGCTTTGACTCCGCGACCGATTCGGTTTGCTATCGACATGAGAGGAGGTGTAGCGTGCGCTTCGAGACCGAAAGACGTCGATCAGTGTCCGACCGCAACCGACTGTTCCTGTTCCGGGATATCGTCTCCCTCTGCAGCGTTTCTAATCGCTTCCATCGCCTGAATGGTCCACTTCGATTGTTCGACCGGAACCGGAACCTCGCTTCCGGTCTCGACCGCTCGCGAGAACTGATCGAAAATCGCGTAGTGAGAGTTCAACTTTGCCTCGCGCTCCCAGCCGCCGTCGATCCGGGAGGAGGCCATCATCGTCGCGTTTTCGACCGTACTCGAGAGCTGGGAGAGCGACAGATCGAGTCCCTTCTTCGAGCGGGCGATAGGCGAGGTCGTGTAATCGTCCTCGATCCGATAGACGGACTGGTTGATCTCGTCGACGATGAGCGACCCCTCCGATCCGTTGATGACGTGCATCCGCTGGGGTTTCGTCTCCGAAAGCATCTTCGTGGTACACAGCGTCCCGTCGGCCGACGTAAACTGGATCTGTGCCTGATCGTAGCTAAATCCGCCGTCGTACTCCCGAGAGCACGCGGTCTGTGCGGAGATATCGTCAGCGCGTTCTGGGAACCCGCCGATACCGAGCGTCGAGTAGATCGGGTGCGGTAGCGCCTCCTCGAACTCGCCGCCGGGGAGATCGAACACCCACGAACCGCGCTTGACGCTGTCGGGCCGGGTGATTCCCGCGTAGATCGTATCGACCCCTCGAAGGTCACCGAGCTCGCCCGCGTCGATCAGCTCTCGAGCCCGTCGGACCGACGGATAGAAGAGGTGGTTGTGAACGACCGTCAGCGGGACGTCGTTCGAGTCGGCCAGCTCGTCTAACTCTTCGAGTTCGTCGACGGTGACCGTCGCCGGCTTTTCGAGGATGGTTGCGATGCCGTTCTCGATCGCCTGACTCGCGATATCGAAGTGCGTCTGGACAGGGGTACAGACGTGGAGTGCGTCGGGTTCCATCTCGAAGAGCCGATCGAGATCGGTTACCGCGACGGTTCCGTACTCCCGCGCTCTGGCGTTCGCAGCCGATCCGTTGGTGTCACAGAGTCCGATCAGTTCCGCTCGTGGATTCTTTTGGATACCGGAAAGGTGAGTGCGAGAAACCGTTCCCGCACCGACCACTGCAGTTTGAACGACCATGTGGCTTCACCGTGATTGCTGACAGTATTAGTTTTGGACCTGTTACTTTCCGTTACCGATCGGGTCGATCGCTCGCGTCGACGGTAGTGATCCCCTTACGGACGCGCAACGCTCCGGCAACGGGGATTAACAAAACGGGTCGGTCGCGACGAACGGACGAACGATGAACCGCGTGGAAGGGGCGAATAATAAGGAAAAGGCGTCGACATCGGTCGGAGAGGAATCGTCCGAGTGCGACCGGTCCGGAACGGCCGAAACCGAATCGATTCTGATCGTCGCTGATCATCCGAACGCGTCGAAAATCGAACGCCACTACGGTCCGCTCGCGGCGGTCGCAGGCGAGACCACGATGGTCTGTCTCACCCCGGACGAGTCGGTCGAGTCGATCACGTACCGAACCGTCCCGACGTTCGGATGGCGGCCGCTCGGGATCGTCCTGTTGTTTTTCGCCGCGCTCGTAGAGGGCGTTCGCAACGAGTACGACACGATCGTCTCCATCTCTTTGATTCCCTACGGCTGTTACGCGCTGGCACTACGCCCGCTCGTCGGTGCCCGGACCCACCTCGGAATCATCGGTGCCGATCTGGACGTTCACGCGAGGGGGCCGTACGCACCGCTGACGCGTGTCGCACTGAGACGATTCGATTCCCTGTCGGTTCCCGGATCGGTTCACAGCCGACGACTTCGCGAGATGGGGATCGACGACGACCGGATCGATATCCTGTCGAACGCGATCGATACCGACCGGTACGCCCCGCCGGACGAGCCGGTCGAACCGCGCTATGACTTCCTCTGGGTCGGGCGGTTCAGCGAGGAGAAAGATCCGCTTCTGTTCGTGGACGCGCTTGCGATGCTCTCGGAAGCCGGCCTCGAGTTCAGTGCCGCGATGGTCGGTTCGGGAGGGAAACACCGGGACGTCGTGCGAGCGATCGACCATTACGGCCTCGAGGACGCCGTCGAACTTCCGGGATGGGTCGACGATCCTCGCGAGCACTACACTGCCGCCCATATCTTCGTTCTGACGTCGTCGCGTGATGCGCTCCCGCTAACCCTGCTCGAGGCGATGGCGACCGGAACGCCCGCCATCGTCCCTCGAGTCGGCTCGGTTCCGGACGTCGCCCGCCACCGCGAGACGGCGCTCGTCGTCGATCAGCGAACGCCGGCGGCGTACGCCGACGCGCTCGCGACGCTTTGCACCGAGGACGACCTTCACGAACGACTCTCGACGGCGGCTCCGACGGTTCGCGAGGAGTATTCGTACGCGGCTGCACGCGACGATTGGCGACGGATACTCGAGCGTTGAGACGGGACGATGGGTACTCGAGCGGTAAGATGGGCGTCAGCCGTCAATCGGCAGTGATTCTCTGGAGCCGACCGTCCGGTACGCAAAAGCGAGACGATGACGGCCGGAAACCCCTATTCCGGCGTCTGCGTACTGACTTCGATCAACTGGATCAGGACGGAGGCAAAGCGCGATCCGGAACTCCAGATCGCGGTCTCGCCGCCGTCGTCGTCGATCACGCTCAACAAGACGCCGTCGTCGTCGACGATGACGATCCGTCCGGAGCGTCGGTCACCCTCGTGGTGACTCGGCGGCGCGTCAGTGCAGACGCCTTCGATCGATCCCAACCGATTTCGGACCGAGTCGTTCTGACTCATCACGACGACCGCCGTTCCCTCGTTCGCCTGCTCTTCGAGGCACCGTTCGATCGGATCGACGACGAGTTCCGAGAGCCGCGTGCCGAAGACGATCCGTTCGTCGGCGCTCGAGAGCAGGTTGACAACCCGATCGTCGACGCGCTCGCGGCCTCGAACCGTCCAGATATCCTCCTGGGTCTCCTCGCCGGTCGACTCGTTTCGAACCTGTTCGACGTACGTTAGCGCCCGCTCGCACTCGCGATCGAACCGATCCTCGAGCGTTCTCTGGGCTTTCTCGAGACTGACCGGTCGGTACCGGATCGGACTCGCCTGCTGGACGTCGAGCAAACCACGGTTCTCGAGACGCTCGGCGACGCTGTAGACCTGCGATCGAGGAACGTCCGCGATGCGGGCGACGTCGCGTGCGGTTCCGGAGCCGAGACGCTGGAGCGCGATGAACACCTTTGCTTCGTAGCTGGTGAGCCCGAGGCGCTCGAAAGCCTCGATAGCGTCGTTCTCGTCGACGCTCACTCGTCGTCACCACCGGTAGTGCCCGGAGAGGTCGGTCGATCGTCACCGGGTTCTCGAGAGCGCTCGCCGTCCGTTGTCGTTCCGCCGTCGCCCATCGCCGGAGTGGTCTGTCTCACGGGTCGGGTATCGAAAGAGACGTCGGGGCCGAGGTACCGCGTCCAGAGGATTAGCAACGTCGGCAGTACGATCACGCTCGCGAGGAAGGCGTACGTGATCGTCAGCGCCGTGATGATGCCGAACTGCCGAAGCACCGGAAGGATGGCGAACGCGAGCGTGCCGAACCCGCCGACCGTCGTCGCGGCGCTGCCGAGCAATGCGCCGCCGGTGCCGGTGACCGTCGTCTGAAGCGCCGACCAGACGTTCCCCTGGCGCTCGAGCTCGAGCGTGTACCGGGCGCTGACGTGGATGCTGTAGGCGACTCCGAGGCCGATCGTCAGGCTGGTGATCATCCCCGTCAACACGTTAAACGGCATCCCGATGAGTGACATCGTTCCGAGGATCCAGCTGACGGCGAACGCGACCGGGAGCAAGGTCACCACACCGAGCGTCGCACCGTTTCCGGTCACGCGATAGGCCACCGTTAGAAATCCGAAGACGGCGACGAGCGTGATCAGGAGGCTCTGGAAGACGGTCTCGAACAGATCCTGCTCGACGATATAGCTGACGACGGGATCACCGGTGGCGATGGCGCTGACGACTCCGTCGTCATCGACGTTCGTGGTGGTGGCGTTCTCGGAGTCCTCGATAGCGTCGGCATCTGCGCCGGCCGCGTCGGCATCCGCCTCGAGTCCTCGCTCGTCACCGACACCTGCGCTGTCGATGGTCGACGCGATAGCCCGGAGTTCGCTCGTCGTCTCGTCGAACTGCGCGTCGCCTTCGATAGCGACGAGCAAGCGAGCCGACTCGTACTCCCCGTTCGCGTTTCGGTGGAGGACCTGACTCGCAGCGTCTTCATCGATCTCGAAGAGATGATCGTAGACGTCGTTGACGTTCTCGTCGGGAACGTCATCGCCGGTCGTATCGGCTGCGGTGAACGTCTCGTTGAACGATTCGTTCTGTGTCGCCACCTCTTCCATCACCGACAGTGGTCCCTCGACGTCGGCCTCATCGTTTGCGAGCGTGTAGACGACGTGACTCTCCCCCGCGTCGTCCTGTGCGCTCGCGAGTCGTTCGAGGACGTCACCGTCGGCCACGTCGCCTTCGATCAGAATCTGGGCCTGGAGATCGTCGCGCTGGAAGTTCTCGTTGACGAAATCCAGATCGTCAGCCGCCTGGTACTCGCCCGGACTCATCGGCCCCGGAAGCGACTCCGTCCACTCGGGCGGACTCTCCGCGAGAAAGTCCTCCTCGTCGAAGCTGGTGTCGACCTGACTCGCGCCGTAGACGCCGCCGGCCGTGAG
The DNA here is from genome assembly GCF_003841485.1 of Natrarchaeobius halalkaliphilus. NCBI lineage: Archaea > Methanobacteriati > Methanobacteriota > Halobacteria > Halobacteriales > Natrialbaceae > Natrarchaeobius > Natrarchaeobius halalkaliphilus. Next base: position 462,540 of record NZ_REFY01000003.1, on the reverse strand, counting down.
GAGCAATACGGCGAGGAGCAAAGCCATCGGTGCTCGCCTGGCAGCGACGGCACCGGACGCGAGGACGGCGCTGAAACGACCACCGCCGGTCCCGAACGCGCGTTTGTGTCGATCGAACCCGCGTGACTCGAGGATCGAGTCGATCTCGACTTTCGCCGCTGGAACGAGCCCGCCGAAGACGATCAGCGCGGCGAGGATGCCGAACGCGCTGACGACGCCGAACTCGCGGATCGGGTCGATCGGACTGACGAGGTTCGCGAGAAATCCGATCGCGGTCGTCGCCGTGACCCAGACGAGCGCGATACCGACGCCGGCGAGTGCGATCCCCATCGGTTTTCGGACCGAACTCTGGACGCCGTCTCGTTCGCGCCGTTCGCGGTAGCGCATGAAGACGTGGATCGCGTAGTCGATCGAGAGTCCGATCAACAACACCGGGATCGCGATCATCATCTGATTGAACGCGATCCCCGTCCAGCCCATGAAGCCAAACGTCCAGACCAACACCGTTCCGATGCCGGCGACGCCGAGGACGATATCGAGGGGGTCACGGTAGGCGATCAGCAACGCAGCGACCACGAACGCGAGCGCGATCGGACCGACGATCGCCAGGCTGTCTCCCATCGATCGATCGATTTCGTCGCTGATAACGCCGACGCCGAAGACGATCTGGTCGTGGTCGTGTCCGGCCGCGAGGTCGCGGAGATCCAGTTGCGTCTCGAGGACCGCATCGTCGACCGCACCCGTCTCCACGTCGGCGTCACCGATCTCCTGTGTGACGACGGTCATCCTCGCGTCCGCCGTCGTCGAACCCGGATCGTAGTCGGAGGGCATGAACGCGAGCGCGGGACTCTGGTTCTCCTCGGCGTCCGACAGCGTCGCGTCGAGTGCGTCCTCGAACTCGTCCTCGTCGAGTCCCTCGAGCGTATCGATCTGATCGTCGATCGATGCGCGCTCGTCGTCTTCGAGGTCGGTCTGTCGCTCCTCGAGTTCGTCGGCATCGTCCTCGAGTCGCTCGTAATCGGCCTCCAGAACGCCCATCGTCGCGCCTGCGTAGACGTCCTCGAGGGCGTCGGTCAGTTCAGCGTACTCGGGGACGTCCTCCGGATCGTCGGTCGTCCGTTCGATTTCAACCCGATCGGATTCGATTTCTCGCGCCTGCTGTGCCAGTTCCTCGTACTCCGTCCTCTGATCGTCGTCGAGGCCAACGGTCGCCTCCTCGATGACGGAATCGAACTCGGCTTCGAGGTCGCCGGCACCCTGTTGATACTCGGGATCGCTCTCGTCGTACGTGGCGGCGAGTTCCTCGTACTCGCGCTGGATGGCGATCGACCGGTCGATCCCGTCCTCGAGTCGCTCGCTCGTCTCGTTCAGTTCGGCCTCGCGCTCCTCGAGTGCAGCGCCGCGCTCTTCGATCTCCTCCAATTGCTGTGTCGTCTCCGCCGTGATCGCGACGAGGTTTTCGACGCCAGTGATCGGATCGTCGTCGGCGAGCGTTTCGTCGATCGACTCGTTCTCCACGACTTCGGCCTGGAACTCGAGCGATTCGATCAGGGAGTCGCGGGCGAGAACGTTGCCGTCGGAGACAGTCTCGGTTTCGTTCGCGCTTGCGCGCGTGATGATCTGGACGCTCGTCGTCGCATTCTCGTCGTCGACGCCGAACTCCTCGTCGATCTTCTCTATCGCCTGGGCTTCGGGCGATTCGCTTTCGAACTGTTCCAGTGAGGAGTCGTCGTCGACCATCGACATTCCAGCGCCGATCAGTACAGTCGAAAGGACGAGAACGACGAGAACGACGCGAGAGTGAGCGGTGACCAGCGTTGCGATCCGTTCGGCCGTCCTCATCGAACCACTCCGTTCGATTCGAGACTCGATCGGTAACGACGCGAAATCATCTGTTGTTACGATCCTACAAAACCCGCCCACCAATACATGTTTGCAGATGAATGAATACCTGAAAATAATGGCCACTGATACGTACGCCACAACGTAGACGAAGAGATTCCAACCGCCCTCATCGAGGACGGTTTCCACGAACTACGGCCCGTCGGTCGAGTGCCCGAACTGCCGGGTGGCTATTTACTGTCGGAGGTAGAACAGTCACCCACTCATGGCTATGGACGGACGGACCTGTGTCGTCACCGGGTCGGCCCGCGGTATCGGTCGCGGCATCGCTCAGCACCTCGGAGAGCGCGGCGCGAACGTCGTGATTAACTACCGATCCTCCGAAGAGGCGGCACTCGAGGCGGTCGACGCGATCGAAACGGCTGGTGGGAGCGCGGTGACCGCACGGGCCGACGTCGCAGACCGTGACGACGTCGAGGCGATGCGGTCTGTGTGTCACGATGCGTTCGGTCCGATCGACGTGCTGGTGAACAACGCGGGCATCACGGCCGACACGCAGTTTACCGACATGACTCGCGAGGAGTGGGACCGCGTCATGGACGTCAACCTCGGCGGGATGTTCAACTGCACGCAGACGTTCTACGACGACATCTGGAACGCCGACGAGGGGCGGTTGATCAACATCTCGAGCGTCGTGGGTAAGCAGGGAAATTTCGGACAGGCGAACTACGCCGCTGCGAAAAGCGGTATGTTCGGGTTTACGCGCACGATCGCGCTAGAACTCGCCCAGGGCGGTTCGACCGCGAACTGCGTCGCCCCCGGATTCACCCGGACGGATATGCTCGAGGGCGTCCCGGAAACGGTTCTCGATCGGATCATCGCCGGCATTCCGCTCGCCCGACTGGCCGACGTCGAAGACGTCGCGGCCGTCGTCCGCTTCCTCGCGAGCGAGGATTCGTCGTACGTTACCGGCGAAGTGATCGACGTCAACGGCGGAATGGATCTGTGATCCAGGCGTCCGCCGGCGGTTCGTGACCGAATTCAACAACGTTTTTACTCGCGCTCGCGCTTCGGGATTGTATGAGCGAACGCGAGGTGCTCGAGTCCCTTCGTGAGAACGCGCGGTATTCGACGGCTGATATCGCGCGAATGACCGACCTCGACGAGTCGGAGGTCGACGCGGTGATCGAAGAGCTCGAGGATGCAGGCGTGATCTGTGGATATCAGCCGGTCGTCGACTGGGACAAACTGGAAGACGAACGCGTCCGCGCCGAGGTCGAGTTGAACGTCAGACTCGACCGAGAGACGGGATACGGTGACATCGCTGAGCGCCTCGCACGATTCCCACAGGTCACAGCACTGCGGCTGGTCAGCGGCGACTACGACTTCGACATGGAGGTCGAAGGCGACTCCATTCGCGAAGTCTCCCAGTTCGTCAGCGAAAAGGTCGCTCCCGTTCCCGAGATAACCCAGACGGTCACTCACTACGTGATGACCTCCTACAAGGAAAACGGGATCGAACTCGGGAACGGCGATGAGGACGACAGACTCTCGTTCTCGCCCTGACCATGACGATCGAACTTTCAGAGCGCGTCAAGACGGTCCCGCCGTCGGGAATCCGACGGTTCTTCGAGATAGCCGAGGAACGCGACGACGTCATCTCCCTCGGCGTGGGCGAGCCGGACTTCTCGACGCCGTGGGCGGCACGCGACGCCGCGATCGCCTCCCTCGAGCAAGGGAAAACGTCCTATACCGCAAACCGTGGGAAACGCGAGCTCCGCGACGCCATCTCGACGTACGTCTCCGATCGGTTCGACCTCGAGTACGATCCCGACGAACAGATCATCGTGACCGCCGGAGCGAGCGAAGCGGTCGATCTCGCGTTCCGGGCGCTCGTCGACCCGGGTGAGACGGTCGCGATCGCCCAACCGGCCTACATTTCCTACGAACCGGGTGTGATCTTCGCCGGCGGCGAGGTCCTCTCCGTTCCGACGAGCAAAGGCGACGACTTTCGACTCACTGTCGGAGCCCTCGAGGAAGCAGGCGCTGCGGACGCGGATCTGCTCGTTCTCTGTTATCCCAACAATCCGACGGGTGCGATCATGCGCGAGGACGACCTCGAGCCGATCGCGGCGTTCGCCCGTGAGCATGGTTTGACAGTCCTCTCGGACGAGATCTACGCCGAGTTGACCTACGACGGTGAGCACGTATCGATCGCGACGTTACCGGGCATGCGCGAGCGAACCGTCGTCTTCAACGGCTTCTCGAAGGCCCACGCGATGACCGGTCTCCGTCTGGGCTACGCGCTCGGTCCGACCGACGTCATCGGTGCGATGAACAGGATCCACCAGTACACCATGCTTTCGGCGCCGACTACTGCCCAGTACGCCGCACTCGAGGCCCTCGAATCCTGTCACGATGACGTTCGGGAGATGGTCGATCAGTACGACCGCAGGCGTCGGTTCGTCCTCTCACGGTTCCGTGAGATCGGGATGGACGTCTTCGAGGCCAAGGGCGCGTTCTACTGTTTCCCCGAGGTGCCAGCGGGCGTCAGTGCAACCGAGTTCGCTGAAGAGGTTCTACACGAACAGGGCGTCGCGGTCGTTCCCGGCGACGTGTTCGGTGAGGGCGGTACAGGTCACCTTCGCGTGTCCTATGCAACCGGACTCGAGGAACTTCGGGAAGCGCTGGCGAGAATAGAGACGTTCGTCGAGGAAAACGACTGACGACCGCGGTCGGTTTTGAAATTTTTTGACTTTCCGTTGCTCGTCAATAGGCCTTTACTATCGTTCTCGGTGACAAATCGAGTGATGACCGACCGAGTTACCCGACGAACCGCATTGTTGCTCGCCGGAACTGCCGGCGTGACTGCCCTCGCGGGATGTGGGGGACCGGGTGAGGAAGGGGAAGCCGACGACGAACCCTCAGCAGATGATCTCGGTGAGGCTGAACCGGAAGAAGACACTGACGAGTCCGAAACGGAAGAAGACACTGACGAGTCCGAAGAGAATGGCGAACCGGACGAGGAAACCGGTAACGGCGAATGGGCCGACGTCGGGGAGTTCTACTTCGAGGGACGCATCGAAGCCTGGTCCGGCCTCGAGCCGGAGATGATCGCCGACGAAGACAATCCGACGATCACCCTCATCGAGGGGCAGGAGTACGACTTCAGGTGGGTGAACGCCGATGACGTTGTGCACAACCTCGAGATCCGGGACGAGAACGACGAGGTCGTCGACGACTACGTGAGCGACGACGTCGGTGAAGAAGGCGAAGAGACGACGCTCGAGGGCGTCGTCGCATCCGAAGAGATGGCAGTCTACATCTGCTCCTACCACGAGGCAGCGCAAGCCGGTGATATCGAAGTCGAAACCGAGTAGAACTCGCGACACCAGTCAGCTGTGGTTTTCCATCTACCGGTTACCGGCTGGCGTTGATCGGTCTCGAACTACCGACGGATATCCACGGTCGATCGGTCACGGCGTCCGGTCGCGCGAGGAGGGACCCGACTGACGGAACGGAACCGTGAAAGTGAAAGCGTGGGACTGATTTCATCCACCCGAATGGAACATCGCGGGTTCGATCTCGAGGACCGGTTGGCGACCCTCGAGAAGCACGAGCAAAGACGGACGCTGTCGCCCGTCGATCGCGTCGCAGAGCGCGGATACTTCGCGGAACCGTCCGGCGGCGGACTCCCGGTTCTCGAGTCCGAAGAGGCGCTGGTGTTCGCTTCGGACAACTACCTCGGGCTGACCGACGACCAGCGGGTTCAGGACGCGGCCAGACAGGCTGCGGCGACGGTGGGGACGGGGGCGGGTTCGAGCCGTCCCGTTACCGGCGATACGATGGTTCATCACGACCTCGAGCGGCTGCTGGCGGAGACGAAATCGACCGACCGCTCACTGACGTTTTCGTCGGGATACGCGGCGAGTATCGGGGCGATCACGGCACTCGAACCCGATGTCGTCTTCGTAGACGAGCGAACTCGCGCGAGCCTGATCGACGGCTGTCGACTTACCGACTGTGAGACCGTAGCGTACGACCATCGTGATCCGTCCAGTCTCCGATCGGAGATGGAAACGAGGGCGGAACACGTCGAAGTGAGCACCGACGGCGGCCCGAGGACCGACGCGGGCGCGCACGAATCGTGGCTGATCGCCACCGATTCCGTCTTCGAGGCGGACGGCTCCGTCGCTCCGCTTTCGGAGCTCGCTGATGTGGCCGGGGAGTTCGGGGCATGGCTTTTGGTCGACGAAAGCGACGCGACGGGCCTCTACGCGGACGGCGGTGGCATCGTTCAGGCCGACGGACTCGAAGAGCGTGTCCACGTCCAGGTTGGAACGTTTTCGAAGGCGCTGGCTAGCCAGGGCGGTTACGTCGCCGGTAGCGACGCGTTGATCGAGTGTCTGATCTCCGAGGCGCGCCCCTTCCTTTCCTCTGCTGGACTGGCACCACCATCGGCCGCTGCGGCAAGTGAGGCGTTACACCTCGCCCGACACACCGACCTCAGAGAACGCCTCTGGAACAACGTCGCCCATCTGCGCGACGGCTTGAAGACGATGGGGTTCGACGCCCCCGGCGATTCTCAGATCCTTCCGCTCGCCGTCGAGGACCGTTCCGACGCCCGGTTGCTCGTTCAGGGGCTTCGTGATCGGGGCGTCGTCGCGTCGCTGCTCGGTCACTCCGTCACGTCCGGCGACGAAACGCGGGTCCGCATCGCGCCGATGGCGTCTCACGATGAAGCGGACATCGTCACCTGTCTCGAGGCCTTCCGGACCGTCGGTGAAGACGTTGGACTGCTGTGAGGTCGAGCGGAGAGCCGTTAGAAGAAATCGCTCAGTCCGGACTGATCGTCGTCCTGTGAACGCGAGTCGGCGGTCTGTTCGTGATCCACGTCGTTCCCTTGCGACCCCGAGTCAGACACGTTCCCTCGTCCATCGGGTTCGTTCGCGTCGCTCGCAGTCGTAAGCGTCTCCTGACTCCCACCGTCGTCGTCCTCCATGGCACCTGCTGTGCGTTCCGTCTCTCCCGCCTGGCTTTCTCCATCACCGTTCGCGGCATCGCCCCCGAAGAACGCCGATCCCGAGTGCTCGACCGTCTCTCGCGTGCGGAGTGCTTCTGCGTCTTCGACGATCGACTGGACCTTGTTGGTGTCCTTTCCACTTTCGGTGACGAACGAGACCTCGCTCTCGTCCAGCTCGTATGTCGCCGCCATACGAACCGTTAGATCACGGTTTCGACAGTGGTGGGTCATCGACGAGAGGAACGGCAATATCTCCCGTCGTGCCGTCGCAACGCTCGTTCCTTGCCGCTCTGCGATACGCTCAGCGATCGCATCGCGGGTGTTTCGCGTTCCCTTGGTTCGTCCGAGTTTCGACCAGTAACTCGGCGGACCATAGCGAGTCCACCCGCCTTTGTCCTCGCGTCGGGACGCGGCGACGCCCGCGGTCATGTTGTCCGTCGCGTACCGCCAGAACGAGTACTCCTGCGTGGCCCGAACACGGCCGAGCCAGCGGTCGGCGTTGGAGAGGAACTCGTAGGCATCAGCGAGCTCCGCTCCGTGATAATCTTTCGGCACGTTGTCCTCGATCCAGTTGAGGAGTTCGTCCGGCGTCTCGTCGACGTCGTATGACGCACGAAGCGCCCCCTCGGCGTTTTCTTCTTTGATGAGCGCGTCGAGAAAGTCGAAAATCCCCTCCGTCCGATCGCGTTCTCCCGTAACCACGTCTTCGACGGTCAGCTGGTCGGTTTCTTCAGCGACCGCCTGGAGATCGTTGACCGCAGAGCGCAGGTCGCCACTCGTCGACTCAGCGATCTTCTCGAGCGCCGCCTCGTCGAACTCGACGCCTTCTCGTCTGCAGATGTCCCGGAGAACCGGTACGATCGACCGCGCCGAGACGTCGCGAAACTCGATCGTTTCGCAGGCGTTTCGCAACGACTGACTCATATCGTAGAACTCGTTGGCGACCAGTACGACCGGCTGGCTCGCGTCCTTGACGAGCCGCGTGACTTCTCGAGAGCCACCGTAGTCGGCGTTGCCGTGAAAGTTATCGGCCTCGTCCAGAATAACGAGTCGCCGTCCCGATTCGCCGGCAGTGAGCGTACCGCTTTTCGAGGCCTCGCCTGCAACACGCTCGATCACGTCGGCCTGGCGGTTGTCGCTGGCGTTGAGCTCCATCACCGGCCATCCCAGATCGTTGGCGAGCGCGTGTGCAGCCGAGGTTTTCCCCACACCCGGGCTCCCGTGGACGATCACCGCCTTCCGGTGGTCGTCCCAGCCTCTGGCCCATTCCTCGAGCGTATCACGAGCTTTGTTGTTCCCACGTACCTCCGACAGCGTGGTCGGACGGTACTTCTCGGTCCAGTCGCTCATTGAGAGATGGTTGGTGTGAGTCGCGTTTAGTGGTTGCGGAGCGTCACTCCTCGGTGACCGTTTTCAGATCGAGACGCGGTGTAACGTCGTCATACGTGCCGTCGCTAGAAACGATGGTATCACCGTCTGATTCGACGAGGTGGAGCGCATCGAACGGTGTGAACCCGTGGTCTTCGACGTAGGTTGCTGCGGAGACGACGGTCTCTACATCACCACGTACCTCGACGAGGGTGGCGGCGTTCGTGACGACACGTTCGGTGTCCCGGTCCTCGCGATAGGCGACCATCAGGAGTTCGACGAGCGTGAACTGTGACGTCCACAACTCGTCACGGTGTTCCCGGTACGCCGACTCGGCGGCCTCGCCGAGCCAGTCATCGTCCTTAATCAGTGCGAGAAGGAAGTCGGTTTCCGCATACATCTATCGTCCGGCCTCGTCGAGCGCTGCATTGCGCGCTTCTTCACGGAGCTCGTCGACCGATTTTTCGACGTCCGCGAATTCGTCCCTGAGGGCCTCGAGCGGGTCGTCGGCGACGGGAACCAGTTTGACACCGTCGGGAAGCTGAACGACGTGATATCGGTCCCCGTATCGCTCTCGGACCTCCTTCGGGAGCGTGAGACGACCACGGTCGTCAAGCGCTACGTCTGACATACCTCGGTGTACGGTGGGCGAAAGTAAAAGCATTCCCCGATATATGTGGATTCCCATTTCACGTCCACTTGTCGGAGTTTGTCTCTGCATTCACGAGCGGCCGACGACAGATCTCCGTTCGATTCAACGAGACGAAGCGCGTCGAGCCACTAACACGAGTGTTACGTAGTTGTTCCGGAGTCTCTACTAGGTTCATAGCCGTGCAGTAACATTGTGTAACCACACGTGAGCAACGAGACGACAGCGAGCGACGGAGAACGAAAAGCGTCGGTGATCGTCGTCGGTGGTGGACCCGCCGGTTTGAGCGCCGCGCTCTTTACGGCGAAAAACGGCCTGGAGACGACGGTGTTCGACACGGACGAGACGTGGATGCACAAGGCCCACCTGTTCAACTATCTGGGCGTCGGATCGGTCGGTGGAAGCGAGTTCATGGCCACTGCGCGCCAGCAGGTCGACGACTTCGGCGTCGATCGACGACAGGGCGAGCCGGTGACTACCATCGAGATCGTCGACGGCGGGTTCGCAGTCGAAACCGCGGACGGGATCGACGAATCCGACTACGTCGTGTTGGCTACCGGTGCCGACCGCAAGCTGGCGGAGGATCTTGGCTGTGAATTTACGTCGACGGACGTCGTAGACGTCGGCGTGAACATGGAAACGAGCGTCGACGGCGTGTACGCCACCGGTGCGATGATCCGTCCGGAGGAGTGGCAGGCAGCGATCGCCGTCGGTGACGGTGCCGCCGCGGCACTGAACATTCTTTCGACGGTTCGCGGCGCTCGGTTCCACGACTTCGATGTTCCCGACGACGCCGGACGCGTCTTCGGTGAAGTACTCGCGGAGTGAATTAAATGTCAGAAAAAACCAACAATCCGATCACGGCCGAACTGCCAGAGAGTCCGTTCCACACGACGGGGACCGATCACATCACGATCTGGGGGAGCAACGAGGAGGATACCGTCGCGTTCTATCGCGACCTGCTCGGAATGCCCCTCGTCCTTCGACAGCCGAACCTCGACGATCCTTCCCAGACGCACCTCTTTTTCGACACCGGGGACGGTCGCATCCTGACGTTCTTCGTCAGCGACGACCGTCCGTCGAACCGACGCGGCCAGCGCGGGGGCGTCGGAGCGGTCCATCACCTCTGCTTCAGCGTCGATCCCGATGAGTACGAGGACGTGATGAACGCACTCGAGGACGCGGGTCACCGCTACAACGTCTTCGACCGCGGAATCTTCCACTCAATCTACACCAACGACAATAACGGTCTCGTCATCGAGATCAGTACGGACAAGTACGAGATCCCGAACGACCGCCGCGCCGAAGTGCTGGCGACGGCCCAGCGTCTTCGTGAAGAGGACGGTTCGGACTACGCGAAAGACGAACATCTCAGTGGAGCGATCGAGGAACTCGGACTCGAGGTCGTCAAACACGACCTCCCCGACGCGAGCGCGGGGGTGGGCGGCGTCGAATGACCGCCGGATCGGCCGCCGGTCCGGACGACGTGGAAGGGCCACACCAGGATCAGCCGCTCGTCGCGGCAGGCACGCCACTCGAGGAGAGCGAAGCGGCCGTCGTGCTCGTTCACGGTCGCGGAGCGACCGCCCGAAGCATCCTCGGGATGGGAGAGGAGATCCACGAAGACGGCGTCGCCCTCCTCGCGCCACAGGCGGCACGCAACGAGTGGTATCCGAACTCGTTTCTCGCTCCCGTCGAGTCCAACGAGCCGGGCCGAACCTCGGGATTACGCGCGATCGCGGACGCGATCGACGAGGCCGTGACGGCCGGGGTTCCGACCGACCGCGTCGTCGTGCTCGGTTTTTCGCAGGGTGCCTGCCTCGCGAGCGAGTTCGTCGCCCGAAATCCCCGCCGCTACGGCGGGATCGTCGCCCTGAGCGGCGGCCTCATCGGTGAGTCGGTCGACGTTGAGGAGTACGCGCACGGAACCGAAAACGACGCCACTTTCGAGGGGATGCCCGCGTTCCTCGGCTGCAGCGACGTCGACCCGCACATTCCCAAAGAGCGCGTTCACGAGACGACGCGCGTTCTCGAGGCGCTTTCGGCCGACGTCACCGAACGAATCTACGAGGGCATGGGCCACGGCGTCAACGAGGACGAACTGGCGTTCGTCTCGGGGATGATCGAGCGGCTGGTCACGGACGAATAACGGTCCGATCGAACCAACGGATCGAGTCCTCGAGCGTACCACCGTTCGGTTCGTGCTCCCGTCGAGTCGCATCCTTATCCCGCTCGAGTGCGTACCGTCACCGAGAACGATGACCCCGAGCGAGACGGATAGACGAACGATCCTCCGGCACGTCGGCGCGACGCTTGCGGGATCGCTTTCGGCGTCGGCCGGCTGTCTGGATCGTAATACCGAACCCCGAACCGACGACGCCGACGAGCCGATCGTCGAGGAGGCGGAGGCGACGGCTCTCGAGGGTGACGCCGATCCCGACGCGTGGACGGACGTCGAATCGATCCGTCTCGACGGCTATGTGGGTGGATGGGTCGGCGTCGAACCTCCCCACATCGATCGGATCGAGAACCCGACGCTGGTGCTTTTCGACGGAAGCGAGTACGAGATCACCTGGATGAACAGGGACGGCGTCAAACACAATCTGGCGCTCCACGACGTCGAGGAGACCGTCGTCGGGGAGTACGCGACCGGCGTGACCGAGGAGATCGGTGCCACGACCACCCTCGAGTTCGTCGCGCGCTCGGAGATGGTGAGATACATCTGTGAACACCAGCCTGCGATCCAGTACGGTTCGATCGACGTCGTCGACGGCTGATCCGCTGGCGGATCGACGGTCGAGAAGTCGTCAGCGGGGTGGGACGCTCACCGGACGACCGTTACCGGGGCCGGAGCGCGACGGACGATCCCTTCTGCGACGCTGCCGAGGAGAACGCGAGAGACGCCAGATCGACCGTGGTTTCCGACGACGATGTGGTCGATGTCGTGGTCCTCCGCGAACGAGACGATCGCCCGGGCGGGATCTCCGACGGCCGTCTCGGTTCTGAACTCGACGTCGTCATCGGCTGCGATCTCCGCGACGTCTTCGTCGATCGACTCCGAGATCTCCGTCCGTCGTTCCTTCAGAAACTCCCGTGCGAGATTCATTCCCGCACCGGTCGATCCTCCCGCCGCCTCGACGACTCGTAACAGGACGATCTCCTCGCCGGGATAGTTTCGAACGGCGTGTTCGACGGCCTCCTGTGCAGGCTCCGATCCGTCGTACGCCACGAGGATTGCCATACGTCATCACTTGATCCCCCGACGTAAAGAGACACCTGGTCGACGGCGCGCGACGACAGGCCTAACTCGAGTCCCGCCCAACTCTCGTCCATGACCAGTTCCGACGCGTTTCTCGAGACCGTTCGAGAGGAAAATCAGACGCCGCTTTCGCGCCTCGGCTCTTCGAAGTCACTCTACGCCGACACCGGCGGCGACATCGATACCGAACCGGTGCTCGAGGCGACGGCAGACGCCGAACACGCCGCCTGGCAGACCTTCCTCTCGTGGGCCGACAGCGAAGAGTACGAGGCCGCTCGAGACGCGTTCGAAACCACCGCCGAAGAGGAACGCGAGCACTTCGAAGCGGTCGTCGACCACCTCGGTGATGACGACTACGAGCCCCAGGCGGTACCGGCACTCCACGACTACTTGCGGAGCCTCGGGTCCACGCCCGAACGGGTCGGCGCGTTCGTCGGACGGATCCTCGCGAGCAAGCGCTCGAAAGAACAGGTCGTCGGCTACTTCGTCGGTGATGCGGACCCACAGACAGCGAGCGTTTTCCGCGGGTTCGGTTCGGACCTCGACGACCAACTCGAGCGCGCGACGGATCTCCTCTCGGCAGTCTGTGAGAGCGACGACGACCGCGAGCGCGCCCTAGAAGCCGCAACGGGTGCGATCGAAGCCGCCTACGGCGAGTACGTCGAGAACCTGGAAGCGATGGGCGCGAACCCGAAGCCGGTCTGTTGAAGCTGTCGTCCCCGATTGGGCGTCAGACGCCCTCGAGCGTCTCCCGGTAGGCGTGGATCGACTCGAGTGCGCGCTCGACGTGACTGGCGACGTCGCTACTCTCGCCGTCTGCGATTTCGGTGAGAACGTGTTCGTGACGGGCGAGCTTCCCGTGGTCGGGGCCGCGGTCGGCGTCCGCGAGCGTCGAGAACTGTTCCGACTGGTTCCGGAGTCGTTCGATCGTCTCGTCGTCATCGGCCGCGTCCGAAGCGCTCTGGATCGAGGTTGCCGCCTCCGCGAGGTGTTCGCGCGTCATACGCGAGGGTTCGATCCGGGCCGACAAAACGGTTCCTGCGGAGTGGCGATCACGAGATCGTCTCAAAAAACTCAGACGACGCGCTCGATCCGGTTCTCGAGGTCGAGATCGGCCGCGACGTCCGGAGAAAAGCCGTAGACTGCGTCGTGAAAGTTCGTCCGGTAGCTCGCCGGGCCGTCGTACGGACGGCCGGCCGCACGTTCGCCGGCGATCCCGAATGCCAGCGTGCCGTGGACGGCCGCCGCGTGTTCGTCCCCGAGCGCGCCGGAGAAGACGGCCAGGGTTGCCCCGAGCATGCAGCCGGTCCCGACGACCGCGGCGAGCATTTCGTGGCCCGCAGTGAGTCGGTAGACGCTGTCCGGATCCGCGACGATGTCGTCGACGCCGGAGGCGACGACGGTCGCGCCGGTCGAGTCGGCAAGCGAGCCAGCCGTTCGTTCGATCTCTTCGTAGTCGCCGACGGATTCGACGCCTTTGACGTCGGCTTCGACGCCGGCGAGTGCGCTGATTTCGCCGTAGTTGCCTTTGATGATCGAAAACTCGATCTCCGAGAGGAGTCGCTCGGCTACGGCCTCACGCGACGGCGTCGAGCCGACGCCGACGGGATCCAGCACGACCGGGACGCCGCGTTCGTTCGCCCGTCGGCCCGCTTCTGCCATCGCCTCGATCTTCGCGTCCGGGAGCTGCCCGGTGTTGATCTGAACCGCACTCGAGAGATCGGCCATCTCCCCGGCGTCGCCGGGTGAGTCGGCCATCACCGGAAGCGCATTCCAGTGGAGGATCAGGTTCGCCACGTCGTTCATCGTCACCTCGTTGGTCAACGACTGCACCAGCGGCTCCGTCGCGTCGACCGCCCGCAACGACGCCGCGAGTTCGTCGCCGGTAACGTCGATGGATTCGCTCATCGACTGTCACCGTCGCCCTCGGGATCCTTCGCGGTTTCGACGGCGCGTGCAAGCGCCTCCGTCGCGGCTCGTGGCTCGTCGGCCGCCGTGATCTCGGAGATGACGGCCACGCCGACCGCCCCGGCTTCCACGATTGGGGCGGCGTTTTCGGCCGTCACGCCACCGATCCCGACGACCGGGATCGATACCGCGTCCGCGATTGCGGCGACGCGATCGGGTCCGACGCCGTCTTTGTACTCTTCGACCTCCTTCGAGGCCGTTCCGTAAATCGTTCCGATACCGAGATAATCCGCACCGTCGGCTTCGGCCTGCCCGGCCTCCTCGACGGTCGCCGCTGAGCAACCCACGATCGCGTCCGGGCCGAGTAGCTCTCGAGCGACCGCGACCGGAAGATCGGACTGGCCGACGTGGACGCCGTCGGCATCGATCGCCGCTGCGATGTCGATCCGGTCGTTGACGATCAGATCCACGCCGGCCTCGGCGGTGCGTTCGCGCACCTCGAGGCCGAGTTCGTATCGCGAGACCGCCTCGGTTCCCTTCTCGCGGAGTTGTACGGCATCGATTCCGCCGTCGATAGCCTCGGAGACGATCTCGTCGGTCGGCCTCCCCGCCGAGACGGATGCCTGAGTGACGAGGTAGGTTCGCCAGTTCGGAAAATTCATGATGAATATTCGACGGTGATCACACTAAGCGGCTTCGATCGATCGTGCGTCGTCGTCCCGCGCTCTCGCCCGCCTAACCACTCCACTGATGGGATTCGCCGTGGAGACACGTCAGCGGTCAATCGCTTCAGCGTAGCTTTATCCTGATGGAAACGTACTCTCGTACAACGACGTCGGCCAGTGTAATGATCGATTTATCGCAATCGCAACCGCGGACAGTTCTCTATCTCGCGGCCAGCGACGCGGACGCCCAACAGAGCGCGACCGACCTCGAGGCCGTTTCCTCGGGGCCGGATCGAACGGTCGCCTCGCTGTCGACGACCGATCTCGAGCGGGTGGACAGCTGGGCAGCCGATGCGGACTGCGTCGTCTTCGCTGAGACGCCGACGACGGAGGCCGGAGCGACCTTGCTCGAGATCGTCGAGGCCTGTGGCTCGACGCCGGTCGTGCTCTTTACCGATGCGGTGTACGCGCCGGCCGCGGCACGCTCGACTGACGGGGTGGACGGCTACGTCAGGCGCAACACCGACGACGCTCTTTCCCACCTCGCCGACGAGATCGAATGGATCTGTAGCGCCACGGACGAACCGTCGTCGACTCCCTCGTCGAACGCGATCGCGATGCCCGGGGAGCAATCGACCGCGGACGGCCAACCAGCCGAGGCGCTCCTCGAGTCGCTTGCCGCGGCCGCGACCCAGCGCGAGCGCGAACCGCTGTTCGAACTGCTGGTCGACGACGTCGCTGACGCCCTCGGAACCGACGACTGCTGGCTTTCGACGGTCCACTTCGGTGAATTGACCCTGCGCGCGGCGACGACGGGCGTTCCCGAGGACCTCGACGGGCTGTCGCGAAACAGCGTCCTCGACGATGCGCTCGAGACCGGCGATCCGATCAGGATCGACGATCGGGCGGCCGACGATCGCCTCGAGCTGTCGATCGACGGGGCGAACCGATCGGTGTGTTGTGTCCCCGTTTCTGACGTCGGCTTCCTGTGTGTTGGTGAAAAAGAGCGAGCGGCGTTCGACGACCGCGACTGCGAGCTGCTCGTTTCCTATAGCCGGGTGATCGCCACGCTTCTCGAATGGACCGAAACCGAATCGCAGCTTACGAGCGAGTGCGATCGGCTACGTAGACAGCGAAATCGACTCCAGACGAGGCGAGATCAGCTGGTGAACGATCGCAACGCACTTCGAACGGAGCGAGACCGGCTTCGGGCCCGCCAAAACCGCGACCGGGCACTGTTCGAACGCCTGCCGGAGCCCATGGTTCGATACGAGATCGAAGACGACCGACCGGTCGTCCGGAACGTTACGGATCGCTACACCGACGTCTTCGGAGGCGATCGCGAGACGGTGATCGACACCCCTCTCGACGAGAGCATCGCCTCCGTGGCTCCAGACTCCCGCCGATCCGCCGTTCTCGAGGCGATCGAACGAGCCGAACGTCGACAGTTCACAGCCGAGATCGAAACCGCCGACGGCGTTCGCGAGTTCCGCCTCACCGTGGTCGCCATCGAGGCAGAGACGGCCTGCGAACGGCGGGCCGATTCCGTCCTCGAGGGGCTGATCGTCTACAGGGATCTCACGGCGCGCCGGCGCACCGAGTCTGAACTGGCCGACGCCCACGAGCGCATAGAAACCATCGACACGCTGGTCGAGGAGGAGGTTCGACGACCGCTGAACGTCGCTCGTGGATTTCTCGAACTCGCAGAGGAGACCGGCGACCGAGAACACTTTTCGGAGGTCGAAGCTGCACAGGATCGACTCCTGGAACTCGTCGACGGACTGGCCCAGATCGCAAGCAGGGATCGTAGCCGATCGGTACGACTGGATCGCGATCGCTCCGAGTCACCGGATCGCGATCGATTAGAGCAACCAAATGGGTGACGTCGTTCGGTAGAATCGGTCGAACGGACTGGCTACGAACGTGTCCGGCCGAGTCGTCCGCTCCTACTCTTTTTCGAGCGCCAGCGACGCCAACATCGCCTCGAGTTGCAGGCGCTCGTTCGCCCCCTCCGTGATGCGATAGTCGACTTCCCCGAGTCGCTCGAGCAATCGCACGGTTGCCTGCTCGGAGATCTCGAACTCCCAGGCCGAGCGATGCAGTTGGTCGATGACGTCGCCGCCGGCGAGTCCGCGGTCAGTTAACAGATCCTCGAGGGCGGCGCGGGCGGCGGTGAAATCGCCGCCGATGGCGTGGTCGACCATCGCCTCGACTTCCTCCGGACGGGCGGTGGCCGTGATCGTAAACACCGTTTCCTCGTCGACGGTCTCGCCCATCACTGCGGCGGCCTGGAGGGCGTTGATCGCCTTTCGCATGTCGCCGTTTGCCGCGTACACGAGCGCGGCGATTCCGTCGTCGGTCACCGTTATCCCTTCGACGTCCGCTATTTCGCGTATCTGCGTCTCGACTGCGCCGTCGGCCAGTTCGGTAAAGCGAAAGACGGCACATCGGGACTGGATCGGGTCGATGATCTGACTCGAGTAGTTACACGAGAGGATGAACCGGGTGTTGTTCGAGAACTGCTCCATCGTCCGGCGGAGGGCGGACTGGGCGTCGGAGGTTAGTGCGTCCGCCTCGTCTAGAAAGATGATCCGGTGATCGTAGCCCCCGAACGACGAGCGTGCGAAGTCCTTGATTCGATCCCGGACGACGTCGATCCCGCGCTGGTCGGAGGCGTTCAACTCCAGGAAGTTCTCGCGCCAGTCGTCGCCGTAGACTTCCCGGGCGATCGCCTGAGCGCTCGCTGTCTTCCCGGTTCCGGCAGGACCGGCAAACATGAGATGAGGGAGATCGTTCCGCTCGACGTAGCGCTGGAGTCGTGGGACGATGTCCTCGTGACCCTTGATATCCGCGAGCCGCTGGGGCCGATACTTCTCGATCCAGACTTCGGTCCTGCCGGGAGTTCCCTCGACTGTCTCGGCGTCGGCCTCGCTCATACCGGCCCAACGGTGGGACGGGAAATAAATCGACCGAAGCGCGGTGTGGCCGATCTCGATCCGGCGGGCCAGTCGACGATACTGAGACATCACTGATAGCTTTTTGCGACTCCGTGTGGTACGAGTCCGCATGCCCGAACGGTCCACACTCCGGAGACGAGTCGTCGTCCTCGTCGCCCTCGCCGTCGTTCTCTGTGCGACGGTGCCGGCGACGGCCGCCGCCCAGTCGAGTTCGCAGGTCGGCGGTACCGTCACCGTTTCCGAGGGAGAAACGGTCGACAGCCTCGAGGCGTTCGCGGGAACGGTCGTCGTCGAGGGAACGGTTACCGGCGACGTCAGCGCCGCTGCGGGCGATATTCGCATCCACGGCGACGTGGGCGGGGACGTCGAGGCAGCCGGCGGAAGCGTCACGATCGCCGGCACCGTCGACGGCGACGTTCAGGCCGCCTCCGGTAGCCTCGAGATCACGGACGGTGCGACCGTCGGTGGGGACCTCTCGGCCGGTGCCGGAAGCGCGACCGTCGACGGCGTCGTCGACGGCGACGTGGCCATCGGGGCGGACACGATCAGACTCGGAGACGAGGCCGCAATCGCCGGCGATCTGCGCTACGGCGGCGATCTCGTCGGGAACACGGGTGCCGTCGCGGGCGACATTCGTCACGATTCCTCGCTCGGCGGCGAGTTCGCCCCGACGCTCGATCCGATCGTATCGTGGGTGTTCTCGCTGTACGTCCTCGCGTTGAACCTGCTGATCGGTGCCGCGTTGCTCGCACTGTTTCCGCGATTCTCCGCTGGCGTTTCCGCGAGCGTCGCGACCGATCCGGTCCGAACGGGGCTCGTCGGACTCGGCGTGCTCGTCGGCGTGCCGATCCTGTTGATCGCGCTCGCGATCACTGTCGTCGGGATTCCGCTCTCGTTCGTCGGCGGGTTCGCGTTCGCACTGGCGATCTGGATCGCGATCATCTACGGCCGATTCGCCGTCGCGGCGTGGCTCCTCTCGGCCGTCGGCGTGGGAAACCGATGGATCGCGCTCGTTGTGGGATTGGTCGCCGGAGCCGCCGTCGTTCAGATTCCCTATCTCGGGACCCCGATCAACCTGATCGTCCTCCTGCTCGGTCTCGGCGCGCTCGCACGCGGCGTTTACGGCCATCGCCGGGCGCTTCGGGATCGCGATCGAGAGCCGGGCGTGAGACCCGAAGAAACCCCGACGGACTGACGACCGGTCACCCGCCCCGATCGCTCGCTCGAGATTCAAAAACGATCCACGAGCGACGCCCTCAAGTCTGCACTGTCCCAACGGTTCGTATGTGCGTCACCGTCGACGTCAAGGGGGAAGGAACCTACGAGATCGATCTGGCTACCGACGGCGACTCGAGCCCGACGTACACCGATCTCCTTCACGAGGTCGATCTCAGCCCTCACGAGGTGAGCGTCCTCGTCGACGGCCGACCGGTACCGGAGGATCAGCCCGTCGACGCCGACCACGTTACCGTCTTGCGGCTGATCAAGGGTGGCTGAGGAAAAGGCGGCTACCGAGTGCCTCGAGTTCGTTACTCCTCGGCAAGCAGCCGATCGACCATCTCGTCGGGATCGAACCGTTCGAGGTCGTCGTAGCCCTGTCCGACGCCGAGAAACAGGATCGGTTTTCCGGAGACGTGGGCGACCGAAATCGCGGCCCCACCGTTCGAGTCGGCGTCGGCTTTCGTCAGAATCGTACCGTCGATCTCGGCAGCGGCGTCGAACTCTCGTGCACGGTTGACCGCGTCCTGACCGGCGACTGCCTCGTCGACGAACAGCGTCATGTCGGGACCGACGACGCGATCGATCTTCTCGAGTTGATCCATCAGTCCCTCGTCGGTGTGGAGGCGCCCTGCAGTGTCACCGAGGACGATGTCGACGTCGTTGGCATCGGCGTACTCGACGGCGTCGTACAACACTGCTGCGGGATCACCGCCCTGCTCGTGGGCGATGAGCTTCGTCTCGAGCCTGTCTGCGTGCTCCTGGATCTGTTCGTTTGCCCCGGCGCGGTAGGTGTCGCCGTTTGCCACCACGGTCGAGTAGCCTCGGTCTTCGAAGTAGCGACTGAGCTTCGCGATCGAGGTGGTCTTTCCGACGCCGTTGACGCCGGTAAAGACGATGGTGACGGGCTTGTCCTCGAGGGCGATACGCTCGTCGAAGTCGAACTGCCCGACGCTGATCACGTCGTAGATGGCATCCCGAAGCGCGTTTTCGACGACGTCGCCCGTCGAGGTCGTAAACGTTCGCGTCTCACCGATCAGTTCGTCGCGGATGTTGTCGAGGATTTCCTCTGCGACGCCCATCTCGACGTCGCTCGAGAGCAGCGCCATCTCGAGTTCGTGAAGGGGCCCCTCGAGGTCCTCCGCTTCGATTACGAACTTCCCTTTGACGAGCGATTTGGCTTTCCGTCCGAAGCCGGTCGATCCGCTATCTTCATCCGGTTCGTCTCCGGTCGCGTCGTCCGCGGGACCGTCGTCGGAGACGACTCCGGCGCGGCCTGCTCCCGGATCGGTCCGTTCGTCGCGGTCCGTCTCGAGATCCCCATCGGAGCTCCCATCCTGACGATCGGAGCTGACAGCGGTTTTCGGAGCGCCCTCGGCCCCTTCGTTCCGGGAGGACGGTGGATCGGCCGCCGCGTCCACGCTGGTCGTCGTCTCGTTTGTCGATGGGTCTTCGTCACCGGTCTCGAGATCATCTTCCTCGAGATCGCCTTCCTCGACGTCTTCGACGTTCTCTTCGGCAGCTTCCTCGGCGTCTTCGCGGAAGCTCCCGAGCTTCTTCTTCAGGTTGTCGAACATGGGGGGCTCCTGCGTTACTCGTCAGGGCTGGGCCCCTGACCCATCCCCTGCATCTGCTGTTGCATCGCCTGCTGTTGGATCTGCTGGGCCTGCTGTTCGAGCTCGGTGCTCTCGCTTTCGAGTTCAGCGATCTCCTCGTTGATCTCGTCGATGCGGTCGTCGAGGTTCTCCTTTTTGTTCTCGAGTACGGAAATAGCACCGTCCTGCTCGAACTCAGCGGCGTACTCGGCACCGAGTTCGACGATCGCCTCGTCGATGTCCTCGATGGACGCACGAAGGTAGGCACCGCCGCCGAGGGGAACCTGAACGGTCGATCCGGTTTCGAGGGTCTCGAGTGCGTCGATCGCTTCGTCGGCTTCGGTCTTTTCTTGCTGGACCGACTCGACGTTCGCCTGCATCGCCTCGATCTGCTGTTGGATCTCTTGAATCTCCTGGGAGAGCTGCTGGAGTTGTTGCTGGCTCATCGCTGGGCGACCTCCTCGAGGTCGATCTGGGTGCGGTTGAGTCCGTGCTGGCTGCCGAGTTGGGAGAGTACGTGCTCGCGAGCCACGTTCTCGTTTTCGGCGTCGATCGTCGTTTCGAACTCCGCGAGTCCGTCGCGGCTTTTGAACCGACCGGTGACCGTAAATTGACTCATGGCTCACACTCCGGCAGGCAGTCGGAAGAATCTTCCCTTCCATCGGAGCCACGAGGACCTGACTCACTCGAGTAGTTACGACCGGCCCGGCGATTCGTTTCGGTCACTGACGATCGCGTGTTCCACTCGGCGGCTACGATTCGGCTCGCAGCTCTCGTAACGTCCGTCGACCCGGTTCGATAAGTTCGTCCAGGTAACTCGCGAGGGTC
Source organism: Natrarchaeobius halalkaliphilus (assembly GCF_003841485.1). NCBI lineage: Archaea > Methanobacteriati > Methanobacteriota > Halobacteria > Halobacteriales > Natrialbaceae > Natrarchaeobius > Natrarchaeobius halalkaliphilus. Next base: position 441,228 of record NZ_REFY01000003.1, on the reverse strand, counting down.
CCCTTGGCGTCGGCCGGATGGAGCTCGCCGGACTCGAGGTCGTCCGCGAGGGAGTCGTACGCCTCGTACGAGAGGGGACCGCCGTACTCCTCCGGTCGCTCGACGACCACGGTTTCGAATCGGGGGAAGACGTGGTACTCGAACAGTTCGAGCACCGGGTTCTCGAGATCGCCCTCGGGATCGCGCGTCGGCGGGCAAAACGCCGAGTTGACTTTCTCCTCGAGTTCCTCGGTCGAGTCCTCCATCGAGATCGTCGCGCCCTCGCTCGAGGACATCTTGCCCTCCCCGCTCGTCAGGTCGGCCACGATTGGCGTGTGCAGACACGGTCGAGCGTCGTACTCGAGTTCCGGAAGCTCCTCGCGAGCGAGCATGTGGACTTTGCGCTGATCGAGTCCACCGACCGCGAGATCCAGATCGAGGTACTCGATATCCAGGACCTGCATCAGCGGATAAACGAGGTGACTCACTTTTGCGGTCTCGCCCGATTGCAGCTCGGCCATCGCTCGCTGGGCGCGGTTCATCGTCGTCGAAAGCTCGAGTTCGTGCAGGTCGAGCGTATAGTCTTCCTCGAGCTGGAACGACGAGCCGTAGACGAACTCGGTTTTGTCCTCCTCGAGACCGTAGGCGATGAACTGGGCTTTCATCCGCTCCGCCGTGTCGCGGATCTCCTCGAAGGTCCCTTTTCCGTTGAGGTAGGCGTGGACGTCCGCGAGGAGAACGACGACGTCCAGACCAGCTTCCTGGAGGTCGATCAGTTTGTTCGCCGTCAACAGGTGGCCGATGTGGAGAACGCCGGAGGGCTCGTAACCGACGTAGGCGCGTTTGCCCGCCGGATCGTCCGCGAGCTCGCGCACCTCCTCGTCGGTAACGACCTCCTCGGCGTTTCGCATGATCAGGTCGTAGGTATCCATCTCTGTCTGAGCGAAATCAGCGGACGGATTTATGACTTTGTGAACGATGATAGCGTGTCCACCTCCTGTCTGGTTTCGAGCGCATCGAATCGTGATCTCGTTACCGGGGTCCGGCCTGTCCGTGTTCGCCTTCGGAGACGGGCTCGAACCGGATGGTTTCATCACTCACGCCGTTTGCCCCGGCCGCTTCGGGACCGTCTTCGTCACCCCACCAGTTTTCTTCGCCGGTTATTTTCTCGTCGTCGACCCGGAGTTCACCATCACCGAGATCGCCGTTTCCGCCGTCGGGTTTCTCGCTGTCCTCGGCCCACATCCCGTGCTCGCCGTTGTCGACGACGTTACTGTACCAGATGCGGAAATAGTTCTCGCTCGGATCGATGACCGCTTCGTCCGCCTGAACGAGCGCTCCGTTGCGTTCGTTCTCGAGTAACTCGACGTAGACGATATCGACGTTATTCGTGTCTCTCAGGTGGATTCCGTCCACGCCGTTATCCGCAAAGCGGGTGTAGTCGACGGAAATCGAGGTGCCGTCGAATATCCGCAATCCGTCTCCGCCGTTGTCGGAAACGACGGTATCACTGAGGGTGAGATCCGTACTGTCAGTAACTGATACACCATCTCCCACGTTGTTCGAGACGGTGCTGTGCCGGAGCGTGAATATCGTGTTCTCGGAGATCCGAATCCCGTCACCGTTTCCGGTGAGGTATACGTCCTCGAGTTCGATCTCGTCGCTGTCCGATACGCGGACGCCGACATCGTCGTTTCCGGTTGCCTCGAGCTTCGTCAGTTGGACGGCGTCGGATCCGTCGACGGCTATTCCGACCCCCGTCTCACTGACGTCGACGTTCTCGAGCGTCGCACCGGGCGCGGACGCGAGTTCGATCCCGGTGCCGGACGGATCCACGTTCGTAAGTGTGAGCCCGTCGACCGTACCTCCTTCTCCCCTCACCGAGAGGCCGACGTCCGCGCCGCCAGCGTCGAGGACGGTTTCCTCGCGAGTTCCGAGCGACCGAACCGTGACGTTCGAGGCGGTGACGTCGACCGCCGAGGACCCGCCCTCGGAGGCATCGTACGTCGTTTCAGCGAGCTCGAGTGTCTCCTCGTCGGCCACGTCGTCAGCAGCCGCGTCGAGTGACCGATAACTCGTCTCCGCGTCGACGTTCTCGACGTTCCCGAGAAGCGGAACGTCGTGCGTCGTCGAGCCGTCGACGATGACCGTCGTCTCGTAGTACCGGTGGCCGTCGGCGTCGATCCAGAGGGTATACTCTCCGCCGTCGACGTCGTCGAACTCGTAGCTGCCGTCGGCGTCGACCGTGGCCGTCTGCTCCGGACTGTTCTCGATGGTCACGGTTTCGCCTTCGAGATCCTCGTCATCACCGTCTTCCGTCTCCGTCGAGACGATTCCCGAGAGCGAGCCGTCCTCCTGTTCGCCCTCCCAGGTGGCGTTCCCGGTGGCCGAATTCCCGTTCACCAGTTCGGTGAATACGACGTCGACGTCGTCCTGCGTCGTATCGGAGCTCACGTCGAGCGTCACCTTTCCGTCGGCATCGGTCAGTTCGGTCGTCACGTCCCCGTCTCCGTTGATCTCGACGTCGAACCCGTCCGTCGCGTCGGCTTCCACCTCGACGTCTTCTCCGACGGGATCACCGAACCCGTCCTCGATCGTCACCTCGTACGCGATCGTCTCGCCGTCGTCGACCGTCTCGTTGTCCGGCTCGGCCTCGTAGGACACCGCCGCAGGATCACCGATTTCCGGAACCTCGAACTCGAGGACGTCCTCGTTCGAAGCGACGCTGACGACCAGCCGGTGGGCTCCCGGATCCAGCTCCCGATCGAAGCTGATCCGTGCGGTCGACTCCGGTTGCCAGACCGACGCCGACGGATCCTCGAGGATTTCGACGTGTGGATCGGAAACGTACTCGCCGTCGATCACGATTCCGACATCGTTTCCGCCGAGCGGGATCGAACTATCACCGATATTCGAAACGAGAACGCTCACCTGATCGTCTTCGTCCCGCGGATCGTAGATTGTTGCGTGACTCTCGGGATCGCTGATCACGGCGATCTCGGTCTCGATTTCGTCCACCGTCGTCGATCCGTATCCGTCGATTGCGTCGCTGACCACGTGAGTGTGGCCGACGAGCGTCAGCGCAAACGCTGACGAGGCGACCAGGAGGATGATGAAGAACACGAGATGCGTTGCTGTCGTTCCTGACATGACCGTTCATCGCAGCCGCTGATGCAGTGCTGGTTCCCCGACTGAGACCGTTTTCGTCGCCCGAAACACGATTCTCTCGGTCGTTGTAGTAGTATCAGTATCCGGGTAAATAGATGTCGGCCGAACGCTGGCCGCTGTCGCCGTCTTCGATGGTGTCCCGTGTATTCCCATCGGGGCCTCGATAGTAGCCACTGTACGTCACTCCACACTACTCGGACGACGGAGGCACGGTTCGATGCCAGCATGGGGAAATCGAGGATCGTACGAGAGACGTCTGCATCACCACGGTTGGAACGATCGCTCGGTGGCTACGGTTTCTCAATGTCGTCCGTCGACGGTCATCCTATCCGGTGGCTGCTCCGAGAAACGAGAACGGATCCGTGATCTGTAGCTGGTCGGAAACGTCCCCGGCGTAGACGGTGGACTGATCGGGTCCGAGATCGAGCGCTCGAGTCTCGGAACCGACCGAAAAGTCGAGCTCGTCGAGTTCCACCCAGAATGCGTTCGGGGCGAGCGCCGACTCGAAGTAGTAGATGCGGTCTTTGTGGTCTGCGACGGATCGCCAACGCGTCGAAGAGATGTGCGGTGCGTCGGGCGTGGTGATGCCGTGTGGAACGGAGACGTTCCGAATCACGCCGAATACGCCGGCGGTCGCTGTTCGACGATCCTCGACCTGTGGTATCGCGTCGACGTAAAAACTCGCCCTCGCAAACCGGTCGGCCGGCCGGTTCGTCCCCGGTAACATAACCGTGCCGCCGATCTCCTCCCAGTACTCGGCCAGTGCAAGTTGCTTGTCGAACGTGGGAGAGTTTGTCATCACCTGAAAGTCACGATCGTGGTGAACGACGAGTTCGCCGTCGATATACTCCAGGATCGCGCTGTCGCCCGTGGCATCCGACAGGGAGAGGTGGACCGTCGCCAGACGATCGTCACCCGGCACCTGCTCGGTTACGACCGTAACGTCCTCTCGACGGATGTGTGCGACGACCTCGGCAACCGTGGCGAACCTGTCGAGCATATACTGAGTCCACAGCGAGATCGACATTGCCGGCGTTTCGCCGCCCCGTTCGGGATACTCCGACTCGGACAGCCACAACAGGTTGGCCGCCAGACCGGCTTCGTTCATGCCGTCGGTGGTGGCGATGTCGTAAGCGGTCGCGATCACGCTTCCGTACTCGGACGTCCAGGTCATCGAGTTCGAGTCGACCTCGCCGTCGCGTTCGACACCGCGAGGAAGCACCCAGATGTTCGTCCCGATATCTTCCTTCCAGTCCATCGATCGAGCCGTGAGAACGCGGTTTTCGGGACCGAGATAGACCAGACGAGTACACATCAGTTTATCCCCTCCACAGTCACGATCGACCCCCAACCCGGTTCCAAGTCAACCGAACGGAGCGACGCCCGTCCCGGGGACGACTCCTTCGATCGGACCCGACCGAGAGTCCGGCTGGGCTGGTTCGTGACGAACGCGTCGGTGCGTTCCGCGCTGATTGCCGAGTCGACCGTTCGGAGGACTACTCGAGACATGTTCAGTGGACTCACACCGATCGAGATGATAAACCTTTCATACGGTTTACTGTAAATCATTGCCGGCGCACCCGCGACCCGGGCGGCGGGTGCGCCGGTAAATCGTTACAGTAACCCGTATCACAGGACAGGGGTGGACGTCGATCAGAGGCCGTTTCGAATACGGGATTCAGCCGCTTCGAGGGCTTTCGTCCGGTCGAACTCGTCGACGATGGTGCGGAGAGCATCCTCGTTTGACCCCGCGAGTTCGCGCGCGTGTTCGGTCATATTCGGCACCGCTCGAACGATGTTGTCCACGATCGGAACCTCTGCGACCTGCGGGGAGCGCGAGAGCGGATTCAGATCGATGACGATCTCGGTTTTTCCCATTTCGTCGAGCGCCTCGGCCCGATCACCGTCCTCGAGCGGCACGAGCACGACGTCCGCCGCGTAGATGCCGTCGGCATCGACTTTCGCACGCTGATGGTCGAGGTTCGGAATGCGTGCGTCGCCCTCCAGTCCTTTTACCTCCTCGGCTCCGTGTTCGCGCAAGTGGGACGCGATGGCCGCGATGCGTTCGGGAGTTCGATTGAACAGGTTGACCTCGAGGTCGGCGCCGACGGCGTCCGCGAGGTCGACCATCTCGCCGGGGACGAGCGCCGCGACGTTACCGTTGATCGAAAGCACCGGTCGCTCCGCGAGCAGGAGTTCCGCGGCGGCCGCCCGCTCTGCGTCGTTCGCGCTGGGAATCGTCTCTTCACCGAGCAGATAATCGAAGGCGCTACCACGGCCCTCGGCGTGCATTCCCTGGAGATGCGTGATTCCCTTGTCGACGCCCTTCTCGATTCGGTGGCGGGTGAGGAGATCCTGATAACGCGGGTGATCCTCCGGAATCTCGTCTTCGTGTTCGACGTCGGCAGAGACGGTGTCGTAGTCGCTCACTGTCGATGGGTAGGCGTCGGTAATAAAAAGGCGACCGATTCGATCGGTAACGCCGTTCGCTCGAGTCCCGATTCGATCGACGCTCCTGGCTACAGTTATTTTTCCACTCGTAGATCGCATTACACCTCACGAGGGTGTCAGTCAGTGAATGTGATCCATCCCCCAGGTGCCTGAGCCTTCACGTTGTTCATGGCCTCGCGAGCGGCCGTTCGTGTGTCGTACACCCGCGTGCTCTCGGCCATCGTGGTTCCGTACTCATCGACCAGTTGCCACACCCAGCCATCGTCGTCTTCGGCCGCGTGTAACTCGAAGGAGACGCTGTCGATCTCGAGGATACTCGCCGCGTCGATCAGTTCACGGACCCCCTCGAGTGCTTCCCGGCCGACCTCGATCGAGTCGAACGTCTCGGAGCTGATCGCGACGGTGCGGCCGTCCTCGTCGAGGAGTCGCCACCGCCAGCGGTCGTCCTCGTCGGTGACGAGTTCGAACGACGCGACGTCGAAGTCGACCCGACCGGCCAGCGGTGCGAGCCGACGGACGGTTTCGACTTCCGATTTCAGCGCCGATTTGTCAGCCGCCGGGTCGACCGACGAACCGATCACGTCTCGTTCGTAGTCGATCAGACTCCACTGCCATCCACCGTCGCTCTCGAGACGGACGACAGCGTCCTCGATCGCGAATATCGGAGCGTCGGTCGCGTGGTCGGTTATCGTCTCGACGACTGCGCGTCCCTCACTCTGGCTGGTATAGGACACGGTCGAGTCCGCGATCGTCTCTCGATCTCGATTCAACAACCGGAACTGCCAGTCATCGGTCCCGTAGAGCTGGACGGTCACGTCACCGATCGTGTATCGGTGTCCCGACGCGGCCGCATCACGAACGGCTTCGAGCCGTTCGACGAGATCGTCTCGCGTCGGGTGTTCCTGACCGTCGACGGCGACGATTTCGCCGCTTGGCAGAACGAACCGCCAGTGCCAGTCTTCGGCCGCGTACGGCTGGAAGATAGCCTCGTGCATCGTTCGAACGTCCGACTCGAGGTGCTCGAGCACGCGATCCATCGCCGCTTTGGCAGCTTCTCGGGTCGGATGAGTCGCTGGATCTTCGGCGACGAGCTTGCCGCCCTCGTCGATGAGCCGCCAGCCCCACTCGTCGTCCTCGTCGACGAACAGCTCGAATGCGGCGGTTTCGATCTCGAGCAGTTCGGCCTCGGGGGCCTGTTCTTTCAGCGTCATCATCGCTTCGGCAGCTTCGTTTCGGGAGGTGTGTTCTGCGCCGCTGTCTGCGAGGACGTTCCCGTCTTCGTCGATGAGCCGCCAGCGCCACTCGCCGGAGTCCGCCTCGTAGACCTGAAACGCCGCGTTTTCGAACTCGATGAGTTCGGCCTCGCTCGCCTGTTCTCGAACCCGATCGATCGCCTCCTCGGCCGTTTCGGCGTCGGAATGCGGTTCGTTGCTCGCGGCGATTACGTCCCGTCCCTCCGTGACGAGTCGCCAGTTCCAGTCAGGTCCGGTCTCCCGTCCGTCCTCTCCGACGACGCCGCCGTCGGCCGACAGCTCCGCCTCTCGTCTCTCCGTCTCGTCGACGGTCGCCGGCAGGTCGTCACCGTCGTCGAAAGAGAATTCTCGTCCGTCCGCGGCCGGATACACCTCGTACTCGGCGTCGTCGATCTCTACGATATCGGCGTCGCGAGCGCGTTCACTGAACTGTTCGACGCGGCGTTCGGTTCCCTCGTGATCCCGTCGTTCCTCCGGACTCCGGGCGACCACGCGTTCGGCCTCGTCTATCAGGCGGAACTGCCACTCCTCGCCCGACTGGTAGAGTTCGTAGGTGGGTTCGCCGGCTACGGTGATCGACGCCGACTCGAGGGCGGGAAGTATCGCCTCGACGGCTTCCTCGGCATCGCGTCGCGATTCGAACTCGTCGGTCGCGGTCGCGATCACGTCGTCCGAATCGTCGACGGCGCGCCACGCCCAGCCGCTCTCGCCTTCGTAGAGTTCGACGCCGACATCCGCGACGTCGAGTACGCGTGCGTGTTCGAAACGCTCCGCGAACGTCCGGGCGGCTTCTTCGGCTCGCTTCTGGCTTCGGTGGCCAACGTCGTCCGACGCCAGTGCCCTTCGCTCGTCGTCGATGAGTTGCCAGTACCACTGGTCGCGTTCTTCGGTGTACGTAAACGCGGCACCGTCGATCTCGATGACGTCCGCATCGGGGCCGCGGTCTTTCAGAAAGCTCACCGATCCCTCCGCCTCGTCGCGAGAGTCGAACTCGTCTACGCAGGAGCCGACCACGCTTCCGTCGTCTCGTGCGAGCGTCCACTTCCAGGCACCGTTTCGATCCTCGTAGAGCCTGAACGCCGACGTCGTCAACTCCAACAGCCCCGCCGAGCTGATCTGGGATTTGACGCGTTCGATCCCCTCGGTGGCCTCTGGGCGCGTCACCGCGCGTTCGGTGCTCGCGGCAAGCGCCTCGAGGTGAAGGACGTGCCATCTCCAGTCACCCGCCTCGTCGCGGAAGACGGCAAACTGTGCCCCCTCGAGGGCGTCGCCGGTTAGAATCGGCGGATCCTCCGTCTGCCCTTCCTCTTCGACGAACATTCCTCGCTGGCCGGTCACGACCGGAACGAGCGCGGTGACGCCAGCGATGATACCGATGCCGACCGCATAAACCGAGATCACTTCGACGCTCCAGTCCGCACCGTGACCTCGCCAGTCGTGTGGATAGACCGCGGCGAAAAAGACGACGCCGACCAGCGAGATCACGAGACCGAACGCGCTCGCCTGTATCCCTCGTCGTCGGACGGGGAGCATGAGGACCAGCCCGAACAGACAGACCGACAGTCCCGCCGCAGCCGTCACGCCGGAGATTCTGATGAGGACGTACGAGCCGGTGTCGCCCGCGTAACCGACGACGAACGCGAACACGCCCGCCGCCGCGATGAGATAGCCGAGAACGAACAACCAGTAGCCGTAGACGTCTTTTTTCGAGTCGGGTTCACCGACGTAGCGTTCGTACAACCGGAACAGGTTCTGGTATATTTTCATTGCGTGCGTCATCGCAAACTCAATCCATAACTAGATCAATAGTTAATAAAGATGTGTAATCATCTTACTCGAATTTCATTTCAATACGTCAAACACCTGTATAGTAAATGACGAGGATATCTGTCGGGTCGCGGAGGTTCTCTCGAACGCCCGCGTTCTCGGGTAACAGTCTGGAAAAGACGCGCTGTCGTGTGGCCGCTGTCGGATATCTTCGTCCCGGACCTCCGATCACCAGTACCGTTCGGGCGTCGGCTACAGGGTCGAATCGAGCCACGTCACTGCTCTCGATCCTGCTATTCAGTTCTGGAGCAAAACTGGTTCCCTCCCGAGCGTCGACGCTCGGAACGCCACTAGACGCCGCGATCCTGCAAGCGCTCTTCTTCGGGCAGGTCGGCGTTTGCGTCCCCTTTCATTCCCTCGCCGAGGTTACTCGAGATCGCGGCGAGTCGGTCGGCATCGTCCCAGTTGTTCGTCGCCTCAACGATGGCTTCGGCCATCTCCGGCGGGTTCTCCGCACCGAAGATCCCGCTGCCGACGAAGATACCGTCACACTCGTGGTGCATCATGAGCGCCGCGTCCGCCGGCGTTGCGATGCCGCCAGCCGCGAAGTTGACGACCGGGAGACGCCCCATCTCAGCGGTCTCGTGGACCAGTTCTGCGGGGGCTTCGATGTCGCGGGCGTAGGACTCGCGTTCCTCGTGGGTCATCCCTTCGAGTTCGCGGATCGCACCCTTGATCGTGCGCTGGTGGTGGACGGCCTGGTTGACGTCCCCGGTTCCGGCCTCGCCTTTGGTCCGGATCATCGCCGCGCCCTCGTCGATCCGGCGAAGCGCCTCACCGAGGTTTCTGGCACCGCAAACGAACGGCGCGGTGAACTCGCGCTTGTCGATGTGGTAGGCGTCGTCGGCGGGTGTCAGCACCTCGCTCTCGTCGATCATGTCGACGCCGACCGATTCTAGGATCTGTGCCTCTTTGACGTGGCCGATCCGGGATTTTCCCATCACCGGAATCGACACTTCGTCGACGATCTCCGTGACGTCCGCGGGATCGGCCATCCGAGCGACGCCGCCGCGCTTGCGGATATCTGCCGGAACGGCCTCGAGCGACATCACGGCGACTGCACCGGCGTCCTCCGCGATTCTGGCCTGTTCGGGGTTGACGACGTCCATAATCACGCCACCCTTTTGCATCCGGGCGAACCCACGCTTGACGAGGTCGGTTCCGCGTTTTAGTTCCTCGAGGTCGGTCTCTCCTGACATACCCCGGCGTTAGAATCCGCTCCACTTACGCGTGTCGTGTTTCTCCGGTGAGGTGCGTACATCCTCCGTAAATCGCTACACTCTCGAGTAAGGCGCGTACATTCCTCACAGAGTCACCGACACTCTGCCGAGTGCGTAAACGTAATCCGCCCCGGACGACGGGTAGCAACCGCTACTGTTTTGCGAGTGTCGTCCCTCACGGGAGACGAACGATGTCCGTGGTGACTGAGTTGCCCGCTCGAGATCCGTTGCCGAGATACCTCGCGCCAGTCCCGAAGGCGCTCGAGGACCTCGGGTTGCGACTCGCCTGGGTGGTGGTGGCGATCAACCTCGCGGGGACGGCCTTCGGGTTCTGGTACTACTCCGGACAGTTCGCTCGGACGCCCGCGGTGATGTGGCCGTGGGTTCCCGACAGCCCGATGGCGACGCTGTTGATCGCGCTCGCGATCGCCAGCTGGAAGCTGGGGTACGAACAGCCATGGTTGACGGCGCTCGCGTTCTTTGGAAACATCATCCTCGGGCTCTGGACGCCGTACACGTTGCTGGTGTTTTATGAAACCTACGCGACTCAGACGCATCCGGTGATGTATCAGTTCCTCTTCTGGAGTCACCTCGGGATGGTCGTCCAGGCTCTCGTCCTTCACCGAATCACCGACTTCTCGATCCACGCCGTCGCCGTCGCCGCGCTCTGGTATACGAGCAACCTGATCGTCGACTACTTCGTTCCGGTCGTCGGTGAACCACACCACACGACGATCCCGGTCGCCCGCGACACCGCGATGTTCCTCGGCGCGGACGCACTCGGCGTCATCGCCGCCGGCGAAGTGACGTTTACGCTCCTCGCGCTCTTTCTCGCGCTGTCGACTCGGGCCAAAACGTACGAAATAGCGCTCGAGCGAGCGCGAACCTCGTAGCGAACCGGCCGTACAATTTCGGAATCAACGACGGAACAATCGAGAGACAGTCATTTGAACCCGGTTCCGGAGTCGTTTCGTCTCTCGAGGAATGGGACGGGTTACTCGACGACGATAACCGCCGACTCGGTTTCGAGCATCTCGCCTTCGCCGGAGTACGACCGTTCGAGTTCGACGGCGAAGAGGTCGTCCTCGAGTTCCTCACCGGCGACTCGCAACACGTCCGCGTCCTCGTCGATCTCGTACTCGCCGCGTTCGATACCGGCGTCGATCTCGCCGACTTTCGAGCCGAACCGCGGTCCGAGCGTCGAGTAATCGAGATCGATCGAGGCGATATCGGTCGTCACTTCCGGCTCCTCGTCGAGGAGGTCGAGGTGCTGGACGTGCATCACCTGCTGGATCGCGTCCTCGAAGCCCTCGATGGAACCGTAGACGGCGACGGATTCGAGGTCCTCGTTCAGCGGCAGCTGGTTTTCGCTCTTGTAGCGTCGGAGCGCAGAGATGACCTCCATCCCGGTCTCGCCGGCCTCGAGGTCGGCCTCGTATCCCTGCGGATCGGGCCAATCGCGGGTGTGAACGCTGTCGATCGCGTCGTCGCGGCTCGCCCCGTCCGTGGCGTAGACGGCCTGCCAGATCTCCTCGGTGACGTGTGGCAAAAACGGCGCCCACAGCTCGAGGAACGCCCGGTGTGCCGTCCGAAGCGCGTACTGCGTCGAGGGATTGTCCTCTCGACCCTTGGCGATCTCGAGGTAGTCGTCACAGAACGTGTTCCAGAAGAACGTACGCAGGCGATCGCGAGCCTTCGCGAACTCGTAGTTCTCGAAGTTAGCCGTCAACTCGTCGGTCGCGTCGTCGAGTTCCGCGAGGAGCCAGCGGTCGATGGCCTCGAGCTCGTCGGGTTCGTCGGGCTCGACCGGCGCGAGGCTGTCGACGAGTTTCGACGCGTTCCAGAGCTTTCGAAGGAGCTTCTCGCCCGCTCGCAGATCCTTTTCCTGGTAGGGGAAGTCGTCACCAACGGCCGCGCTCGCGGCCCAGAAACGCACGGCATCGACGGGGTACTCCGCGAGGACGTCGTCGGGTGCGACGACGTTACCGCGTGATTTGGACATTTTCTCACGGTTTTCGTCCAGAACGTGGCCGTTGATCAGCGTCGCGTCGAACGGTACCTCTCCGGTGTGTTCGTAGCACTTGACGATGGTGTGGAACAGCCAGAACGAGATGATATCGTGACCCTGTGGTCGGAGGTCGAAGGGATACAGCTCCGGGCTGTCCATCGCGAACTCCTCGACCTCGTCGTCCCAGTCCCAGCCGGCGTTGATCAGCGGCGTCAGCGAGGAGGTCGCCCACGTATCGAAGACGTCCTCTTCGGGTTCGAATCCGCCGTGTCCACACACCGGGCAGGCATCGACCGGCGGCTCGTCCGAAAGCGGATCGACTGGGAGATCCTCCCGATCGGCCATGATCGGATGGTCACACTCTTCGCAGTACCAGACCGGGAACGGGATTCCCGAATCGCGCTGTCGGGAGATGAGCCAGTCCCACTCGAGGCCTTCGATCCAGTGGCGATACCGAGTAAACATCTTCTCGGGATACCACTCCATCGCCTCGCCGGCCTCGAGATACTCGTCTTTGTGATCCAAGATCTCGACGTACCACTGCTTGGAGACGCGGAATTCGACGGGCGTATCACAGCGTTCGTGAACGCCGACTGCGTGGGTAATCTCCCACCGATCCCGGAGGGAGCCCTCGTCTTCGAGATCCTCGACGATAGCCGTGCGCGCCGCCTCGGTCGAGAGCCCCTCGTAGTCGTCGGCGAGGTCGGTCATCGTCGCGGATTCGTCGATCGCGACGCGAAGTGGAAGGTCGTGTGCCTGGTACCACTCGATGTCCTTTTGGTCACCGAAGGTACAGCACATGACGATCCCGCTTCCTTTCTCCATGTCGACGCGCTCGTCAGCGATGATCGGCACCTCGTGACCGAAGAGCGGAACCTTGGCGCGTTCACCGACGAGGTCCTGATTCTCGTCGTCGTCGGGATGGACGAAAACGGAGACGCAAGCGGGAATGAGCTCCGGTCGCGTCGTGGAGATGACGAACTCCTCTCGCGACGGATGTTCGCCCGCGACTCCGAACGCGATGTCGTTGAAGTGCGAGCCACGCTCGTCGTCTTCCATCTCCACCTGCGAGATAGCCGTTTCACAGTCCGGACACCAGATCGCGGGCGCTTTCTTGCGGTACTCGCGCCCCTTCTCGTAGAGATCCAGAAACGAAAGCTGTGAGATCCGCTGGACGCGGGGTTCGATCGTCTTGTAGGTGCTGTTCCAGTCGATCGAGGTGCCAAGCGACTGCATCTTCTCGGTGAACTCCGCTTCGTACTGCGAACAGACCTCTCGGCACAGCGTCTGGAACTCCCTGCGCTCGTAGTCCTGGTGACGGATGTCCAGTTCGCTCTCGGTCAGGCGCTCGGAGGCGATTCCGTTGTCGTCGTAGCCGAACGGAAAGAGGACGTCGCCGTCGTACATTCGCTGGAAACGCGCGGCGAAGTCCTGGAGCGTATGGCCGTAGAGGTGGCCCATGTGCAGGCTTCCCGAGACCGTCGGCGGCGGCGTATCGATCGCGTAGACGGTGTTCGGATCCCGCTCGGAATCGCGCTCGTAGGCGTAGGTTTCGTCGTCGACCCAGCGCCGTTGCCAGCGCGATTCGATCTCCTCGGGATCGTACGATCCCTCGAGCGTCGGTTCTCGTTCGGTTTGGTCGACGTCGTCTCGGTCGGGTGCGTCCGTGCTCATAGTCTCACCGCCCGGCGTGGGCATCGGCTGTGCGTCTGTCTCGGTCGGTCGTGTGATCGGTCGGTCATAGCTGCGACTGGACGTTGATCGGTGAATTCTGGTCGGTGACAATACATCCGTCGAAACGGGGCGGCTGTGTGGGGGATCGTGCCAACTGCGCCGTGTGACGCATCCACCGCACAGCAGCCGTGCGGTCGAGGTGTACAGTCACGCACGGTGGCTACGATAAACGGTCTCTCCGGAACCTGCGGTACGTGATCGTGCCTCGAGACCGACGACGGACTCAGGCGGCGTCGCTCATACGTGCTGGTACCGCCGGGAGCCGTGTTAGGTGTTTCGTCGTCGCACTCTCGAACGCCGCCGATCACCAGGATACCGGTCGCAGAGCCGTCCGATCACCGAATCATCGCCCCCGCGGGGTGGGTCGCACAGGCGGTCGGCTCGTATCCGGCGTCCGAGAGTCCCGTTCCGAACGCGAAGACCGTCTCTCCGAGCATTGCCATCGAGGCCTGACCACCGGCGTCCGAGACGTCGTCGATCGTCGTTTTGACTCGGTCGGTCAGCAGGCCGGCTTCGCGAGCGAACACCCGCGAAGCGTAGATGAACGACAGTAGCGTCGGTTCCTCGACGACCCTCGAGAGCGCCTGTTTGCCCGCGGCGGTTACCGCCTCCATGTCACCCGCGAGAACGGCCTCCGTCGAGAGCTCACCGAACGAAACGTACTCGACGCGCGCTCGTTCGGGAATCGCGTCCATCCGGTTGACCTGGGGTCCCCCCGGCTCGAGTCGGATCGGGATACCGCCGTACGCCTGTGCGACGACGTCACCGAGGCCCGTTCCCGCCTGAACCTCCGCTCCGTGAGCGATCGTGACGAGTTCGTTCCAGGAGAGGTTACGTTCGAAGACGCGGTTCGCGGCGAGTGCGGTCCCGAGCGTCAGCGCTCCGGAGACGCCGAATCCCGCGCCCAGTGGAAGATCGGCTTCGGCTTCGACGCGAGCCGACACTCCGAGCGTCTCGAGGACGGTCGAAACCGGTTCGACCGTGATCGATTCGCCGTCGAGAACGACGCTCGAGTCCGCCGCGTTCGCACCCGCATGCCGTCGGACGGTGACGTCGACCCCGTCGGTGAGAGTCACGCCCGCACCTCGGGAGCCGGCTTTCGTGGGATCGGTATCGGTGTGTGCGCTGAAGAATCCGGTGATGTGTCCGGGCACGAACGCTGTCGCCTCCTCTCGCATTGTCCTTCGGTTACCACTCACCCGATATAACTGTGAAGATTCAACGCCGGATCGGTCGATCCCGACTTTGTCGACGGATTTATTTCGTCGCTCTCGAGAGACGCCGTCCGGCCGTCTCCTCTCTCGAGGTGCTGTTCAATGCGTCGACGTCGCGTCGAGTGAATAGTTGACCCGACGAGCGCTATCGGAGACGAAACGGACTGGAAACTCCGGACGAGACGAACCGGAGCTGTACAAATCGAACCGAACTGAAACTACAGACTGGAGGCGAAACCGCCGAAAGAGAATCGCGGTGGCGGCTGTCAGGTCGCTTCCTCTCGCTCTGCCCGTTCTCGGATAACCGCTCTCAGATCGTCGGCGTCGTGAAGCTCCTCGAGTTCGTCGCGTTCGACGAGTGCGGTTCCGTCCACGGACTCGCGTTTGGCTCGGTCGACGACGTACACCGAGTGCGTTCGGGTAACGTGGCTGATCGAACTCATGATTCGGGCGCGTTTCTCCGCCGTCTTGGTGAACTCGGAGTGGCCGGTAAGGACGACCTCCTCGTCGGCGTCTTCTTCGTCTCGGCTAACTGCTTTGAACGGCGAGCGGATGGTCGGGTGAACCCTGTAGCCGGCTCGCGTGAGCACGGTGACGACCTGCTCGTCGTCGGGGTCGGCTTCGGGATCGTCGGGCGTCGCTTGGGTTTCGTGGACGTCTTCGGCCCCGTCGAGGACGTCGACGGGACTGGTCAACGGTGCCTCGAACAGCTCCTGGAGGGCCATCGCCACCTCGACGGAGGCGTTCATCCCGTCTTCGTACTTTGAGACGGTTCGGCGGGAGACGCCCAGTTCGGTCGCGAGCTGACCGAGACTCCACTCGCGGTCTTCTCGCTCGTCCGCGAGCAGATCGCCATCGATGTTGACGTAGAGACCACCTGGTGCGGCGTAGATCAGCGGTGGAACGCCCTCGATAAAGAGGTTGTACGCCGTGTCGGGACTGAACACTGGAACCCCGTGTCGGAAGTAAACCACGTCCGGTTTGAGGTCCTCATCGCGGCTCCGGAGGCCGATGACGAGCGGCGTCGCCTGAAGATAGGTCCCCAGACGGCGCATCTCGTGACCCGTCGCCTCGTTGAACGCGTCAATGTTCCCCAGGATCTTTACCAGGATGAGATCCTCATCGCGGCGTGCTGCGATATCGAAGCTCTTTGGCCGAATCGCACACCGATCGCTCACCACGAATCCCGCGTCCTCTAGCATCGCGGTTACGTTTCCGACCAGTGCGGATCGGGACATAGACGGATGTAAGCTACTACTCATATAAAAGCATTTCCCAGGTATGTCCGGGAGCTGTGTCGCAATTACGGGGGTCCTCGGGAGATATCGTTAAATAGGTGTTTTTCACCGATCGGTGCCATCGGAACCGTCTCGATACAGTTGCCAGACGGATGTCGATTCAGTCAGCAAAGCGTATCAGCGTAGTTGCTAGAACGGTCCGCACGATCGTTCGAAAGGGGTTACTCGATCCACCGATAAGAGTCGACGATGACCGTCGTCGGCCTCGACGATACGGACTCTCGAGAGCACGGGATGTGTACGACCTACGTCGCTGCGAGCGTCGCTGCGCGACTGAAACGGGAGCCCTCGACGACCGACCAGCCGAACGAGAGGGGGGATGAGCCGCGATTGTGTCTCGTGAGACTCAACCCTGCAGTCGAATACAAGACGCGAGGGAACGCGGCCCTCGCGATTCACACCGACTGTGATCCCGACCGTGCGTTCGCTGTCGCACGTGAGCGACTCGAATCGCTCGCCGTGACCGGCGACGAGCGGACGAATCCGGGACTAGTCGTGGCCGACTGTCCCCTCGAGTTCGCCAGCCACGAACCGACGGGATCAGGGTCGATCCCCGAGGACGTGGTCCGGTTCGCCCGACGGGCCGTTCGCGAACACCTCGAGATCGACGACGCCGTCTCGCTGATCGAGCGCCACGGCTATCGGTCCTGGTCGTCCGGCGACGGTCGCGGTCGCATCGGCGCACTGGCCGCGATCGGAAGCTGGCGCGGGCGTTCCGAGTGGACCTACGAGCACATTAGCTACCGGAATCAGAACCGTTGGGGGACTCCCCGAAACGTCGACGTCGGAAGCGTCTTCGACGCGGCCGAGGCGGGCTATCCCGCGGCGTGGGATACGGTCGACCGCGGCGAGAACGAACCCGTCTGCGTTCCACACACGCCGGGACCGATCCTGTACGGAATCCGCGGCGACGATCCGGAAACCGTTCGAAAGGTCGCGCGACGAATCGACGGCGAACCCGTCGCCTCGAGTCAGCTGTTCGTCACCAATCAGGGAACGGACGCACACCTCCAGGACGGCGCGATAGCCGACGTTCGCGACGGCCACGCCTACCGACTCGAGGGACGGGTCGCGAGCGACCCCGAGACCCGCCGCGGCGGACACGTCTTCTTCGACCTCGTCGAGCCACGCAACGACGCCGACCGTTCCGCGAACTCAACCGCAGGGGTCGACGGCCCGATCCTCGAGTGTGCCGCCTTCGAGCCGACCAAGCGATTTCGTGATCGGATCCGCGCGCTCAGGACCGGCGACCGGATCACCGCTTGCGGCGAGGTGTCGCGCGGAACGCTCAAACTCGAGAAGGTCGCCGTTCGCGGCCTCGTGACGACCGCGAGCGTGACACCGGTCTGTCCCGACTGCGAGCGAACGATGGAGAGCGCCGGCCGCGGACAGGGGTATCGCTGTCGAGACTGCGGGACGACCGCGTCGAAGAAGTCGGTGATCGGTGTCGAGCGCGACCTCGAGAACGGATGGTACGAGGTTCCACCGTGTGCGCGCCGACACATCGCAAAGCCGCTCGTTCGAGGCGGCTTCGACGCACCGGTTCATCCGGAGCGCTGATAGAACGCGAGAGGCCGCCGCTTCGTCACTCGTCCCGCTCGAGTTGGTCGCCGCCGAATTCGTCGTCGCTCTGGATGCGCGAGGCCTGCGGGCCGTCCTGATCCTGATACTTCGAGCCGCGGTCGCTCCCGTAGGGTCGCTCGGCAGGCGTCCTGAGCTCCGTAAACGTGAGCTGCGAGATTCGCATGCCGGGAGTGAGCGCGACGGGCGCTGAGCCGAGGTTCGAAAGCTCGAGCGTGATCTGGCCACGATAGCCCGGATCGCAGAGACCGGCCGTCGCGTGGACGACGACGGCGAGCCGTCCCAGCGACGACCGTCCCTCTACGTGTGCGATCAAATCCGCCGGAATCTCGACGCGCTCGTGGGTCGTCCCCAGAACGAAATCCCCGGGATGGAGTATAAAATCGTCCCCGTTCTCGACGACCGTCTCGGTGACGTACTCGTCCACTTCCCGTTCGGAGTTCGGATGGATACAGGGAATGTTCGTGCGCTGAAACTCGAGAAACTCCCGTCCCAGTCGCAAGTCGACGCTCGCGGGCTGAATCTGCAACTCGAGGTCGTCGAGGGGGTCGACGACGAGATCGCCGTTATCGAGACGGTCCAGGATGTCCGCGTCGGAGAGGATCATTACGGTAGCAGTCGCACCAGCGTTCGTAAAACCTACCGAAACGTTCCGGCCGCGGACTCGCGACGCCGTCCCGAACGCGAGGCCGTGTCGTCGAGACGTGAAACCGAGTCACCGAGAGCGAACGTCGGATCACCGGGATTATAGCCCGGCGTCGCGTCGTCCGTTCTATGAAACAGGCCATCGTCGCCCGCACGGACATCGGGATGGGCCAGGGAAAGCTCGCGGCACAGGTCGCCCACGCCTCACTGTCGGCCTCCGAGAAGGCCGACAGCCAGCTTCGCGATCAGTGGAAACGAAACGGCCAGAAGAAGGTCGTTCTCAAAGGCGACAGCGAACGTCAGCTCCACGAACTCTCCGCGATCGCTGATAGCGAGGGAATCCCGAACGCGCTCGTCCGCGACGCCGGTCACACGCAACTCGAGCCCGGAACCGTCACTGCGCTGGCAGTCGGCCCGGCCGGTGATGATCGCGTCGACGCGGTTACCGGCGAACTTTCGCTCTTTTAATCGGCCGAGCGACTCGGATTACGATTGATGCTGAGACGGGTCGGACCCGACCACCTCACGGTCGTACACTCCGGTGAGAGATCGTCGTCGAATGCTCGAGAAAGACTGACTTCCGGCGGTCCGCTAGTCGTTCGAAGCCGACGATACCGTTTCCAACTCTGCAAGCTGCAAATACGGCGAGAGGACCCGACGAGTGACCGAGAGAGCCACGAGCTCGGTTTCTCGCTCGTAGGTGACGATACCGGCGTCGACCAGCTTGGGTACGTGATTGTGATACAGATCGGTTAGCACGCGTTCGTATCGGTCGTAGGAGGGGTCACCTTCCACAAGGGTGAGATACTCTGCGAGATCACCTAGCGGAATCGCCGCTGGTTTCTGTGCCAGATAAGCGAGCGCGTGTTGACGTCGTTCCGCCGAAAACGCGACGAACAGATCCGTCGAGGCGACTGAGGGCGTCTCACCGTCGTTAGGATTTTCTGTCTGGGGCTTCATACTGACTCCGTACTTCACCTACACGGCTCCCCGGGATCGGCACGTCTCGCATGGCGACTTCAGCTGAGTACAGATACTGGTATCCGCAAGAGCATATAGTCTTTTTTGTTTCATTTGTATAGGAAAAACAAAGAGTCATTTCGACTGATCAGTGCCGAGTGACTATTCCTCGAGAAATCGGGGTTCGAACCCGGACTCGGTTCTCGAGTACTCCTTTTCGATCGTAATCGACCAGTCCGGAGCATCGGCCACGGGGGTCGTAACCATCCACGTCGCTTCGACTGCAGCGCCGCGTGCGAAGGCCGTCGTAATAAGCTCCTCCAGATCCCGTTCGAATCGTTCGGTCGCGTCGGTTGGAGGTGATGAGGTGTGATTTGAGTCCATGTCAGGGGAGAGAATCAGGTATGCTCGATCTCTTGACGCCGAGAGGCAACCGACGCTAATAACCGTATCGTCCGGTGGGCTCGAGAACGAACCGATTTAATCCCGGCACCCGAACTGTCGGTACTCAGCATGCGCCCAGCCCATCTCACGGAACAGGCCGTCGGCATGGAATACTACGTCAGCGACGTCGACGGAGTCGGTGGCCGCCTACGTGACGACGATGACCACTTTCGCGTCCGCGAGCTCGAGCGGTTCTCGACAGAGCCGGTCGGGGCCTCGACCGACGCATACCCGCATCTCGTCTTTCGTGCAACGCTTCGGGGCTGGGATACGAACGACTTCGCCTCACGACTCTCCGATGCCCTCGGCATCTCCCGGGAGCGAGTCAACTGGGCCGGCACGAAGGACAAGTACGCCGTGACCACGCAACTGTTTTCGGTGTACGGTACGGACCCGTCGGCGCTTCCGTCCGTCGACGGCGCGGATCTCGAGGTTCTCGGGCGGGCGGGACGACGCCTCGAGTTCGGAGATCTCGCGGGAAACGGCTTCGAGATCGTCGTGAGCGGTCCCGACCACCCGGAGAACGCCTCCCAGATCGGTGACGAACTTCGGGATTTCGGCGGCTTCGGCGGCGGAAGCGGCCCGGACAGTGACGGGAGAGACGCCGGTGGTTCGACGCCGATCGGCGTCCCCAACTTCTTCGGTCAGCAGCGCTTTGGCAGCCGTCGCCCGGTCACACACGCAGTCGGACTCGAGATCGTCAGAGGCGACTGGGAGGGTGCAGTGATGGCCTACCTCGGCAATCCGACCGACGCCGAACCCGACGGAACGCAAGACGCACGGACGTTCGTCGAGGAAACCCGTGACTGGAAGGAAGCTCTCGAGCGGTTTCCGAACCGGTTGCGATACGAACGCTCGATGCTCCACGAACTCACCGAGTGTGCCGGCGATCCCGACGAGGAGACGTTCCGTGCCGCCCTCGAGCGACTCCCATCCAATCTCCAGCGGCTGTTCGTCCATGCCGCCCAGTCGTACGCGTTCAACCTGATGGTGAGCGAGCGTCTCGAACGCGGTCTCCCCTTCGAACGACCCGTCGCCGGTGACATGGTCTGTTTTTCCGACACGGACGCGCCCGAAGGCCTCGAGTTGCCGGATACGGACCGCAGCCAGCGCGTCGACGACCGTCGAGTCGAGGCAGTGACCCGCCACTGCGAACGCGGGCGAGCGTTCGTGACTGCCCCCCTGGTCGGCACCGACACCGACCTCGCTGACGGCGAACAGGGTGAGATCGAACGGGCCGTCCTCGCTGACCTCGACCTCGATCCTGCAGATTTCGATCTTCCTGACGAGTTCCACTCGAGTGGAACCCGCCGTGCGATCCTCGTTCGTACCGGAATCGATCTCGAACGGGATCCGCTCTCCCTCTCGTTTTCCTTGCCGAAAGGTTCCTACGCCACGGTCGTCTTGCGGGAGTTCCTGAAGACCGATCCGGTGGATCTCGGATAAAATCGAAAACGGCGTTCGTTCGTCCGTTAGTCGTCGGTCGCGACGTCTTCTTCGTCGACGTTGACGGAGGTCGCCTCTTCCTCTGCGACCTCGTCGGGGTGGGCCTCGAGCGTCGACTTCTGTATCTCGACGCGTCGAAGGGGATAGATCGTCTTGGCTTCGCCGTAGATTGCCGAGGAGAGCCGTCCCTCGACGATGCTTGAGATCAGCTCCTCGAACGTTCGCTCTTCGGCGGCGGACTCGACCATCTCGACCATCGTTTCACGGATCGCCTTTTCCTGACTCGCGTCGGCCTTTTTGGTCGTGAACGCGACCGGCTGGATCTGGACGCGGTAGTCATCGGTCGTGAGAACGGTGACGTACGCCTCGACCTTCGAGGCACCGCGTCGGACCAGCGAACGCAGGTAGTCGCGGGTCAGCGAGTGCTCTTTGAACTCCGTGTACGCCGAGTCGCTGCCGACGTCGGTCACCTTGAACGTGAGTTTCGTGTTGTTCTCGCTCGCGTTGTTCGTTAGTTCACCGAGCGTCGTCTCGACCGTTCGATCGTAGACTTTCTCGGGTTCGTCTGCGGGTGTCTCTCCGAGTTCCTGGCGGTCGAACTGCTCCGGTGCCAGGACGGTGTACCACCGCTTCTCCTGTTTCGCACGTGAAACTGATCGTTCACTCATCGTGTATTGTGTCGTATTCTGATTCGTTATCGGACACTTCGCCCGCGTCCGTCGGTTTTCCGCACTGTTCATCTCGTCCACCGTGGGCGACGTCGATCGCGACTGCGAGATTGACTACGTAATCGTCGACCGTCGACTGCAGTCCGGCAGTCGACTCGCGTTCGATCCGTGTGACGACCCTGCCAGCACGTTCGGTACCGCTTTCGGAACGGCCGGTGGCGCCACTGTGCTCGACATCCGTCTCCATCTCGTCGGTGTTATCTGGACGCAATGCCCGTGCGACGAGTTCGGGATCGTCGTTTCTCGTTCGGATCGTCGCTCGTCGGCTCGTCGCCGGATCGGTCGGTCGACGGCTCATTGCCGGCTCACCTCCCGAACGATTGCGATGATCGTCGACTCGTCCACGGACGGGTCGTACCGCAGATACCCGCGGTGGTGGCCCACGTCGTACTCGACGCCGGCCTCGTCGGGACGGTCGTCGACCGCCGTCGCTCCGGGTTCTCCCCCGGCCGAACCATCGAACGCACCCTCGAGTTCACGAGCGATCCGTTCGACCGTCGGTCCAACAGCACCACCGCCTCGAGTCGCGATCGCGGCCTCGCCGTTGCCGACCGCGAGGACGACCGGTTCGGGCGAGCGATACGCCACGACGGTTCGCGCGGCCGCTTCGACCGGACCGTCGTCGATATCGACGACGAACAGTCCGTCGTACCGGCCCGTCGACGCACGATCCAACCCGGCGTGGACGGTTCGGCCGTACTCACGCCAGACCGAACACGTCGGCTCGCGAGCATCGTGGCCCATCGCCAGCGCTGCGCCCGTCCCCGGCTCGCTCCGGGCTGTCGCCTCGAGAACGTCGGCGTATCCACCGAGCGTCTCGAACGGAGCGTCCGGCGTTGCGTAGGGTCGTAGAACGCGTTGAATCGACTTCGCGGCGACATCAGACGTCTCGTCCGCACCGACGACGTCGAGTGCCGCGAGCGACCCGATCGCTCGATGATCGTCAGCGTCGAGCTCAGTCGGCGTCTCGACGCCGACGCTCTTCAGCGCCTCGTGCGTCGCGTCGCGATCCCCCGACCACGGCGCACGAAGGCGCGTCGAGTGTGCCAGCCCATCGACGGGATCCGCGGTCGGAACCGCGACACCAGGCCGACGTTCGACGAGCCCCCGATCGCGTGCAGTCTCGAGGATCCACTCGCTTTCGCCCGCACCGGGGTCGACGCCTGCAGCGACGAGACCAGCCAGCGCGAGTATCGGATCCGGATCCGGCGTCGCCTCGAGGTCGCGAACGAGGTCGACGGCGGCGAGCGTGGCCGGTCGATCGTCGACGTCGAGCCGGCTGACGTCCGCATCAACCGCGCCGACGGCGACTGTTAGATCGTGCGCCCCCGCCACGTGTTCCGTCGCCGTCTCTACCCGACGGGTTCGCTCCGCAACCGTCCGGCCGACGGTCAGCTGAAACGGCGTTCCGCGGGCTGTGAGCGCCCTCGCCACGAGACCGCTCGCAGCGAGCGCGTCGCCGTCGGCTCTCGTTACGAGCCTGACGAAGCTCGCGCTCTCGAGATCCGAAACGGCGTACGTCGCGCCGGCGGGACGGCCCTCTGTGGACATATCGGTCGATTAGTTCTCGTCGATGATCTCCGCTGCGACGTCGTAGGAGTACGCAAAGTCCGGATCGAGTTCGTCGCCACGGTAGTACTCGACCAGTCGGCGCACCTTCGACTCGGTGTTCTGCAGGGCGCGCTTGTTCTGGTAGTCCTGTGGATTCTCTCGGATGTGGTCGCGCAGACCCACCGCGCGCTCCATCAGGTTTCGAAGATCTTCAGGAACCGCTGGATCGGCATCGTTCTCTTCGAGAATTCGCGTGATTTTCTTTCCAGTCGCCAGCTTGACGTCCGGGACGGGAACCCCGGTCACGCCTTCGTCACGCAGTTTGATCCCGATTTGGCTTGGATCGTGACCCTGTCCTGCCAGTTCGACGACCCGCTGTTCGATCTTCTCGGGGTCGACGTCGCTCCACTCCGGTGGTTCGTCTGCCGTTGGCTTGTCCGAACCGGACGAGCCGCGACGGCGTGTGTGCATTCGTGCCATTGTTCGAGGATAGGAACCGCACTGACCGCTCGAGACGTGCGACGGCCCAACAGCGGGCTGTCGGTGCACTTCCGCAATCCCAAGCCGTTCGAAAGAGTGAACGACGAGTCGGATTTGCGGCCGTGCGCTTCCCACCACTGCTTTCTTCGGAACCAACTAAAGAGTTTCTAGACGCACTCCAGCGTCCACACCAGTGGCCACCTCGAGAACCGATAGAACGCCTCCGGCTGTCCGTACCGCTAGTCACGTTCACCAGTTCCAGCCCGCCAGTTACTCGTTCGCATGCGAGTATCTGCAGGGTCTCGAGCGTTTCGAGGGGTTTATCTGTTCTCCCGGGAAACCAGCAACTGCGAACGCGGGCTCGTAGATCAGCGGTAGATCACTCCCTTGGCATGGGAGAGGCCCCGGGTTCAAATCCCGGCGAGTCCATTAACGAAAAAGGGTTTCATGCCCGCTGCCCTACGAATTCCGTTCTCTCAGGGTTTTCGTTGTCACTGACTGAGTCGACGCGTTCTCCGCGCTAATTGTGTGTCATGTTCAGTTACAGGTCTGCGATGAATTTTCGTCGCTGTTCCATCTTCTCGGCCCGTACGCCGGTCGTAGTGGCGATCCAGGAACATGTCCATCCGGTTCAGCACCAGTAGCTCCTCGTCTTCGGCGTGACCGCCAGGATACTTCGCCAGCGGGAAGTCCTTGCTGAAGTCCGTCTCGAGCCAGGACTCCCACCGCTCGTGTATCTTGTCGGCCTCGACGATCGTATCGACGTACTCGCTGTCTTTCGAGCCGAGCGATTCGGGTTTTCCTCGCGGCCGGCGGGCGACTCCCTGGATCGGGCTTCGGCCAGTGGTCGCGGTCAGTCCCGGCTCGCCGACGGTTTCGAGCGACTCTCCGACCGCGACCTGGATCGACGTCGACGAGAACGCGACGCCGAGCCAGCACAGAAACGAGAGCCCGGCGAACAGCAGCTCGACCTCTCGACGGACGACCGAGACGTACGCTGTGGCGATTCCCGCCCAGAACAGGGAGAGGAATACGGGCCAGATCATCGGCCACCGCCTCCGTACGTGCTGTCTCGAGCGGTGATTGCGATCGCCAGGACGAAAACGGCAAACAGCAGCAGAATCAGCGCACCGAACAGCGGTGCCGAGAGAGATTCGAAGGTTCCGAAGAGTGCGTATTCGACGTCGGTTGCCTCTTCGTCACCTGCGTAAAACCCGGACGGTGCGATGGTTGTGGTTACTGCCAGGACAGCAACGAGTATCAGCGATGCCAGCGTTCCCGTGGGCTTCATAAAAAATCACTGAGGCCGCGTTAGCGTTTTCGAGCGCCGATTCCACCGCCGTACCCATGAAGCCGCCGAACGACCCCATCAGCAACGCAACGACGCCAGCGACGACAGGAACAACGAGGGAAATTGCCGTCAGTCCCAGCGCCGTCGAGAGCGGCGACGTGATATCACCCTGATCCATGAAGCCTTCCTCCGGCATGATCTCGACGAAGTCGGTGATGATCACCCCCGCTAGCGTGAGGAGAATCCCGCCGATAAGGACGGTCATGATACCGTTGATCAGCACGTTGTCGAAGTGCTGATCCGCCACTTCTTCGGCGTGTTCGTTCGCCGCGATCGCGGCGTCTCCCGCACCAGAAATGCCTCCGACGGTCGCGACGTCTGCGATCCGTTCCTTGAAACTCTGCTCTTCGGTCGGACGCGCCACCTCGATTTCGATCTCGTCAGCGGTCTGGCTTGATGTAGCCATGCCCGCGGTGTGGTCAAACGCTTGTACTTAAACTTCCCGAACCTATTATAACATTAATTTTGTGACCATACCTGAACAGCTCTTGTGTATTTTGACGAGGATCGAAAGATATTATTATCCACACATATGAATTGAATTATGGTATCTAGAGACACCAAAGCCACTATTCTATTGCTTGTAGGGATTGGATTGCTTTTAAATCCGGTCTATTTTTCGCCCCATTCACTTGATGGGGTAGGGACCGAAATCACGTACGAAGTGGCTCCAATTGAAAATGAAACTATCGCAGGATCAGTTGTTAGATTTTCAGACCAAACACTTCGGTGCGGAAATGAGCGCTCATGTGTACTTGAAGAAAAAATAATGGCGGAAGGAGATGTAAAATATAATGGGACAATTGAAATAGAATCAGAAGATCAACTGGGATATTATAGCAATAGTTGGAGGAAATATTCGATTGTTAGTTTCGACGGGGACTTTTATTTGCCAAGAGAAGAAATCACAAACCAGGAAACAGTATTAACTCATGAACAAGTAACAACAGCAGAAGCACTCAATCATACTTCAATTTCAAGTAATCAAACTTCAGTGGAAGTTAAAGAGGCTGTTGACACCGGATCGATTACTCTTATCGATAAGACAATTCCCGAATTTGAGAGACAAGTTCCAATTGAACACGAGGGAGAAGTGTACTATGTAAGTCAGGTTTCTCACAGGGGTAGCCCTCATCAGCATATTATTCCTATCCGTCTTACTCTTTTTCTACTAGGTTTCTGTGCAATTGTAATAGCGTGGCAGTGGCGAGGGCAATAATGTCTGTTCTAAACCGTCAAGGCCAGTGGTACCTCAAATTTAAATTCGTCTGTTGAGACCGGTACTAGAGATGTACACCCTATTTGATAGTCAAACTCAGTATATGCGTCAAAATGAACCCAATCATCGTCATATGCAGAACCATCCCCTGCGATGTCTGTTTCGAATCCTGCAGATTCTTCTTGAGAGTCTGGTTGATCACCATATAAACCCATGTCGTATTCTAGCTTATCATACGGATCATAAGTAACATCATCCCCTTCACTAGTATCAAACCCGACAGAAATTCCAAGAATATGGCCTAGTGAAACACTAACTGTAATTGGATATTCTCGTTCATCTTGAGTGATCGAATTCGGATAATATGCTTCGAAATCAGCCACACCGCCAGGGTTTTTTGAGGTGATACCCGTATAAATGTTCACCGCTGATCCAGTCGCCGTCCATGTACAACAGCCAGCGCAACGACAATCTTCACACTCTATTTCAGGTTGGTTATCCCACCAGCTTGCCACATAAAATCTATTTCGATTACCATCTGGAACCTCATAATAACCGTGTCCGTACCCGGGCTTATCGTCGGCGCCCGTAACCGCGAGGTGTAGTTCATAGTTATCACCTACTGCTGGAGAGGAATCATAGTAGGAATCATATTTTGCTACGCCGACATCATTCCCATCAGTTGGAGGCATTACTGATCACCTCCTGAAAAGAGCCTGATTATTTGTGTCTCAACTTCATCTATTACCTGCCCCTTTCGCTCATTCTTCGATATTGGTTCCAATAGGAACCCAAATCTATCCTTTCGGTCAAATGTTGGCTTGATAATCCCGGATACCCCTGCATTGCCGACTGAGCTCGCTTGTATTCTCACAGGTGGGGAATTCTCATCGCCATCATCTATGCTCGTGGCAAAGTGAGATACCGCTTCTCGTCCAACATCCTTATCAAAGCGTTCGTCAGTCACTTGTGGGAATGCATTCGTCTCTTGACTTATGAGATTGCTACTGCTAATGGTTAATGAGTTCTCTGTCAACACAGATGGTGATCGATGAAATCGGAGATCTCCACTCAGCTTTGCTCTTCTGTTCTCAATTGTTGCCGTCATCTCTTCGAGCACGTCACCGGTCTTCATATTGTACGCAATTCCTGCGAAATCTTTCTCTGGCCGTTGACCAGTAGCTAAGCTTGTCCCGCTCAGAGCCGTGGTTCCTCCAACTACCTTCAATACCGTCCTTCTGCTGGTTTTTTCAACAACTATGACACTACCACAATAGGTACTATATTAAAATTTTTCCTGGAACATAAAAATAATTATGTTAACGATTGAAGCCCCCTCATAGTTTTCGATCATCGTAGCCCTATTGGTCGTACTAACCGAATGTATAAGGGAGGTAATTTGAAAGCGGTAGTTGTGCAAACAAACAATACTGGTTTAGTAGTCCGAGATACACAACAGGCAGCTCGAGAAACACGCCTTGCCCTCCGAAAATTCAACGAGACGATGGCGAGACAGCAAGATTCGGACATTCTCGAGCAGGCGAAAACGACGCTACACGTTGCTGTCGTCCACTATTGGGTGTCACTTCGCCCATGGGCGTTGACCTCCGACTACTACTGTGAGCAAGCGCAGCTCTACAAGAACGACCAAGGATGGGTGAAAGGGCTAAAGAACCTTGATCCGTGGATTTACAGCGTTGAGACCGTCGAAGTCAATCGAGAGGACGCTGTCGAAGGTGAGTCGACGCGAACGAAGGAAGTCGCTCGGACGATGCCGCCACAGATCGCGGCTCGAGCGATTTTGGTGCTCGATCAGTTGCTCGTGGGCGTCACGTTTGACGTAGAAGCGCCCTCGAGTCGACCGGCTTCCGTCACTCGTCTCGATCTGGCAGCCTTTGATCTCGACCGGGACGTCCGGCTCGACGAGAACGATGCCAAAGAACAGCAATGACGAACTCGGTTCGAGAATTGTCGTCGTCCGCGCGTCGTACCAGGTCGCCGTTCGGTCACCGGCGTACTCGAGCGCCTCGATCGACTGAATCAGGTGCGCCTCGAGAGCGGCACCGCTGGCCTTCGGACTCTCGAGGGCGGACGCTCGAGAACTCACAGCGGACCCACCTCGAGCGCGCCGAACCTCTCGAGCGCACGCAGGACAGAGACGACGCGTTGCTGGAACGGACGCATCACACCGGTCGCACTCGTCCGATTCGACGAGACGACTCATCGAGAATCACCGTCCTCGGGAACGGTTCTGGTGTAGCGCGTCCGATGGTCGAGACGGGAGAGTTGTGCACCGCTCGGAATACCAAAACGTTCAGGGACGGTACCGAAACGGGTCGGGTCGCTAAACAGAGTGGGAATGAACGCCCGCTGTCCGGCGTGTGGCGATGGCTGGGGAGAACTAGAGAAGTACGTGAGCGAGGAGATACGCTCGCGAACTTTCGGTGTCTGAGCTGTGACCACGAGTGGTCGATCTCGTTGTAGAGCGTCTCGTTCGGACGCTTTTCGAGACCGATCGACTCCTTCGGAGAATCGATCGTTCGCGACCGGTTCGGGATCGTGAATATCGCTTCTCGTCGACTTACACGTGCGTTCTCATAGGGGTTGAAGTTAGACTCATGCACAACACCGAGCGGGGTGATTGTCTTGCGCGACCACAGCCGCGTTGTGGGCGTGTGCAACCGCTGCAATTCGTCATATGCAGCGAAACAACTCTCGGATGGGAGTATTCGCCCTATCGGAACAGAGCGTTGCTCCTGTGGGCCGAACGAGTTCCGAGCGCTCAGATGAACCGATGCAGTCGCCCCTTTTCTGCACTCGCGTCGAGTAGAACCATCGTCTTGGAAGGAGGTCAAGCCGACTCACCTCGATTCTCGAGCGCGCGACGAACCTGTTCGTCGGTCGCTTGCAAAGCGGGATGGACGGTGACGAATCCGCTTTCGACGTCGTACAGTCGACTCGCGGGGACAAGTTCGACGACGGCTTCGTCCGGATGGTTTCCGAGAGATTTTCATCACCCGTTCGACCATAGGAAGCCAGGCGGTGTCGGATCACGATCCGCCACCTCCGTACTGCGATTGCCCATGACGGCGGATTTCAGTTGCCCGCGCGGCGAGTCCACTCGGAATTAAAGCCATGGAGAGGGTTCTCTACCCCGAGGTAGGACCTTCGAAACGGCTGGACTCCCCACTTTTCGGCTGAGAACTTCTCTCTTACAGAATAGACTTCATCGAAGTCACAACGCGGAACTGTTCGTGCGTAATTATCGAATCACACCGGACGTGCCGATTTCGTCAATATTCCCGTCGCTTATATTGGTCACGAGATGCTGGCCCAGCCAGGCGATGAACCAGAACGAGTCGTACTCGATCTCTCGACTGCCACTGTCTTACCGGAACTTGGTGGAAGGCTGGATATCAACGTCAACGAATACGCTGACGAGGTACAGCCTGCACGCGGATCAATAATATAGCGAGGTAACTGTAAGCGACAGTGATCGTTCCGAGACGTTGACTCGGTTCCCGTGGTCTGCAGACGAGTGGGAGTGCGATTACGTGATGGAACACGAGGTCGAATAATCCGGACGGGTCCCGGCCACGCCGGAAGCCAACGATTCAAATCCCACTCCTGCGAAGACCACTGCAATGGGAAACGCTGCGCTCCGGGATATCGCCGTGATCGAAGAGGTTCCCTTCGAGGAGATCGAAGGTGTCGTCGCCGTCGACGCACACAACTGGCTTTACCGGTACCTGACGACAACGGTAAAGTGGACGAACAGCGAGAAATACACGACGGGTGATGGAACGGAAGTCGCCAACCTGATCGGAATCGTTCAGGGACTCCCGAAGTTCTTCGAGAACGACGTTACGCCGGTTATGGTGTTCGACGGTGGCCCCTCCGAACTCAAAGCCGACGAGATCGAGTCCCGACGCGAACAACGCCAGACGTACGAGGAACAACTCGAGGTCGCCCGCGAGGAGGGTGATGCGGTCGCGATCGCCCAACTCGAGTCGCGTACCCAGCGGCTGACGCCGACGATCCAGGAGACCAGCCGCGAGCTCCTCCGATTGCTCGACGTTCCGATCGTCGAAGCCCCCGCGGAGGGGGAAGCACAGGCGGCACACATGGCCCGTCGCGGCGACGCAGAGTACGTCGGATCGGAGGACTACGATGCGCTGCTCTTTGGTGCGCCGCTGACGCTGCGCCAGCTTACCAGCAAGGGAAATCCCGAGTCGATGGACCTCGAGGCGACCCTCGATCACCACGAGTTCACCCTCGAGCAACTCATCGACGCCGCGATTCTCATCGGGACCGACTTCAACGACGGCGTGTCGGGAATCGGTCCGAAGACGGCCATCGCGGAGATCACGGAACACGGCGACCTCTGGAGCGTCCTCGAGGCCCGCGGTGACAGCATCGAGTACGGCGACCGCGTTCGACAGCTTTTCCGACAGCCGAACGTGACCGACGACTACGACGTCGAACCGTCGCTCGACCCGGATATCGAGGCGGCTCGAGAGTACGTCACCGACGAGTGGAACGTCGACGCCGGGGAGGTCGAACGCGGCTTCGAGCGCATCGAGGAGAGCCTCACGCAGACGGGACTCGATCGCTGGACGTGACCTTCCTCGCGTCTCGGGACTCGATTCGTCACCTGCGCTCTGCGACGACGTCAGCGAGATCGAAAAGCGCGTGGACCGAAAGACAGTTCGACTCTAGAACAGGTGGTCGTCATCCTCGAGCAGGCGCGCCGGACCGCCGACTTCCCACGTCGTCGTCGAGACGCCACAATCTGCGATTTCTTCCTCGACGTACTCGGCGTGGTCTTCAGTGGTGTTGACGTAGACGGTCGCGCCGGTGTCTGTCGAGAAGTAAACCGGAATCTCTTCTTCCTCGCGAAGTTCGCGGACCCGATTGAATATCTTCAGCGTCGCCGGCTGCCAGTAGATCCATCCCGAGGGCCCGGTGATGGTCGTCGCCGTCAACGACAGCGAGTCCTTCTCTGCGAGATCGAACGCGCGTTCGAAATCGTCGGCTCTGAGCGCGTCTCGCATCTCCACCAGCTGGTCGTGGACGTGTGCCATCCGGGCGTCGAACATGTGACTTTCCGCGGCTTCCTGGTGGGCGTCTTCGGTCTCTTTGTGGTAGGGAACCAGCCCGACGATAATCTTCAGATCTTCGTGGAGATTCGTCGGAAGGCGGCGGGACCGACAGTCATCGTCGTTCAATCCCGAATCGAGTTGCGAGAACGCGCCGGTCACCGACCTGGCGGCCGACGCCGAGCCGACCCTGGCGATCGTCGAAATTTCGGACAGCGAGAGGTCGAGTTCCGCCGCCTCAGCGAGTGCAACCGCCGCGGCAGCGAAGCCAGACGACGACGAGCCGAGTCCGACGTTCGAGGGAAAGCTGTTCTCGCTCTCGAGACGAACGGGATACACCGTGTGTGCGGCGTCCGACAGCGAGCGGGCCTTCTCGACGACGGCTTCGACGCGTTCGTACGCGCGCCCGTCGAGTTCCTCGCCGTCGACGACGAACGTGTCCTCGTCGTACTCCATCGAGAACTCGACGGTCGTCCGGGTGTGACTCGGCGCGGTACAGAGACTGATGCTGTCGTGATACGGGAGGCGTTCGATATCGTCGCGCATCCCGTGATACTTGATCAGCCCCTGAATCGGATGGGCCATCGCGGTTGCTTTCATACCCTCACACGTGAGTGAAGGCTGCTTAAAGGTCACGGCATTCGAGCGTGCGTCTGGAAGCGGAGAGAAACCCTTTTGCGCGAGCCACACACACGTCAGCGTATGAGCGAGTGGCCCCACGATCCGGACGGCGAGGAGGGCAGCGAGGGTGGACGAAAGTACGATATGGCGATCATCGCCAAGAAGGTCGACGAAGAGGCGGACTTCCCGCTCGAGCGCGACGAGTTCGTCGCCGAGTATGGAGACGACCCGATCCGAATCAACTACGAGACGGTCGTCCCGCTCAGCGAAATTTTCGAGTACGTCGAGGAGACGGAGTTCGAGACGATCACGGATATGCACAAGGCCGTCGGTGCGGCGATGCGTGCCGGTGACTTCTGGGACTATCACCCACAGGGAGCCGATCCCGAGAAAAAGCGCGCCTGAAAACGAATCCGTTTCGGATCGATCCGACTCGAGCAGTCATCGACTTCCTCGAACCGACCGATCAGCCATCGGAGTCGGCATCACGGTCATCGCTGTCAGAATCGGTGTCGCTGTCGGTGTCGGTATCACCGTTGTCTCTGTCGGTGTCGCTATCACCGTTGTCGCTGTCGGTGTCGGTATTTGATATGGTCGACTCAGAAACGCCGTTGACAGCGGTTTCGGTCATCTCATCAGCGACCGGGTCGGCTTCAGTGTCGAGTTCACGTCCGCTGGCGTTCGTGCTCGGATCGGATGCCTGCGGATACGTCGGCTCGTCGGTCCGGACGTACAAGACGATCGGTGGAGCGAGATAACAGGCGATCGCGACCACCGCAAAGAGCGGATCGACGAACACGAGGAGGCCGAAAATCGCGAGTCCCGCTGTTGCGGCTGTGTGGACGGCCGTAGCCGTGTACCGTCGGTAAAACGACCAGAAATCACGGAACCCGCTCGTTTCACTCGAGTCGGCCGGCTCGGTCATTGTCCGAGCTACGACGCCGAGGAGGAAACCATTTGATGCGTCCTCCCCTCTCTAGAACCATGCGAGAATTCGTCTTCGCCCTCGAGTACGATCCGGGGACAAATCCGGTCGCAGACGTACTTGCCGACTACCCCGACACGTCGATCCGATCGCTGTCGTGTCACGTCAGCGCGGACAGTCTCTGGCGGGTCGACCACGCCAGCGGATCCGGTGAGGCCCTCGAGGCGCTCGAGCGCGCCTACGAGAACGCCGACTACTTCGCGGACTGTCTCGTCAAGGACGACTGTGGCGCGGATTGTGAGGTTCAGGTTCTCGATCGGTCCAACGACACCCTCGTCGTCTACACGTACTGGGAGCGGACCTCCGTCTGTACGTCGGTGCCCCACGTCGCCCTCGAGCATCTCGGTGACGGACTGCTGTTCGAGACCTACCGCGAGGGCCGCAGATACCGGTGGCGAATCGTTCTCGGGAACGAGGCACCGATCCACCAGTTTTTCGACGCGCTGGGCGAGGAAGTCGGCGAGTGTACGGGAATGGAGATGCTCCGATTGACGGAACTCGATCCCCAGCGTGCCGGCATCGAACCCGAGGAGACTCTCCCCGACGAGCAGCGGGACGCCCTTCGCGCCGCAGTCGACTACGGTTACTACGAGACGCCGAGAGCGATCGAACTCTCCGATCTCGCAGACCGACTGGACGTGCCGCGATCGACGCTTTCGTATCGCCTCCGTCGAGCTGAGGCGACGCTTGCGACGACGTTCGTCGACGGATCCGAACCGATCGACGGGCTCGCTGCGTCCCTTTGAGACGGTCTACTGTAAGTCGTTACCGGAGCGACCGCAGGACGGCTCGCGGTCGCTCCGGTAAAAAGTCACAGCAAACCGTATGAGACGGCCTGGGACGAGAAGATTCCGTCGGAGTGTGGCTCGATTGGCACTCTGCAACGATAGAGTTAGCGCACGCCAAATAACCTGTATAGTCACTCGGTGATTACGGAGCGGTAATGAGCGATTCCGATCCGTCGGCTTCTCCCCGGCCGGGAACCACGAGCACGACTCGTCGGCTCGAGCTTCGGGTCCCCGACATGGACTGTCCGTCCTGTGCCGGGAAAGTGACGAACAGCGTCGAACGGCTCGAGGGCATCGACCATCTCGAGCCGCGGGTAACGAGCGGGCGATTGCTCGTCGAGTACGATCCGGCGCTCGCGAGCGAAGACGAAGTCCGCGAGCGTGTTCGGGCGGCCGGTTACGAAGTCGACTCCGGCGAATCCGAACTGACGCTTTCGGTCCCCGATATGGACTGTGCCTCGTGTGCGTCGAAGGTCGAGAACGCACTCGATGGCCTCGAGGATCTCGAGAGAATCGAAACCCAGCCGGCGTCTGGACGCGTCACCGTCGCCGTCACCGACGGAATCGATCGGAGCGCGATCACCGGCGCGATCGAGTCCGCCGGATACGAGGCGACCTTCCACGGCGAACACGACGACGGACTCATCGAAAAGCGGACCATCCTGACGAGCCGTCGCGCGGTCGCTACCGCGATCGGTGCCGTCTTCGTGACCGCCGGAATGGCGTTGAAGTTCGTCGTTCCCGCTCTCGATCCGGCGCTGGCGAGCGTCGCCGGGCGAACGTACGCCCTCTCGCATCTTCTGTTCATCGGAGCTGTGGTGATCGCGGGCACGCCGATCATTCGCAACGGGTACTACTCCGTTCGCAATCGGAGTCTGGACATCGACTTCCTGATGAGCGTGGGTATCGTCGCCAGCGTCGCGGCACACCACCCCTTCGAAGGGGCGATGCTGGCCGTGTTGTTCTCCGTCGCTGAACTGTTGGAGCGATTCTCGATGGATCGTGCTCGGGACTCCTTGCGCGAGCTGATGGATCTCTCCCCCGAAACGGCGACCGTTCGGCGCGAAGACGGCAGTCAGGAGACGGTTCCGGTCCAGGCCCTCGAGGTCGGCGACGTCGTGGTGGTTCGACCGGGTGAGAAGATTCCCGCCGATGGCGTCGTTCTCGCGGGTGAAAGCGCCGTAGACCAGTCACCGATCACCGGTGAGAGCGTTCCCGTCGACAGGGCGGCGGACGACGAGGTGTACGCCGGTACGATCGCTGAATCGGGGTATCTCGAGATTTCGGTCGACCGCGAGGCCGACGACTCGACGATCGCCCGGATCGTTCGGCTCGTCGAAGACGCAGAACGCGAGCAGACGAAACGCGAGCAGTTCGTCGACCGGTTTGCGAGCGTCTATACGCCGATCGTCGTCGTCCTCGCGGTCGGACTTGCGGTGGGTCCGCCGCTTCTCGCCGGCGCGTCCTGGAACACCTGGTTCCTGCGGGGGCTGACGCTGCTCGTTATCGCCTGTCCCTGTGCCTTCGTGATCTCGACGCCCGTCAGCGTGGTTTCGGGCATCACGAGCGCCGCACGAAACGGCGTCCTCATCAAGGGCGGCCGTCACTTAGAGGCCGTCGGCGACAGCGACGTCCTCGCGGTGGACAAGACGGGAACGCTGACCGAGGGCGACCTCTCGGTCACCGACGTGATTCCGCTCGAGGGAGCCGACGAGGACGACGTACTCCGGCGGGCGAGCGCTGTCGAAGACCGGAGCGAACACCCCGTCGGACGCGCGATCGTCGGCTACGCGGACGAACGCGGCGTCTCGACGGACGACATCCGCATCAACGAGTTCGAGGCGCTGACCGGCGAGGGCGTCCGCGCGGAGATCGATGGCACGACACACTACGTCGGTAAACCCGATCTCTTCGACGGGCTGGCGAACCTCTCTCACGCCCACGCGACGACCGACGGAGGGGTGACGCTCGAGTCGATGGGCTACGAGTCGACGTCTCAGTGCGACCGCGCGGGCTGTCTCGACGTGCTCGAGGACGTCCTTCCGAGACTCGAGGCCGAGGGGAAGACGGTCGTCATCGTCGGAACCGCCGACCAGCCGTTCGGGATCGTCGCCGTCTCGGATCGGGTCCGGCCGGAAGCGAAGTGGGCCGTCTCGCGACTGCAGGATCAGGGCGTCGGCGTCGTCATGCTCACCGGCGACAACGAGGGGACCGCCCGTGCGATCGCGGCCGAGGTCGGCATCGACGAGTACCACGCCGAGTTGCTCCCCGACGAGAAACTCGAGTGGATCGACCGACTCGAGCGCGAGCACGGAACTGGCGGGGACGAACGCGGTCACGTCGCCATGGTCGGTGACGGGATCAACGACGCCCCCGCACTCGCCACCGCGACCGTCGGTATCGCGATGGGTGCCGCGGGAACCGACACGGCGCTCGAGACCGCCGACGTGGCGCTGATGGGCGACGATCTCACTCGATTGCCGTATCTCTACGAACTCTCTGGGAAGGCCAACGACGTCATTCGACAGAACATCTGGGCAAGTCTCGCGGTGAAGGCCGTCCTCGCCGCCGGAACCCCGGTCGGTATCGTCACCGTCATCCATGCGGTCCTCATCGGGGACATGGGGATGAGCCTCGGTGTGACGGGCAACGCGATGCGACTCGCGGACGTCGAACCCGAGACGCCGGCGGACCTCGAGTCGAACGAGACCGAACGGTGAGTTGAACCGTCGGTTCGCGACCGCAAGTCAGATCGATAGATTGCGACGCGAAACCGTTCCATCGGTTCACGACGTTGGGCGGTCGTCGAGACGAGCGAAGTTACCGAAGTAGCCGCTCCGCGATGGGGTCGAATCCAGGCTTTCCGTCGCGGATCCACAGCGCGACTCCGACGACGAAGATAACCGCCTCGAGCCACAGCGTCGTCGCCTCTACCCCGAGGATAGGGACCGTACCGAGGGGCTTGATTCCGATGTACGACGGCATTTCCGTGATCGGCCAGAGGAGAAAACCGAGTTCGTGGAACTCTCCGGAGAGAACGTGCCAGGGGACGTCAGTTACGACGTGTGAAAGCAGCCCGATAGCGAACGCGGTTCCCAGCGTTCGACGACCGTATCGGTCTGCGGCGAGCCAGACGGCGAGAGTGACCGGAACGACGACCAGCAACGAGTGACCGACGGTTCGTCCGACGGGTACGACCCCGGCGGCCGCGAGCGGCTTATCCACGAGATCCGGCAGCGCCGCGGCGACGATCGCCACGAGTGCTCCCCGATCGGTAGGCACCTCGTCGCGCTGCCAGCGGGTGTAAACCGCATAACAGAGGTATCCGATTATCAGGTGAACGACCGGTTGCATCGGTTTCGATTCGACGTAGTTTGTCCAGCGAGGAAAGCGCTGTCCCGAACGTGGACCTACAGAGCGATCAGCGTTCCGCGATCAGTCACGTTAATACTCGCCGGAGAATGGGTTCGACCATGGACCGAATCACGCTGGGGAACGACGAATTTGAGGGGCGAAACAACGTCTACGTTCTCCTCGACGAGGAGACCGACGATCTCGCTCTCGTCGACACCGGCGTCTCCGCGCCGGACATTCGAGCGGATCTCGAGGACGGTCTCGCCGCGCGTGGCTACGGACTCGAGGACGTCGACGATATCGTTCTCACCCACTTTCACGTCGACCACGCGGGACTCGCCGGTGAGATTCAGGCCGAAAGTGACGCGACCGTCTTCGTTCACGAGGCCGACGCGCCGCTCGTCGAACACGACCCCGAGGCGATGACGGAACTCGATGAGAGACGACGGGAGCTCCTCGACGTCTGGGGCGTTCCGGCGGAGGCAACTGCAGAGCTTCTCTCGATACTCGATGGAACGAGGGAGATCGACGGAAAACCGGCGGACGCCACGCCGATCGAGGACGGGACGATCCTCGAGGTTGGTGGACGGACGATCGAAACCGTTCACGCACCCGGGCACGCGGCCGGGCTCTGTTGCTTCGAGATCGTCGACGGCGGCGATGGTGGGGACGGTAGCGAGGCGTTCGTCGGCGACGCCATTTTACCGGTCTACACGCCGAACGTCGGCGGAGCTGACGTCCGAGTCGATCGACCGCTCGAGCAGTATCTCGAGACGCTTCGAACGATCGTCGACCGTGACTACGACCGAGTTTGGCCCGGTCACCGCGATCCCATCGACGAGCCGACCGACCGCGCGCTGGCGATCGCCGATCACCACCGCGACCGAACCGAACGGGTTCTCGACGTTCTCGAAGAACACGGCCCGGCCGATCCGTGGACCGTCAGCGCCCATCTGTTTGGCGACCTGTCGGGTATCCACATCGTTCACGGTCCCGGGGAGGCCTTCGCACACCTCGATCACCTCCATCACGAAGGCGTGGTTTCGCTCGAGGGCGGAGAGTACCGGCTGATCGAGTCGGACGTCGATCTCGAGGAGATCGTCGGAACGATCGAGTGAGACGTGGCTAGCTGAGAATGCCGGCCACAATTCTACTTCGCCAGTCGTCGAACGACCCACATGGTTCGACTCTCGACGGTCGTCATCCTCGCTGGTGTCGTGTTGCTTTTCGTTCCGATTCCGCCGATCGCGACGATTTCCGGAATCCTGGTAATCCTCGTCGGAATCGCGCTTCGGCTACTCAAGAGTGCATAGCCCGATTGATCCATCCGGTCTCGAGCGAATAAGCAAACGAATCACCGTAGCTTTCGTGTCATACGGTCTGCTGTAACTGTTTACCGGCGCATCCGGCACCCGGTCTCCGGATACGTCGGTACTGACTTACAGCAGACCGTATCAGCAGTCAATCGGGACCGACCTCGAGACGACGGCTCCGCAATGAACTATCTTCTCCGCCGGCTTTGGCGCGTCGAACGAGCGTCCTCGTTGTTACTGAACACTCTGAGTGTAGCCAGTACTCTCACTAGATGTTCGGTGGATACGAACCGTGCGTTCGGTAGTGGAAGACGACGGTAAGGAACGCCCAAATGTGCAACCCCACGACGACGAGAATAGTGGCCACGTACAGCAAGTGAAGCGGATCCTCCGGCGGAACCCCTCCCCGAAGGAACGTCTGATCATAGATGTGTACCGTCAGGAGCCAGAACATGACGTACGTTCCGTGACTCTGGTGCCACTTCCAGGCTTTCGGCCCGAGATACTGGTAGGCCACGTTGTTCGAGGTGATCGCCAGAATCACGGCGATGATCACTCCGACCGTTGCGGCGAACGCCCACGCGCTCATGCCAACGACGAATCCGACGACGTCCCACCCCATCGATCGGAACACGAGGGCCACGTGTGCCAGCGACCAACCCACGAACCAGATTCCGAGTTCCGATCGCCAGTTCAACGGGAAGTTCCCCGAATAGCGGCGACTGATCGACGGCCAGATCTTCGTGACCGGGCCGATGATCATCACCAAAAATAGAAGAAACCACGGGATGGCGGCGACAATCCGCGAAAACGGATATCCCACCGCCCACAACAGCGATGCGAGCGCGAGGCTCCCGACGACGACTGCGCCGTGATGTTTACCGCGGTTGAACGGATCAACGGTCACGCCTATTCGATTAGCAACCCCGTACAAAAAGGTAGGGGCGAGTCTACAACGAGTGATTGCCAAATTTCGATCTCTTCGTCGGCGGGACGAGGGGGCGTACCGACGACGACCCGTGTTGCGTGTGCTAGTCCGAGGCAAGCGGCGGTGCGGTGGCTTCTTCCTCGGTGACGTTGAGTTCGGAGGTGACGAGCGCTCGGTACGCCCGACGGAGGCGCTCTGACAGCGCCTGGTGGGAGATGTCGAGCTCGTCCGAAAGTTCCTGCATCGAGACTTCGCGTGGGATCTCGAAGTAGCCGTGATCGATCGCAGCGACCAACGTCTCGTACTGGCGCGCGGTCAGGCCACACTGGGTGCGGCTCTCTTCGGCTAGATCGAACAGCCGGACGATGGTCGGTGAAACGTCGTACTCGACCAGCCGGTCGTACAGCGTGCTGACGTTTTCTCGATCGATGACGCGAACGCTCAACAGCCAGGATCCGTTCGACGCCGACGCGCTCAGAACCGTTCCGTTCTGCTCGAGGACGACTTCGAAGGGATCGACGGTCCCGTCGTCGAACTCGATGTCGTACAGATACCGTTCTTCGTCATCAGTGATGCACGAGTACGTGTCGATCGCTGCTGCGTCCGTGAGGGCGTCCTCGATCTTCGATCGGGAGCTACCAGCGAGCCACAGGCCGTGGCCGCTCGAGGCGATAACGCGTTCCATCTCACAGGTCAGCCCGGGGACGTCGTCGAAGAGCTCCCCCAATCCGGTTCCGTCGGCTGGAATTTCTATGTCAGCTATCGATGTCATGGTTCTCGTAATCGGGTACATCTGCAACGGCATTAACAGCACTTCCAAAGGGATTAGAGGCGTCGATAGCGACTTTCTGTTCGTCTATAGGTTTCGTTCTTCCTGTATGACTCGTGGATAATACGGTCGGATTCAGTGACCAAATCCCCTCATACGGTTTACTGTAAATCGTTGCCGGCGCACCCGCCGCCCGGGTCGCGGGTGCGCCGGTAAATCGTTACAGTAATCCGTATCAAACTCTCCGTCTGTTGACCGGCGCGCACGTCACGATCAGAACAGTTCGACTCGGATACCGTCCTCGGAGAGGTCCGCGGCGAACGCCTCGGCGTCGGTTTCGATCGCCTCGAACGTATCGTAGTGCTCCGGAAGCACGAGCTCCGGATCGACGCTCCGGGCGAACGCTGCGGCTTCGTTGCGATCCATCGTGTAGTGACCCCCGATCGGTGGAACGAATACGTCGGCATCGATCGACCCGTGATGCTCGAGGAAGTCGGTATCCGACGGAAAATAGATCGTCGCGTCCGCGAGCGTGAACTGGAGACCGACGACCTCCCCCTCCGCGTGGAACGGGTTCCCATCGTCGTCGACGTGGGCACCGTTCGGATCGTTATAGGCCGGGACCGTTCGGATCTCGATTCCCTCGACCATCGTTTTGCCGTCGTGTGGCAGGTCGACGACGTCGAAATCGAGGTCGGACGTGTCGATCGCCTCGTAGGCGGCGACCGTCGCCGCCGGCGAGGATACCGTATCGATCGCGGCTGGATCGTAGTGATCGAAATCGTCGTGGGTGATGAGTACGATATCGCCATCGCCCGTCTCTTCTTCTAGCACCTCCCCCCACGGATCGACGTAGATGACGGTCTCGTCGTCGGTTTCGACGCGAACGGTCGCGTGTCCCAGTCGATCGAACGTGAGTTTTTCGAATTGAACGGACATGGTCGCTGAGATCGTACCACCGGAGTGGACTTATATCCGGACGGTCGTTCACCGGCCGGAGGCGCGATTAGCCACCGACTCGAACGGCTTCAGATCGCTCACGTCGAGGCGTCAGTTCCCTCACGCTCGCTTACGTCGTAGTGTCTACAGCGTCTCGACTGCTCTGACACTCACGCGACGGCACACCGGTGAGTAACTGAGCGACGTCGACGATGTTATGCGTCTCTAGCAGTAGTTCCGCGGCTTCTCGGACGGTAAACTCGGCGTCGAGTTCGACTCCGTAACACCGGGTGTAACACTCGAGCCACGCGTTCATCGCGCACTCGAGAGCTCGCATCTCCGCCGGTGGGAACCGAACCATCCGGCCACCGGTTCGGCCCTCGACGTAGAGCCAGATCGCCTGCCCGGCACCGTCCCGAAGGAACCTCGTCGCCTCGTCCGACTCGAGGTCGGCCGCGTCGAGGGATGCGCGCTCGCGCAGCGCCCGGCGCTCGAGCGCGGCGATTCGAGGACCGTACCGACTCACGTTATCCCTCCCGGTACTCGACGCCCTTGCCGCCACGTGGGTGTTCCCACTCGGTTTCGGCCACGACGGCGCAGGTCCCGCATTCGACGCAGGGCTGGGTGTCGAGGCTAACGACCGTCTTTTCGGTTCCGTTCGTCTGGACGGTCTCCGAGCGATAACAGCCGCCGCCGAAGTCCTCCGCGCTGACCGGACAGGTGGCGACTGCGGCCCCGCTCGCGTCGTAGGACTCGTCGACGAGTTCGATGTGCGGGTTGCCGACGTCCGTGTCGTAGGTGAGATCCCCGATGCGTTCTTCGAGCGTCGGCGGTTCGATCTCGTTGTCCCAGTGGATCGTTTTTCCGTGAGTCTCACCGATGACGGACGGGAGCGTGACGTAGCCCGTGCTGGTGTCGGGAAGCATCGACACGAGGAACGGCGAGTTGTACGCCCGCTTTAGCAGTCGGTTCGAGATCGGGTTACCAACCGCGATCGATCCGATCGGCGACTCGAGAACGCG
Source organism: Natrarchaeobius halalkaliphilus (assembly GCF_003841485.1). Lineage (NCBI taxonomy): Archaea > Methanobacteriati > Methanobacteriota > Halobacteria > Halobacteriales > Natrialbaceae > Natrarchaeobius > Natrarchaeobius halalkaliphilus. Next base: position 398,853 of record NZ_REFY01000003.1, on the reverse strand, counting down.
ATCGACGGCGTTCGTGACGAGGTCGCGTTCTCCGACGGCGCGGGCGACCTCGTACCGTCGGGGACGGAGTTTGTCCATCGTTCCCGAGTCCTCGAGCATCTGTGCGTACCGTCGGCCGGCAGCCTCGGGATCGGCGTTGCCGCGGGTAACCGCGAACGCGTCGGCCGCGAGCGCACCCGCCGTCACCGCGTGGTTCATTCCCTTGATAATGGGTCCCTGTGCCTGCATCTGGCCGGCGGCGTCTCCGACGAGGACGAGCCGATCCTGGTAGGGTTCTGGATGGGCGACCTTTTTCGAGTCTGGTACGAGCTTTGCGGCGTACTCCCGCTCGTCGTACTCGTCCCCGAGCCAGGTCGCGAGGAGCGGATGAGTGAGCAGCGCGTCGAGCAGCTCGTGTGGCTCCGCTTGCTGTTCGACGAGGCTGTCGAGGTGGAAGACGGTCCCGATCGACAGCGAGTCTTCGTTCGTATAGAGGAAGCCACCGCCGCGAACGTCCTCGAAGAGGTCGCCCGAGAACAGGTGAGCAACGCCCTCGTCGGCCTCGAGATCGAATCGATCGTCGATCACGTCGGGCTCCATGTCGACGACCGCCTTGACGCCCTGGAACCACTCATCGGGCTCGTCCCAGTCCATCAGTCCCGCATCACGGGCGAGTTCGGAGTTAACCCCGTCTGCGGCGACGATCAGATCCGCTTCGATCGGATCGAGTTCGTCGCAGGTGACGCCGACGATCTCCCCGTTTTCGCGCAGGAGGCCGTTCACACGGACATCGGTCAGTACGCCGCCGCCGGTTTCGCTCGTCTTCTCGTGAACGCGGTCCTCGAGCCACGAGTCCATCCGTCGCCGGAGGACGGCGTCACACCAGTCGGTGTCGTGTTCGTGGAGGTCGGTGAGATCGTACGTTTTGACGCTGTTTCCCGCAACGTTGTGAATGCGGTACTCCGTGACCGGCCGTTCGGCCGCTTGCTCGCGAAAGCCATCGAAGAGGCTGTCGATGGTGTACGGTGCCGACTCCTCCGCGTAGATCAGACCGCCGGAGACGTTCTTCGAACCTGCTTCCGTCCCGCGCTCTAAGACGAGCGTTTCGATGCCGTGATCGGCAAGTCGTACGGCGGCGGCCGCCCCGCCGGGACCACAGCCGACGACGATCGCGTCGTAGTGTTCTCTCTCGGATTGGTTACTCATGTCCGTCACCTCCATGTCCGTCCGCAACCGCCTCGAGCGTCGTCTCGCCCGCTTCGACCGCGTCGGTCAACCGTGGCAGGACCTCGAACAGGTCACCCTCGATGAAGTAATCACTGAAGTCTCGGATCCGCGCGTCGGTGTCGGTGTTGATCGCGACGATCGTGTCCGATTGGTCCATGCCGACCTTGTGTTGGACCGCACCCGAGACACCCGCTGCGATGTAGAGCTGGGGGGCGACGACCTGTCCGGTTTCACCGATCTGGCGTTCTTCTTTCGAGTACCGTTCGACGTGGCCCTCGAACTGGTACGAGGAGGTGACGATTCCTCGAGTAATGGCGAGTTCGGCGTCCTCGAACGCGTCGACCAGATCGAGTCCGAGCTCCATCCCCACGGTCGGGTCGTCCGCGATGCCGCGACCGAGACAGACGACGACCTCGTGGCCCGTCAGATCGACGCCGGCCTCGAGCTGGTCGTACTCGGTGATCTCGACGCGGAACCAGTCCTCGTCGAGTTCCATGTCGTGTTCGATCACGTCCCCCTCCCGGTCGTCGTCGCGCTCGATCGGGTCGAAGCTACCCGGAATAATCGATGCCCCCTGGGGGTGGAACTCTCGACCCGGGTTGTCGAGGCAGAGGATCGTCGAGTACTCGAAGCCCGAGAAGTCCGGTCGCTTCATGTGAAGTACCTTCTCGAAGGTCTTTTTGACGCCGGGTTCGCCGGTCTTGACGGGATTCGAGACCTCGTTTTCCTCGATGAACAGGTCAGAACAGTCCGAGGCGAGCCCCGAGTCGAGCTCCGCCTGTACCTTTGCCGAGAGATCCCGTCCGTTGTTCGTCGCCGGGAACAGGATATACCGGGGCTTGTCGTAGTCGCGCCAGTCCGTACTCTCGGCCGTCCCCTCGCCGCGAGCCATATGAGCCGATATTTCGGTGTACGGCTTGTGGAGGAACCGTTCCAGTCGCGTATCGTCGTGGTAGAGCGCGACGTCCGCGCCGTAGGCGATGCACTCCTCGGCCAGCCCCTCGCAGTCGTCACCCATGAGGTACGCGACGACGCGCTCTTCGTCCCCGTAGTCCTCTGAGAACTGGTCCATCAGCCGGCGAGCCTTGCCGAGCATCTCACGCGACACCTCGAGCAACTCGCCACCCTGCGTCTCACAGAAGACCCACATGTCCTCGTAGTCACCGTCCGCAAGCGCCCGAACGTGGCGTTTGTCACGGGTGGGGTGAGTGAGCCCGTCGTCTTCCTCGCCTCCATCGTCGGATTCTTCTTCGCCAGCACTCTCGTCGTCTCCCGCGTCGGGTTCTTCTTCGCCAGCACTCTCGTCGTCTTCATCGCCGCCGCTCGCTCCGTTCTCCTCGTTACCGGGCGCATCGACGGCCTCGAGTCGACTGCGGATCGCTTCGCGGGCCGTCTTTCGATCCTGTCCGGACTGCTCGGCCTCGAGGACGGTTTCTAAGACCTCTTCATCGTCGACCGTCTCGAGGCGCTCGTTCAGTTCGTCGACCGTGTGCTCGCCGGGTTCGATCTCCGTCACGGACCGTCACCTCCGCTCGCGGCGAACGGCTGCATTTCTCCGAGAACCTGTCCCATCCCGTCGTCATCGTCGAACTCGATCATAGTCGCTTCGCGCTCCGACGGCGCTTTGGGAATCGGGTCGACCGAGGAAACGATCGTCGGAGAGCCATCGAGTCCGATGTACTCCGGATCGAGGTTGAGATCCTCCTGACTCCAGGTCGTGAGATGCTCTTCGTGGTCGCTCGCTCGCCCTTGGGTCTCCGATCGAAGCCGTTTGTGCGACAGTCGATGGGACGCTTTGCGGTACGTCGGTTCGAACTCCGGATCGGTGACGACGAAACACGGGAGCGGTGCTTCGACGGTCTCGATCTCGTCGACGTCTCCCTCGACGAGGCGCTTCGCCCGCAGGAGGCGCTCGTCGGGATCGATATCGAGCGCGATCACGTGGGTGACGATCGGCCAGTCCAGCGCCCAGGACGTCTGGGGACCGGTCTGGCCCGTTTCCCCGTCGGCCGACTTGAAGCCGGCAAAGACGAGGTCGATCTCACCGACTTCTTCCTGATACTTCTCGAGACCGGCGCTGAGCGTGATCGCCGTCGCCCACGTGTCCGACGCGGCCAGTTCGCGATCCGAAAGCAGGTAGCTGTCGTCGGCGTACACCGACTCCATCGCTTCCTCGAGTACTTCGGCATACCCCGGCGGCCCCATGCTCATCGCGCTGACGTGCCCGCCGTGGCGAACCCTCGTCTGTAAGGCCGCCTCGGCGGCGAAGCCGTCGTTCGGGTTCATGACTGTCGGTGTCTTTCCTCGCTCCAGGTGGCCGTCTTCGTCGAAGGACACAGCACCCTCCGAGAAGTCGGGAACGCCTTTCGTCAGTACGATCGACCGCATGGATACCTCCATCCCGGCAGTATGTCTAGTAGTATCATGCTCGTTTTTCTCTATCGTAGTTGTTGATATTAAGGATGTGGGTAACAATCCACAGAAAATCCGTTCACTGGCGAAGGTGAGGGATACTGACGGTCGATCTCGTCGGCTCACTCGTCAGCGCAGGATTTCTCGGAACCGTCCCGGAGACGACCGCTCGCCGGACGCCGAGGTCGTTTATCGCCGGTTTCGTCTTGGTGTTCTCGCGCCTATTCGGGATCGGTGACGAGTCCTGATCGGTGACCACGAGGGAATGGTCATCGACGTCGCCATCATCAACTCTCGACTCGAAGTCGGCGTCGACCACGAGACCTCACCTCGCTCGAACATCGACCCAATCCTCACTCGAGGTCACGCTCGGACGTTCCCATCGTAATCTCGCCGTCGGCGCGGATCGTTCCGTCGACTTCGGCACCCGGACGGAGTTCGAGGTCAGTACAGGAAACGTCACCGAGGACGCGCGCATCGGCTTCGATGAGCACGTTTCCGTCTCGGGTCGTCAGATCTCCGTGGATTCGGGTTCCCTCACCGACCGTGACCTCGCCTCGAGCGCGAAGGCTCCCGAAGATGTCGCAGTCGGTGTCGACCTCGATCGTTTCGGCCCGGACGTTTCCGTGCAGGCGACAGTCGGAACCGATCGTCGCGGGCGTCGAGACGCGCCAGGCGTCGTCCCCGACGGTCGCGTTTCGGGGTATCACGAGCGGCTCGGCATCGGGTTCTCCGTCGTCGTCGACCAGTTCGTCGATGAGCCGCTGGGCGGTGTCTTCTTCACCGAGGAGGAGGAGGTGTTTGAGATAGACGAACAGGAAGACGATCGTCGGCATCGGGTTTCGAATAACTATCCAGCCGTTGGCCTCGAAGCCCTCCTCGATATCGACGTCGTCACCGATATCGAGGTCACCAGCGACCCTGAGCTCGCCGCCGATGTGGACTCGTTCACCGATGTAGGCGTCCTGTCCGACCAGTACGTTCGCCGCGACGTCGCACCACATATCGAGCCGACAGTCGCCGTCGGCTTCAATCTCGCCGCCGAAATCGACGTTCTCGCCGGCGAGGACGTTCCGACCGCGCACGCCGAACTCGACGGTCGATCGGGCACCGACGAGGACGTCTCCGCCGGTCTCGAGGGCGACTTCTTTGGCTTGCGTTCCGTCGGGGACGACGAGTTCGTCGAGTGGATCCCTGCGTACGGCCACACTCCGGTCCAATGTGACCGCCCGGTAATAAACTTCGTCGTTAGCGCTGACGTCCGTCTGACGTCCGTCTCGCGGACGAACGGTGAGTCGCAGTCGTCTCGTTTTTACACTCCCGGCGCGTACGACCGGCGATGACAACGCTTGCGTTCGACGACGACGGCGTCGACGTCGTCTACGAAGGAACCGAGTTTCGCCTCGAGCGTGAACTCATCGAGGAAGCGACGGAGAAATCCTACTACGACGTGACCGACCACGAGGTGTTGAAGATCGTCGCCCAACAGCCGAACCTGCAGGGAGAGCCCCGGCGCGTCGGTGATATCCTCGACTGACGACGGTTTCGAACCCGACGACTCGACTCGGTCGTTTCCCGCTTCCCTCCGTGGGTTTCCGAGACCACGCCTCGTCCCTTCTTCCAGCAATCGACCGCCTACCGTTCGTCACGCCGCTCGGCCGCCGATTCGAACCCCAGTTCGTCGTACTCCCGTCCCCGGCGATCCTCGAGTGCGGCGATCGCGTCCGGGTCGGGCGCGACGTCGTCGGTGATCCGCGCCCAGGACGTGTGGACTTTGGCGTGACACCACCGACAGAGATAGATCGTGATCTCGTGAGAGAGGTTCACAGAATCCGACGCGTCGGATTCGCCCGAGGACCGAAGCCCGTCGGCGTAGGAGAGGTGGTGTTCTTCGAGTAACGGGCGCTCGTCGTCGTGAGCGATTCGCTTTTCCTCGAGGCCACAGCGGACGCACTCGCGGTCGTGATTTCGCGACCGGAAGTGGGGACAGTCGGACCAGCCAGGGAGAGCGTCGCTCTCGCGGTCCGGCGCGCCGCTATCAGCCTCGGATCCAGAGTCGACGACCGGGCAGGCGTAGTCCTCCCGTGCCCGGTCGCGAGCGAACTCCGGGTCGGCTTCGTAGTGATCGAAGGCGTATCGGCATCGTCCGTCGTTCGTGAGATAGTCACAGATGCCGGCGAACTCGTAGGGGTCGTCGACTCCCACGGCGGTCCCGTTCGGGGTTCGCTCCATGCTCGAGCGATCCTAGTGATCCGAACAATTTGAACCCCTCGCCGGGCCCGGGCGCTCTCGCTCCGTCGCTACTCTTCGAGTTCGGCGCGCAACAGCTGGTTGACGTCGCCGGGATCTGCGCTGCCGCCGGTCTTTTGCATGACCTGACCGACGAGGAAGTTGATCGCACCGTCGTCGCCCGACTCGTAGTCGGAGACGGCATCGGGGTTCTCCTCGACCGCATCGACGACGGCCCGTTTCACCTCGCCTTCGTCGGTTTTTCCGAGATCCGCTTCGGCTACGACCTCGTCCGGCGTTCGGCCGCCATCGAGCATCGCTCGAAGCACCGTTTCGCGGGCGTTTTTCGCCGTGATCTCGTCCGTCGCGACGAGCTCGACGAGCCGGGTAACCTCCTCGAGTCGCCCCTCGATGTCCGTAATCTCCATGTCGCGGTAGTTGAGTTCACCGAGCAGGTTGTCTGCGACCCAGGTCGCGGCGAGGTCGGGATCGTACTCGCCGGCGACATCCTCGTAGAAGTCCGCAACTTGTTTCGTCGAGGTGAGCTTCGAGGCCGCTTCTTCGGTCAGCTCGTACTCCGCCTGAAAGCGTTCTCGGCGGGCCGTCGGCAGTTCCGGGATCGCGATCTCGTCTTTCCAGTGAGAGACTCGCAGCGGGGGTAGATCGGCCTCCTCGAAGTAGCGGTAGTCCTTTTCTTCCTCCTTCGAGCGCATCGACACCGTGATCCCTCGACTCTCGTCCCAGTGGCGCGTTTCCTGTTCGACCGCGCGCCCGCGCTGGATCGCGTTCTTCTGGCGGGTTTCCTCGTACGCCAGCGCCTTCTGTGCGCCCTTGTGACTCGAGATGTTCTTGACTTCGGTCCGGTTTGCCGTCTCGAGTGCATCCGCGCCGATGTCGTCTTCGCCATCTCCGTCGATTTCTTCCGACGGAATAATCGAGAGATTGGCGTCGATACGCAGGCTACCGTCTCGCTCCGCATCGAAGACGCCGAGATACTCGAGGACCTCCTCGAGTTCCGCGAGGAACGCACGTACTTCGTCCGGGCTTCGGAAGTCCGGTGCCGTGACGATCTCCATCAACGGCGTTCCGGCACGGTTGTAGTCGACCAGCGTGTACTCCGCGGTGTCGATTCCGCCGCCGACGTGCTGGAGGCTTCCGGGATCCTCCTCGAGGTGAGCGCGCTCGATCGCGATCGTTCGCCGGGTACTCTCGACTGAGACCTCGAGCTCGCCGTCGGCACAGATCGGCTCGTCGTACTGCGTGATCTGAAAGTTCTTCGGCAAGTCGGGGTAGTAGTAGTTCTTGCGGTGAAACCGGGTTTCCTCGGGAATGTCGGCGTCGATCGCCTTGCCGATCTTGACGGCGGCTTCGACCGCACCCTCGTTGACGACGGGGAGTGCACCCGGCAGGCCGAGACAGACCGGACAGACGTTTTCGTTCGGCCCGTTCTGCTGATCGGTCGAACATCCACAGAAAATCTTCGTATCGGTCTCCAGTTGGACGTGGACCTCGAGGCCGATAACGGTCACGAGATCGCCCTGTTGGACGGTTTGGGCAGTCATTAGCCCTCGGTTCGGGCTGGCAGGGGTAAAGCGTAACGGGACGACTTCGAGAGAACGGCGGCTGACGGGACTGCTCGAGGACCGCTTACTGGCCCGTTCCCTCGTAGGCCTGCTCTACGTTTGCGAGGAGACGGTGGACTGGGAGCGAGATTCCAGCCTGACGGACAGCCATTGCGACCGGCATCGCGGCGATGCCGAGTACAATACAGAGCTGGTACAGTGCGAACAGCGTTGCGCGGTACACGCGGGATATCATCGGCGTTCAGACGACCCCAGACGCAGGTAGTATATAAGCTTTCTCAACTCAGAGAGAGTATCCTGATCGTTAATTCAAAACCGGGTCGGCGCAGTCATGCGATTCAACTGTAGTTTCGAAGGAGACAAGCGAGCCTGCACTCGAGACGAAATCCAACTAAGCGGGAGGGAATCGACGCGAGCATTTCTCGTAACTTATGAGCATCATCGGATTCTCGTGCGCACTCGAGTACGGGAGAGTTCGACCCCGGATTCTCCGTTTTGCAGTGATGGATCGGAACCGCAAAGCAGGAAACCCCCCGGACCGACCACAGCGTATGGGAAACTATCTCGTCGCGATGGAAGCAGCGTGGCTCGTTCGTGACGTCAACGAAATCGACGACGCGATCGGTGTCGCCGTCAGCGAAGCGGGGAAACGACTCAACAGTGAAGGGCTGGAATACGTCGAGGTCGAAGTGGGCGCAACGGGCTGTCCCGCCTGCGGCGAGCCGTTCGATTCGGCGTTTATCGCCGCCCAGACGTCCCTCGTCGGTCTCGGACTCGAGATGGAGGTGTTCAACGCCGACAACGAGGAACACGCCTCTCGGATCGCAAAGAGCGAGGTCGGCGGCGCACTCCGGGACGTCCCGTTGTCGGTGTCTCAAGTCATCGAAACCGACGAAGACGAGTAATCCGTTCGTCGCGTCAACGGATCGCGACGGATTGGCGTCCATCCAAAGTACTTTCTATAACCCGTGGTTATCTACTGGTATGGAGCTTCCGACCCCTGCGGATCTGCGCCAGCGCCGCACCGACCTCGGGTTGACCCAGAGCGAGCTCGCGGAGAAAGCCGACGTCTCACAGCCGTTGATCGCGCGTATCGAAGGCGGGGACGTCGATCCGAGACTTTCGACGCTCCGACGCATCGTCAACGCCCTCGAGAAGGCAGAAAGCGACGTCGTCCGCGCCGACGACCTGATGAACGAAGACGTCGTGAGTATCGCTCCAGAAGACCCCGTGAGCGAGGCCGCACGAAAGATGGAGGCCGAAGCGTACTCGCAACTCGCCATCATTCAGGACGGAATTCCCGTCGGCTCGATCAGCCAGGGAGACCTCGTCCACCTGGACTCGGACGTTCGCGACGAGCCTGTCGAAGAACACATGAGCGAAAGCTTCCCCACCGTCTCGAAGGACGCAACCCTGGACGAGATCAGTAACCTGCTCGAACACTACAAGGCCGTCATGATCACGGAGGCCGGCGAAACCGTCGGCATCATCACGGAAGCCGACATCGCACGGCGGCTGTCGTAGCCACCGAGACGGGGAAGGTATGGGACGGTCTGCGGTGGACATCAGTTCCGGTGGGGCCGCGACTCGTCTGGGACTGTACCGAGAGATCGGTTCAGTAGACCGGCTGGCTCGATCACTCCCGTTCGCGAAGCTGGTCGTCGGATTCGCGCTCGCGTCTTGGATTTGTGGATTCACCCCTCGGTTCGTCAGGCGGCTCCGTCCGATCGTCCGCCGAAGTCGAGCGACGATCGTCGCCCACCGCTAGGTCGCGTTTAGAAGCCCCGGTCGTCGTCTCACCGAGAAAATCGCTCGTTGCACACTCGAGGCAGTAGTAGTTGTATCCCTCTGAGCTGGTGTAGACGGGAACCCCTGCGACCGCGTACTCCTCTCGATAGCGGCGAACGAGTCCCTTTTCGACTCGAGACCGACAGGCAACGCAGCGTTGGGAGTGGGATTCGTCCGGTCGAACGACCCGTTGATCGACGGATCGGATTTTGCCGAACTGTGAGCGGCCGTGACGACGATTCAGCCGGCGGCGAAACCGGGGATTGACGAAGACGCCGAGCGAGACGAAAACGAACGCAGAGAGGAGCATAAATCCCGCGAGTAGCGCCGATCCGGTAGAGATACCGCTCTGGACGAGACCGAGGATCGCTCCGCCGGCGACGATGATCCCGAAGGCGATCGACAGCCATCCGGCAACCGCATACAGCAGCGCCGAGACGGTGTCCGCGAGGTCGACGATATCCGGTGTCGCATCCGACATCGTGAGTGCTATCGTGTTGCTAACGGGAACGATCTGGAAATACGTTGCGTTGAGCGGCTCAGGGCGGACGACCGGGGGCAAACGGTAGCTGTCGGCCGGAACACAACACTCCCTTCAGACGACTTTTCGCAGGAGTACGTACCCTGCATCCCGCAGTCGGTCCGGAAGGAATCGCGCGTAGACGCCGAACCGGCCGAGCGGGCCGACCGGATATCGGGCCGGCGGCTCGGGATGCGTTCCAGCCTCTATGATCGCCCGTGCGACGTCCTCGGGATCGGATGCGAACGGTCCTCCGTTCCCGCCACCGATCAGTTGAACGTCTCCGATAATCTCGTAGAGCGTCCCGTATGCTGGCGTTCGTTCGGCTCCCGGAAGCTCCTCCGCGGTACGCTCTTCGAAGTTCGTCTCGACCGTCCCAGGTTCGATCACGACGACGTCGATACCGAACTCTTCGACTTCACCGCGGAGCGAATCGCTCATCGCCTCGAGTGCGTGTTTCGAGCCGGAGTACGCCCCCGAACCCGGTAGCGATAGCCGACCCATGACGCTCGAGATATTGATGATCCGACCGTCTCCCTGTGCGCGCATGTGCGGAAGCGCGGCCCGGATCAGCCGATGTGGACCGTAGACGTTGACGTCGAACTGGCGGTGGAGATCGACCGTCGAGACGTCCTCGAGCGGTCCCAGCTGTGCGTACCCCGCGTTATTGACGAGACAGTCGATCGCACCGCCGATCTCGACGGTCCGTTCGACGACGCGTGTGATCTGGTCGTGATCGGTGACGTCCAGTTCGAGCGTCGTACAACCCGCTTCGTCCAGAGCGGTGAGATCGTCGACGTTTCGTGCGGTCGCGATCACCTGCCAGTTTTCCTCGAGAAAGGCGAGCGCGGTTGCCCGTCCGATCCCGGACGAGCAGCCGGTGATCAGGACGCACTTCTTTCGGGTGCAGCGATCCTCGCCGGTCGAGCCGACGCCCCCGGTCTCGTCGGCGTTGTCGTCGTCCTCAGCGGTGGCCATGTGGGACACGTTCGAGAGACGATACCTAAGTATCGACGGTTTGTCGCGCCGACCGGAACGTCAGTCGGTCGAACGGTTCACACCGGATATCGGAAGACAAAAACGAGAGCCGACGCGAGAGGTGTTACTCGCGCTGTCGAAGCCGCGCCCGAATGAGTTCCTCGAGGTCGTCGCGTAGTTCGTCGACGGCGATCTCCTCGAGAACGGGAACGAAGAATCCCTCGACGAGCATGTTTCGCGCGTCGCGCGGCGAGACGCCCCGAGAGGTCATGTAGAACAGATCTTCCTGGTCGATCTGGCCGACCGTTGCGGAGTGACTCGCCTCGGTATCGTGGTTGTTGATGATGAGCTTCGGGGAGGCGTCGGCCTCGCTCTCGTCGCTCAACATGAGCGTATTCTCGCGCTGATAGGAACTCGTATCCCAGGCGCTTCGGCCGACGTCCTGGACGCCTTCGTAGACCGATCGGGAGACGTCGTCGGTGACGCCACGGGTAACGAGATCGGCCGTCGTGTGCTCTGCGCGATGCCAGACTTTGACATCGAGGTCGAAGTGCTGGTCGTTGTGACCGTAGAAGGCAGCGACGATCTGCGTTTCGGAGGAGTCGCCGTTGAGTTCCGTCGAAACCTCGGTCTTGGTCAGCTGGGTTCCGAGATTGCCTTCGATCCAGTTGACCGTCGCGTACGTGCCCGCGTCGGCGCGTTTGACGGTGAAGTTGTAGGCGTCTTCCGAGAGGTTCTGGAGTCCGCCGTACTGGACGTAGCTGTTTTCGCCCGCGGCGACTTCGACGATGCCGCTGTAGTACTGTTCGTCTCGCTCCGATCCGGTCGCCTGACGCTCGAGAATCGTGACGGAGGACGATTCCTCGGTGACGACGAGCGTGTAGTTGAACAGCGATCGGGAGTTCTGCTCGGTTCGGATGGTGACGTCCTCGGCGTCGACGCCCGCGGGAACGTAGACGACGGTTCCGGTGCTAAAGAGCGCGGTCGACAGGGCCGTCAGGTAGTTCTCCTGTGGGTCGACGACGGAACCGAAGTGCTCTTTCAGCAGCTCTTCGTGTTCGTCGACGGCTTGTGTCCACGGAAGGACGTCCACGTCGGCTGGACCGACCTGATCTTTGTTTTCGGCCGCGTTCAACGGGTCCACAAGCGACTCAAAGTCGAGTTCGTGGAGGTTGGTCCAGTCCCGACCGGGCGTCCGGATGACGTCCGGCATCTCCAGGTCGGAGAGTGCCTCGAGCGCCTCGAGACGGGTCTCCGTGAGCCAGTCCGGCTCGTCGAGGCCACCGCTGATCTCCCGAACCTGTTCTTCCGTGAGGTTGGCGTGTACCTGCGTACTCATAGACATGTTATCCGAGGCTTCCTTCCATCTCGAGTTCGATGAGGCGGTTGAGTTCGACCGCGTACTCGATCGGCAGTTCCTCCGTGATCGGCTCGATGAAGCCGGCGACGATCATCTTCTTTGCGTCGTCGTCGTCGAGTCCACGCGATTGAAGGTAGAAGATGTCCTCGTCACCGATTTTACCGACGGTGGCCTCGTGGGCGACGTCGACTTTCGACTCTTCGATCTCCATGTACGGCATGGTGTCCGAGGTCGATTCGTTGTCGAACATCAGCGCGTCACACTCGACCGCAGTGCTCGAGTTCTCCGCGCCGTCTGCGATGTGAACGAGGCCGCGGTAGTTGGTCCGGCCGCCGTCCTTCGAGATCGATTTGGACTCGATCGTCGAGCTGGTGTCGGGCGCGTTGTGATAGACTTTTGCCCCGGTGTCGATATCCTGACCCTCGCCCGCAAAGGCGATGGTGATGTGGGTGTCGGTCGAGCCGCGACCCTTGAGGATCGTACAGGGATAGAGCATGGTCGCTTTCGATCCCATGCTGCCGGAGATCCACTCCATCGTTCCGTCGGCCTCACAGATCGCACGTTTGGTATTGAGGTTGAACGTGTTCTTCGACCAGTTCTGGACGGTCGAGTACTGGACGTGAGCGTCTTCACCGACGAAGACTTCGACGCCACCGGAGTGGAGGTTGTGGGACCCGTACTTCGGCGCGGAACAGCCCTCGATGTAGTGGACTTCCGCCCCTTCTTCTGCGATGATGAGGGTGTGTTCGAACTGCCCCATTCCCTCGGAGTTCATTCGGAAGTAGGCCTGAACCGGCATCTCGACGGTGACGCCTTCGGGAACGTAGACGAACGAACCGCCCGACCAGACGGCTCCGTGGAGCGCCGCGAACTTGTTGTCGCTCGGCGGCACGCACGTCGTCATGAAGTGTTCTTTGACGAGGTCGGGGTGTTCCTGGACCGCGCGGTCCATGTTCATGAAGACGACACCCTTTTCTTCCCACTGATCTTGCATGTTCTGGTAGACGACCTCCGATTCGTACTGTGCGCCGACGCCCGAGAGAGCGTTCTTCTCGGCTTCTGGGATGCCCAGCTTGTCGAAGGTGTCTTTGATCTCGTCGGGGAGTTCCGTCCAGTCGTCAACGCCTTCGCGCTTGTCGACGTCCGGGCGGATGTACGGAACGATCTCGCCGATATCCAGTTGCGTCAGGTCCGGCTGGCCGGGCCAGTCCGTCGGCATCGGCATGTTGTGATACTGCTTGAGCGCACGAAGGCGTCGCTCAAGCATCCAGTCGGGTTCGTCCTTGTCCTCGGAGATCATGCGTATGACCTCCTCGGTCAGACCCTTGCCCGATTTGACCGCGGCGTTCTGCTCTTTTTTGAACTCGAACCGAGCTTCGGTGTCCGTCTCTTTGAGGTGATCTTGTTCGGAACTCATAATGTGATTGTGTATATGGTTACGGCTGCAGGGTTATTACCGTTGTTCTAGGCACATTCGGTTACGCGGTGCCGTAGACTTCGTCACGGACCCAGTCGTACCCCTTGTCCTCGAGCTCCTCAGCGAGTTCGGGCCCGCCGCTCTTTGCGATCTTTCCATCGAGCATCACGTGGACGTGATCGGGTTCGACGTAATCGAGGATGCGCTGGTAGTGCGTGATCTGGAGAATACCGGTTCCCTGCTCGTCACGAAGGGCGTTGATCCCGTTCGAGACGTCCTGCAGGCGATCGATGTCGAGCCCGGAGTCGATCTCGTCGAGGACGGCGACCGACGGCTCGAGGATGGCCGCCTGGAGGACTTCGTTCTGCTTTTTCTCCCCGCCGGAAAAGCCAGCATTGAGGTAGCGGCGGGCGAACTTCTCGTCCATATCCAGTTGTTCCATCTTCTCCGCGAGGATTTCCTGGAACTCGGCAACGCCGACTTCGCCGTCGTCCTGCGGTCCTTCCATCGGAGACGACTCGAATCCAGCCTCTTCGTCGTCTTCGTCTGCACCCTCGAAGAGCTCCTCACGCTCTTCGATCTTCGCGTTGAGCGCCGTTCGAAGGAAGTTCGTCATCGTGACGCCTTCGATTTCGGCCGGATACTGGAACGCGAGGAAGACCCCGAGCGCTGCGCGTTCGTTGGGTTCGAGCTCGAGGATGTTCCAGGTGCGCTGGTCGTCGTCGATGTCGACGTCCGAACCGAACTCGTTCGCGTCGAGATGAATCAGGACCTCGCCTTCCGTGACCTCGTAGGCCGGATGGCCGGCGATGACCTTTGCCGTCGTCGACTTTCCGGAGCCGTTCGGTCCCATCAGCGCGTGGATCTCACCCGACTCGACCTCGAGATCGACACCCTCGAGGATCTTCTCGTCGCCCTCCGCGACTTCTGCGTGTAGGTTACGTAGTTCGAGACGTGCCATATGTTCTGTCGTGTGAGTACTAGTGAGTCCACCTGATAACGGTTTCGTATCTGATTGAATACAATAACAAAGCCAGAAGATAATTTTCCGAAACGGTAAAATAGAATCGTTCATGCTGTACAACGGCCGATATACGGTGATATTTCCCGTCAAATGGTGGGTGTCACGGACGAGTCGGAATGAACGCTTCGAACCGCGGAAATGAAATTCGAGAACGCCCGGGCGTTTCGAACCCGCTCACATGAACGTATCGAGCCCGGTTTGTTCCTGTCCGGATTTGACCTCGTCCCAGGAGACGCCGAGCGCCTCGAGGATACGTTCGATCGGACCCTTGAGCGTTTTTTCGAGCATGGTGTCGTAATCGATCTCGAACTCCCCGGGGATCTGATCGTCGTATTCGAAGCAGATGACGTCCGGATCGCGTTTGAACGCACCGTAAATCGGATCGGTGCGCGCGTCGAACGCCCCCTCGTTCTCGAGACGCTCGAAGAACGCGGGATCGACCCGATCGAGGTACAAACGCTTGGGTTTGCTGCCGCGCTGGAAATTCGTTCCGAGCAGACAGTTTGCGTACTTCGCACCCCGCACCTGGGCCGTGTCGGTGTCGTAATTGTCGAGGCGCTTTCCGATTCCGCCGGGGATAGCGATCTCTTCGAGCGAAATATCGCCCGCGAGGACGTCCTCGATGACGCCGTTTACGTACTCTTTTGCACCTTCGACGTCGCCTTCTTTGACGATCATCTCGATGACTCGGTGCTGGACTTCTTTCGTGATCGGTGCGATGTCGGATCGCTGGTACTCGAAGCCCACGATGTCGACGGTGTCGACGTCTTTCCCCTCTTTCCAGGTGATGTGACCGGCGTAGCGTTTCTTCTTCCCGGCCTGGAAGAACCGGCGGTAGAGTTTCTCGAACTCGATCTGAAAGCGGTGGGAGCCGGCGTTCAGGTCCTCGCGAGCGAAGTCGTCGTATCGCCCATTAATGTGTTTCTCGATCTCGAAGGATTGCTCGATAGCGTCGTCTTTCGAGATGCTCGAGCCGAGTTCGAGCATCACTGAGTCCGTATCACCGTACGTGACGTCGTAATCGAGTTCCTGTGCGGCAACCTCGGTAAATTCGATCACTTCACGCCCGGTCGCGGTGATCGCTGATGCTGCTTCCTTATCGTAGAGTCTGAATTGTTCCCACCCCGATACTCCGTAGAGGGAGTTCATAATAACCTTGACAGCCCCCTGCTGACGGTCGTACTGTTCGTACTCCGCCGATCCGGGT
Source organism: Natrarchaeobius halalkaliphilus (assembly GCF_003841485.1). Lineage (NCBI taxonomy): Archaea > Methanobacteriati > Methanobacteriota > Halobacteria > Halobacteriales > Natrialbaceae > Natrarchaeobius > Natrarchaeobius halalkaliphilus. The sequence goes on along the minus strand of NZ_REFY01000003.1, from coordinate 383,129 downwards.
TCGTACTCGTTTCGCAGCCCCTTTTTCTCCTCGCGTTCGGCCAGCAGTTCCGTAATCATCTCGCGCATCACGCCGTCCGGTTCCTTTCGGAAGTGAATCGGGTCGGGTTCGGTCGGTGCGACGTACGTCTCCCCGTCGTACTCGTCGGGGTCGACCTTCGTCTCCGGCGAGGCGTTGACCGTCGTCATGCACATCGGATACAGGCTTTTCAGGTCGAGTACGGTAACGTTCTCTTTGACGCCCGTGATCGGTTCGAACACCGCCCCACCCTCGTACTCTTCGCCCGCTTCCTGCTGGCCTTTCGAGGGCAACGCAAAGCGACCGTGTGCCTCGTGGAGAACGTACATGTCGACCGCATCTCCGGGCGTCGGGGCGTCCTCGAGTTTGCAGCCGACGAACGAGCGGACCTCGTCCCAGAACGGGATGATCTCCTGTTGGCGATCGAGTTCGACGCAGAGTTCGACGTCCCGAAGGTTGTACTCGAGCAGTTGGGTTGGATCGCCTTCCCAGAGGTCACCGATGTCACCGGCGTAGCGTTCCTTCCCGACACCTAGCTCGGCCTCGCCAACGGCGTCGAGCCGGTAGGAATCCAGTTCGGAGAAGACCATCCGCTGGTAGCCGTACAATAGATCGAAGACGACGCGCCCTTTGATGTCCGGGCCGCCCCAGTTGCTCCGCCAGACCTCGTCGACCCGCGACAGTCGATCGATCGAGAGGTCGTAGTCGTGGTTGGGATCCTGTAGTTCCTCGAGGCGATCTAGGAGATACGGTGCGTCGAAATCCTCAAAGTTCCAGCCGGTGAGGACGTCTCCATCGGTTTCTCGGACGTATTCGATGAAGGCCTCGAGCATCGCTTCTTCCTCGTCGAAGCTGCGGATCTCGTGGTCGATGTCGCCCTCGATCGGCTCGTAGGCGTCGATTTCGGCCGGGATCTCGCCGTCTCCGACCGGTGCCTCGTAGAGCCACATGACGTACTCATCGCGGTAGGAGTCGTGGCTGGTGAGACAGACGATCGGCTCCTCGCCGTCCTCCGGGAAGCCACGACGATCCTCAACCTCGATGTCGAAGGTAAGCACGCGAGGCTCGGCGTCGACGTCCGTCGCCTCGACTTCCACGTGTGGAACGACCAGCGAGTCGTCGTCGGCCCGTCGTTCCGGCACCCGAATGCCGCTGCGAACGTCTTTGTCGATCAGAAACCGATTCGGAAAGAGAATATCCGCTTCGTAGTGCTCGAAGTCGTCGCGGACCTGTCCGACGTCACGTGGCGTCTGTCCGAACACTTTTGTCAGGCGCTCGCCGCGAATGCTCTCGTAGGGATCGCCGTCCTCGTCCGACTGTGCACTTCCCGTCAGTCGGTCGTATTCCTCTTCGGGCGGCCGTTCTAGCGTCTCCGTCGGCGCATAGAAGTATGGACGGAACCCGACGACCCGAACGTGCTCGAGTTCGCCGTCGGTGGTCCGACCGAACACGTGCATGATCGGCCGTTCGTCGTCGCCGTAGCCCGCGATCGTGTAGTCGACCTGCATCACGGCGAGCTCGAGCGAACCCTGGGATTCCGGGAGGGTTTCTTCGACGACGTCAACCACGTCAGCGGCGCTCGAGCCACCGTTACCCGCGACGGCGACTGCCTCTTCGTCCGGCCGGTCTTCGGACTTCGTGCCGAACTCCGCGAGTCCGGTCTGGCCCGCCTCAGTCATGATATCGGAGTTCGAAGCCACCGAATAAAAACCCCTGCGAATCGACTCACGGCGTGTCGGGTGTGGTGGTATCCGCGATCCGACCGATCGAACGACGTGATATTGCAGGAGCAAAAAGACATATAATATGGTAACACATACCACGAACCAGGTGATCGATGTGTCTACCCTGAACGATGACGACGTGATGGATCGGAGCGAGAACCGAACCCTGCCCAAGGGAACTGCGACGATCGAGACCTACGAAATCGACGACGGTGTCGTCTTCTACGACGCCGAAAATCCACTCGCATGGGTGGAAACCTCCGAGACGATTCCGCTCGCTGAACTCGCCTGATATCGCCGGAAGACTCGCTTTTTACCGCTTACCCGGCGTCGATCCGATCGGAGACGACCTCGAGAGCACGGGTCGAACGCGAACGTTTTTTCGTCTTGCCCGTCGACTACTCGCGTGTGGCCCCAGACCGGGCAGAAAACGAACCGGAAGAGTACGACCCCGAAGCGGAGTTTCGGGATCCCGACAGCGATTCGATTACGATCCCCCGCGTTCCGACCGAGGACGCTGGCTCGACGTTACGCGCCGACCTCGCGGCCGAGTTCGGCAACGGTACACCGGAGATACCCGACTCGTTGCCCGAGCCGTCGGAGGTACCCGCTGACCTTCGACGGACCTTCTGGGTAATCGTTCTCGTCGTCAATGCCGCCGTTCTCGCGGTTTCGCTCGGCCTCATCCTTTCGCTGTTCAACGGTCTCTCGACGCACGGCATCGCGCTTGTCGTTGGTGGCGTGGTGTTGTTCGCGTTGGCTGTCAGACGATACCACAACTATCAAGCCGCCAACGACACATCGGAACAGATACCGGACGAATCAGAACGATCATGAAAACCGTCCAGGACGACACCGGCAAGCGATACCTGTTGCTCAAGCAGTCCGAACACGCGAGTCTCGTACGTGACCCACAGAACGGAAACGAGTGTTACGTACGGAACGACCGCCTCGAAACTGTCGACGATGCGACCGCCCTCGAAACCGCTGCGCGAACGATCCCCGACCCACACCGAAGACTCCTGACGACCGTCCACGACGAAGAGACGCTGGGATTGCTTATCGAACTGTCCGAGCGAGGACCCATCGACGTCCGCACGCTGCTCGATCGCTACACGCTATGTGAGAGCGACCTCCACGGCAGGTTGACGGTCCTGACGTCCGCCGGACTGCTCGCAGAGACGGCGGTCGCCGGCGAGCCCGCGTATCAACTCACCGAGTCCTGCCGGACCGCACTCGAGACTTTCCGAACCGGACCCATCGTCGATTCGCCGTCGGAAACGCGACTCGAGGGTGAGCCCTGACGCGGAATCAGAGCCACGGTGCTCTCGCGTTTCGGTCCGCCGCGCGGTGATCGAACGACCCGCGCTACGTCTCAGACGTGAGAAGCGACGTTTCCGGCGGCGACCGTCGCTCGAGACGGGAGCGATTCGAGGTCGCGTCTTTTTCGACGCGAACGATCGAGTCGGCCGCGCCGACGAGTTCCTCGTCGTGGCTGACGACGAGGATCTGTTCGACGCCCAGATTCCGCATAGATTCGACGAGCGAGACGAGCTGGGTGACGTGCCCGGAGTCGAGAAAGACGGTCGGTTCGTCGAGAATCAACGGCGGCATCGGCGCGTTCCCCTCGACGCCCTCCGCGAGAAGTCGGTAGATCGCACACCGGAGACTGAGGTTGAACAACGCTCGTTCCCCACCCGAGAGCTGTTCGGGCTCGAGCGGCTCGCCGTCTTTCTGATAGACGGTCAGCCGGTACTCTCCATCGAGATCGATCGACGCGTACGAGTCGTTCTGGTACACCAGATCGAACGTCTCGTTGAGCAACCGCTCGAGGGTTTCGACGTTTCGCTGTCGAAGCTCCGCACGAAGGTCACCGTAAGTCGTCTGTAACGTCTCGGCCTCTTCGTACAGCGACTCGAGGCGATCACAGCGCTCGCGGAGGCGTTCGAGACGCTCGCGGAGACGATCCAGTTCGTCGAGTTCGTTCTCGACGGCCCCGATGGCGTTCTGGACTTCGTCGCGCCTCTCGCGCAGCTCCGTCAGCTTCTCGTCGACCTTCTCGAGATACTCTCGGGCGCTCTCTCTGTCCTCTCGAGCGGTCGCTACTCGTTCCTCGTCGAACTCCGCTTCGAGTTCTTCCTTTCGATCGCGCTTGTCCGAGAGTTGCTCGCGACGCTCGTCGTTCAGCGTCCGCCAGTCGCTGCGACGCTCGCGCAGCGTTTCGATCTCGTTCAGACGTTCCGCGCGTTCGTCCCGGATCTCCGTCAACCGCTCGAGCGTTTCCAGACGAGTCGAAATCTCCCCGCGTTCGGAGTTGATCTCTCCGATTTCGGCCTGCAGCGTCTCGACTTCGTCAGTCAGTTCCTCGGCTTTCTCGCGTTTTTCCGCCACCTCCCGTTCGTACGTCTCGACGTTTTCACGCAGTTGCTCGCGTTGCTCGCGTCGCTCTTGAACCGCCTCGCGTTTCTCCGCGAGTAGCTGTGAGGCGTTCTCTCGGTTTTCCTCGAGTCGCTCGAGCCGTCGTTCGCTCTCCCGTCGCGCGTCGGCACGTTCGATCCGCTCGTCGAGTTCGTCGCGATCGTTTTCGAGGGATTCGAGACGCTCCTCGAGAGTTTCGAGGTCGTCGCGCTTGTCGTCTAGAACGTTGACGTGGGGGGAGTCTTCGACCGGTTGACCGCACTCGGGGCATTTTCCCGCCTCGAGGAGCGCAGTCCCCTCCTCGATCGCGTTTTCGACCGTCTTGATCTCCGCGGTCACGTCGTTGATCTCGGAGACCAGCTCGTCGCGGTCGTCCCGAAGTGATTCGAGGTACGATTCGGTCTCGCCAAAGGCGACCTCGGCGTCGTCGAACGTCGCCCGCGCCGATTCGATCTCGCCGTCGAGATCCGCCAGTTTCTCCTCGCGTTCGGTGATCGTTTCTTCGTCCGCTTCGAGTCTCGACTCGAGGTCAGCGATCTCCTCGCGGGCGTCACTCGCGCGGGATTCGAGATCGGCGGCTTCCTCCCGGAGCCGATCCGCGTTCCCGTTCGTCTCCGTGATCGAGACGTGAACCTCCTCTAGTTCGTCCCGAAGCTCGTCGTCTCGCTTTTCTCTGTCGTCGATGTGTGACTCGATCGCTTCGATGTCGGCTCCGTCCTCGAGATCGGAGTCGGCAAGCAGCGCTGATCGTTCCTCCTCGAGTTCTTCCCGTCGGCTTTCGAGGGAGCGGATCTCGTCTTTCGCGTCGTCTCGGTCGCGTTCGGTCTCCGAAATCTTCGATCGGAGCGTCTCGATTTCGTCACCGAGGGTCTCGATCTCCGCTCTCGTCTCCTCGTGACGGTCGAGAACGTCTTCAGCGGTTTCGAGCGTTCGCTGTGCGTGCTCGCGCTGGGACTCGTAGTTACCGATCTGCTCTCCGAGTTCGGCTGTTTTGGATTCGAGACCGTTGAGGCGCTCGTGAAGGTCTTTTTCCTCCTTGGTCTCGACCTGTCCGTGGACGTCCTCGATCACCTCACGCTGTCCGTCGAGTACCGTCTTTACGCCGAGTCTCGCGTCGCTCGCCCGCTCGCGGTACTCCTCGAGCGCGCCCAGCTGGAGGAGGTCGTCGATCATGTCCTGGCGCTCGCCCGGCGAGGCGTGAATAAGCTTGTTCACCTCGCCCTGGCGGACGTACGCGCAGTTGACGAACGCGTCGGCGTCCATCCGCAGCAACGTCGTTATCTCGGCGCGCACGTCGCGAGCGCCCTCGATCGTCTCCGTCCCCGTCTCGAGGACGCACTTCGTGGTCGAGGCTCGATCGCCGCGCAGCGTGAGGTGGCGCTCGACGTGGAACGCCCGTCCGTCGTGGGTGAACTCGAGTTCGACTTCGGCGTCGTCCGCGCCGGTCGTGATGACGTCGTCGAGGGTCCGATTGTCGAGTGCTTTCGAGCCGTACAGCGCGAAGAAGACGGCCTCGAGCAGCGTCGATTTCCCGCTGCCGTTGACGCCGTGGACGACCGTGACGCCGCGATCCAGATCGAGGTCGGCCTCGCCGTAGCACTTGAAGTTTCGGAGCCGAATCCGGTCGACTTTCACGCGAAATCACCCAGTGACGCATCGGCCTGTTCGTCCGACTCCGTCGAGTCGGATTCATCGGTTCGATCGGCTCTCTCAATCCGCTCGTCGGTGTCGTTCGTGTCGGACCCGTCGATCTCGTCGGTGGAGTCAGTATCGGATTCGTCGACTCCGTCGGTGGAGTCGGTCTCGTCCTCGACGGCCGCCGACTCGATGGCACCCCCATCCGTCTCATCACCACCGTTTCCACGGCGGTCTGCGACCGTCGTTATCGTCTCCGGGTCGCGCTCGGATGTCGGTTCGAAGGCGTCGTGGTCGTCCTCGAGCAGCTCCCGAACCCGCCGTTCGACGCTCTCACGGACGGTCGAATCGGGCAGATCGCCGTCTCGGACGGTCCGGTCGATCTCGAGTGCGGCGTCGCTGAATCCGAGTTCGCGGACGCGATCACGAACGGCGTCGTCGGGGTCCGCGAAACTCACCGAGACCGCCTCCTCTTCGTCGGGTAGCTCGCGACGATCGTTGACCCGAGCGACGAGGGCACCGCGGTCGACGGCGAGTTCTTCGATCGCTGCCGGCGCGATTGGCCTTCCGTCTCCCTCGATCGTGACGATTACGACCGCGTCCTCGAGGTCGTGTTGACGGACGCTCTCTTGGACGCGATCCACTCCCTCGTCGTCCTCGAGGGAGACGTCGACGAAGACGAACTCGCGCGTCGAGGTGAGACCGCGCCGGCTGATCGCGACCTCGCTCTCGAAGCTCACGAGATTGTAGCCCCGGTCATCGCGCTCGCTCGCGCTCGCGCGTTCGGTCGACCCGCAGTAGGTGACCCAGGTGTCGAGCACCTCGGCGGTATCGGGTTTGTGGTTGTCCCCCAGCAAGACGGCGTCGAACTCGACGGTCGACTCCGAGAGCAGCCGTTCGGTATCCCAGTCGGCGTGGGCGAACGGCTCGAAGAGGCCGTGGCTCACGAGCGCCGCGTGGTCGGCGTCGTCGGGAACCGGCCCGAAGTCGTACTCGAGGTCGTCGCGTCGCGAACGAGGAACGAAATCGAGACCGTAGAAAGCGACGTCGTCGACGACCTCCGGTTCGCCACCGAGGCGGACGGCGAGCCCGAGATCCGCGAAGAGGTCGAGCCACTGGGCGTCGCGTTTCCCTTCGTGATTTCCCACGACGGCCAAAAACGGAATCTCGGCGTCGGCGAGCGTCCGCAGGACCTCGACGGTTCCCTGGAGGTCGATCAGTCCCGGTCGACGGTCGTGAAAGAGGTCGCCGGCGTGGACCACGGCGTCGACGTCCGCGGTAACGGCGTCCTCGATGACGCTCCGGAACGCCTCGAGGAAGTCCCGTCGTCGCTCGGGCGCGTTGTACTGTTGATACCCGATGTGGGTGTCGCCCGTGTGTATCACCCGTGTCATCTATCCGGCCATTGGAGAGTCGCCCCTATAGGGATTCCGTGACCGGAGCGAACGTGACCAGTGCTCGTGAACGGACGAGAACGCAACTCCAATCGACCACTTCGGTCGTGTCTTATCGTTCGCGGTCGGATCGAACGGAAAGTCGAGCGGAGACTAGAGGGAGTACAAAAACGGCTCGAAGTCTACGAGTCGATGTCCAGGCTGTACAGCCGCTTGCGAGCGTCCGAGAACGAAAATCGCGAGTCGATAACGTTCTCCTCGTCGAGGCGATTCAGCGCGTATCGAACGGTTCGAGAGGGGAGCAGCGTCTCGTCTGCGATCTGCTGTTGGGTCATCGTATCGTTGTACTCGAGTACCTTCGCGACGAGTTTCGCACTCGGTGGTAGATCCCGCACGTCCTCCCACGTTCCTCGTTGGTCGGCCTCCCGCCGAACCGTCTCTGATGCACTCATCGTATACCCTTTCCCAATACGAGCTAATAATATTTTCTGTTTAATCTAATGCTCTGTGGTTATATTAGGGCCACCTGCATATACCCGAAGCCTCTTATGAACAAACACCTAAAGCTTGGGTGATGAGTGACACTGTGGACGACGTCGACCTCCCGTACGACGAGGACGAGACGTCCCAACAGGAGAAGATCCAGGCGCTCGAGGACCAGCTGGAAATCCTCGAGGCCCAAAACGAGGAGATGAGAGACAAACTCCTCGACGCGAACGCTGAGAACAACAAATACCAGCAGAAGCTCGAACGGCTCACTCACGAGAACAAAAAGCTCAAGCAGTCGCCACTGTTCGTCGCCACGATCCAGGAGATTACGGACGAGGGCGTCATCATCAAACAGCACGGGAACAACCAGGAGGCGCTGACCGAGGTCACCGCGGAGATGCGCGAAGACCTCGAACCGGACGCTCGCGTGGCCGTCAACAACTCGCTGTCTATCGTCAAGTCTCTCTCGAGCGAGACCGACGTCCGCGCTCGCGTGATGGAAGTCACCGAAAGTCCCGACGTCAGCTACGAGGACATCGGCGGGCTCGAAGATCAGATGCAGGAGGTCCGCGAAACCGTCGAGATGCCCCTCGAAAACCCGGGCATGTTCGACGACGTCGGAATCGAGCCCCCGAGCGGCGTCTTGCTCTACGGGCCACCGGGAACCGGGAAGACGATGCTCGCAAAGGCCGTCGCCAACCAGACCGACGCGACCTTCATCAAGATGGCCGGCTCGGAGCTGGTCCACAAGTTCATCGGAGAGGGCGCAAAGCTCGTACGCGACCTGTTCAAGGTCGCTCGAGAACACGAGCCTGCGGTTATCTTCATCGACGAGATCGACGCCATCGCCGCCACGCGAACGGAATCGAAGACGTCAGGCGATGCCGAGGTCCAGCGGACGATGATGCAGTTGCTCGCAGAGATGGACGGCTTCGAAGAGCGGGGCGAGATCCGTATTATCGCCGCGACCAACCGCTTCGATATGCTCGATCGGGCGATCTTGCGTCCCGGTCGATTCGACCGCCTCATCGAGGTTCCCAAACCCGGCAAGGAGGGACGCGAACTCATCTTCGAGATTCACACGCGCGGGATGAACGTCTCGGACGACGTCGAATTCACGGCCCTCGCAGAGGAAGCCGACGTGGCCTCGGGAGCGGATATCAAGGCTATCTGTACCGAAGCCGGCATGTTCGCGATCAGGGACGATCGCACCGAGATCAGGATGGACGACTTCCGCGACGCCTGGGAGAAGATCCAGGCCGATGGCGACGAGACTGACGACGTCTCCAAAACGTTCGCCTGAGCCGGCTTTTCGATCGGGCTACCGGGTTCGTTTCAGCGGACCGTCTCGGTGGCGCCGTCTCGAGTCTTCTTCGACCGCGGGATATTAACGGTTCGACCTGCTATGGGAGTGTATGTCTCCCGTCCGTGTCGCAGGAGCGGGGCTGACTCCGTTCGGAAACGTTCCCGAACGGACTGGCCGAGACCTCTTTGCCGAGGCGAGTACGATTGCGTTCGAAGACAGCGGTGTCGAACGCGAGGACGTCGAAGCCGTCTTCTACGGGAATTTCATGGGCGAACTCTCCGAGCACCAGGGCCACCAGGGGCCGCTGATGGCCGAGGCAGCAGGCGTCCGAGCACCCGCAACCAGGTACGAATCCGCGTGCGCCTCGAGCGGCGTTGCGGTCAGAGACGCCGTCTTCCGGATTCGAAACGGCGAGGCCGACGTCGTCCTCGTCGGCGGTACCGAACGGATGACGAACCTCGGAACCGCTGGCGCGACCGAGGCGCTGGCCATCGCCGCCGACGACCTCTGGGAAGTCCGCGCAGGGATGACGTTTCCCGGGGCATACGCGCTGATGGCACAGGCTTACTTCGCGGAGTACGGCGGCGACCGCGAGGGACTGGCCCACGTCGCGGTCAAAAATCACGAGAACGCGCTGCCCAACGAGAAGGCACAGTACCGGAGCGAAATTACGGTAGAAGACGTCCTCGAGGCCCCGCAGGTGTCCTCGCCGCTCGGTCTCTACGATTCCTGTCCGATCTCCGACGGCGCGGCCGCACTCGTGTTGACGAGCGAGGCCTACGCCGAGGAACACGGCCTCGAGGCCCCGGTCGCGATCACGGGAACGGGACAGGGCGGCGACCGAATGGCCCTCCACGATCGCGACTATCTCGCGCGTTCGCCCGCAGCCAGCGAGGCGAGCGAGGAGGCGTACGCCGATGCCGGCGTCGACGCGGGCGACGTCGACGTTGCGGAGGTCCACGACTGCTTTACCATCGCGGAGGTCCTCGCGATCGAGGCGCTCGGTCTCGAGAGTGTCGGTGAGGGAATTTCGGCGGCTCGAGACGGGCGCACGACCGCGGACGGCGACACCCCGGTCAACCTCTCGGGAGGGTTGAAAGCGAAAGGACACCCCGTCGGTGCCACCGGCGCGTCTCAAATTGCCGAGATCGCGGCCCTTTTGGCCGGCACACACCCCAACAGCGAGTTCGTCGAGGGTGCGACCACCGGCGTGGCCCACAACGCAGGCGGAACGGTTGCCAGTGCGACCGTTCACGTACTGGAGGTGATCCCGTGAGCGACAGCGGCGAGTCAGAGGGCGTCCAGGACGCCGGCTTCGACGACTGGGTCGACGCCGCAGAGGAGGGGACGGCGTACTATCTCGAGTGTCCTGACGGACACGGGTCCTTGCCACCGCGGCGGGTCTGTCCCGAGTGCGGCCTGACGGACCTAGAGCGCGTCGACGTGCCCGAAACCGGAACGGTCGAGACGTACACCGTCACGCACGTTCCGACGCCCGCCTTCGAGGACGACGCACCCTACGCGACGGCCATCGCGGATTTCGGTCCGGTCAGAATTACCGGCCAAGTCGTCGGTACGGATCCGGATGTCGTCGAGGACGGCCTCGAGGTCGAACTCGAGATCACCGTCTCGCAGACGACTGGCGAACGGGTAATCGGGTTCGATCCGCTGGTGCGGTGACTGGTCACTACTCGTCCCGGCCGGACTCGAGATCGCTGTGAACGAGTTCTGCGGAGAGGTACTCGGCGAATTTCTCGGGATGTTCGACGTGTGGCAACTGCGTCGCGTAGTCGATGACGACCAGTTCGAGGTCGGCGGCCTCCGCGAGATCGCGACCGTCTCGAAGCGAAACGAGTTCGGCGTCTCGGCCCCAGACCAGCGTCGTCGGCGTCTCGAGGGAGGCGAGCTTCGTCGCGAGATCGAAATCGGGGTCGAGTGAGCCGGCGACGAAGGAGGCGGGAGCGTACCGAGCGCCGGGCTGGTGGGCACTGCGCCAGGCGTAATCGATCGTCTCCGTCTCGAGTCGGTCGCTGTCGTAGTAGCCGTCGCGATCGTAGAAGTATTCTATCGAGGGTTTGCTGGCGAGTGCGTTGTAGAGCGTCGTTCCGACGAGCGGCGTTCGCAGGAGCGACCGAAGCCGCGGCCGTTCGTCACGGGTTTCGTCGGTCGGACAGATCAACACGAGCGAGTCGAACGTCGTTTCGTCGGCCGCGTCGACGGCGAACGAGCCGGTGAGTGAGGAGGCGACCACGATCGGTTCATCGGTCACGTCGCTTGCGAAGTCGCGAACGAAGTCGGCGTACAGCGTCGGTGAGTACACCAGCGGCGGCCGTTCGGATCGTGCAAACCCGGGGAGATCCACGGCGATGACGTGGTACTGATCTGCCAGCCGCTCGAACACCGGTTCGAACTCGTCGCTGCTGGCCCCCGCGTGGATTCCGTGGAGCAACAGCATGTCCGGATCGGTGGGTTCGCCGGCGACGGTGTACTCGATATCGATGCCCCGCCACCGATAGTTCCGCTCGACACCCGGCAGTCGACTCTCGAGACCGCCGGCGCGGTTCGCGAGCAATCGGTTACTGAGGGCCGCGCCACCGACGATTCCGGCGGCGACACCGAGGACTGTTCGCGCGTTCATACCGTCTCCTACACCGGCGACAGTCTTAGACCTGGGGTTACGATGTATGCGTCTCCGATCCGAGTGATTTCTCGGGTTCCCGCCCTACTCGCAGTCGCTCTCGTCCGCGTCGAGTTCCTCGAGACAGTCCGTGACGGGTGCCAGTACCTCATCTGCGACGGTGTAGGGATCGGTCTCGCCGCGCCGTACTGTCTCCGCGAGAGTCTCGACGCCTCCAGACCGATCGAGTTCGGTCTCGAGGGTGGCGTTGAGGTCCTCTCGAAGCAGCGTTCGAATCTCTTCGGCGTGTCGCTTGCGTGCCTTCTCGACGCCCTCGCCGGAGCGCTCGAGGAACTCTCGATGAGCGCCGAGTTCCCCGATGAACGAGTCGACGCCCTCGCCCGTGGTGGCGACGGTTTCGACGATCGGCGGCCGCCACCGTTGCTGGCTCGCGTCCCGGTCGCCGTCGTCTGCGCCACCGCGACCCTCGTCGAGCACTGTCCCGTGACGGTTTCTCGTCGAGTTCGAACCGTGATGACCTGCGGTTTCGAACCCGTGTCCCGACTCGAGTTCGATCATCTCCCGAAGCTCCTGGACGGTTCGATCGGCTCCGTCGCGATCGGCCTTGTTGACGACGAAGACGTCCGCGATCTCGAGGATTCCTGCTTTGAGCGTCTGAATCGAATCGCCAGATCCCGGCGGGACGAGGACTGCAACGGTCTCGGCTGCCCTGACGACGTCGATCTCGTTCTGGCCCGCACCGACGGTCTCGACGATGATCTTGTCCTTCCCGAAGGCGTCCATGGCGGTGACGGCGTCCATCGTGGCGGTCGAAAGCCCGCCCAGAGTTCCGCGCGCGCTCATCGAGCGCACGAAGACGTCCATGTCTCCGACGGCTGAGGCCATTCGGATGCGATCTCCGAGTACGGCACCGCCGGTAAACGGTGAGGACGGATCGATCGCGATGATGCCGACCGTCTCGTCCCGGTCGCGATAGCGTTGTGCGAGCTTGTCGACGAGCGTGGATTTTCCCGCACCGGGGCTTCCCGTGATTCCGATCACGTCGGCCCCGCCGGTGTGCTCGTAGAGGGCGGAGACGAGGTCTCTGTACCCCGGCGAGCGGTCCTCGATCTTCGAGATGACGCGGGCCAGAGCGCGGTGTTTGCCCGCCAGTAGCTCCGCGATCAGCGAGTCGTCGTCGGGACTCATCGTTCGGGTGCGTTCTCGCGGACGAACTCGATCGTCTCCTCGATCGACGTCCCTGGACCGAAGATCGCCGCGACGCCGGCGTCCCTGAGTTCCTGGCGGTCCTCGTCGGGGATGACCCCGCCGACGAGGACGAGAGTGTCGTCTTTGGCGTCGTACTCCGCTAACCCGTCCATGATCTTCGGGACGAGCGTGTCGTGGGCACCAGAAAGAATAGAGATTCCGAGCACGTCGACGTCCTCCTGGACCGCCGCCTGAACGATCTCCTCGGGTGCCTTGTGCAGACCGGAGTAAATGACTTCGAAGCCGGCGTCCCGGAAGGCTCGAGCGATGACGTGTGCGCCGCGGTCGTGACCGTCGAGCCCCACTTTCGAGACGAGACACCTGATCGATCGTCCCTCCTGCGTACTGACCATACCCCTATTTCCGTCGGTGTATGTTTGGTTTTACCGGTGGTGTTTCCGCGACACTTCGAGGGGATAGTAACGAGCGAGCGCTCCATAGTTCACGTCGCACGAACGGTCGCCTTTTCGTGACGGTCGTCGAACTGGTCAGTACGGCGAACCAAAGGCTAAAGAGCGAAACTCCCGAACATTCACTCAATGACTATCGTTCGTCTATTGCGGAGGGATCTCTCGTGGGCGTCGAAATAAAAGAGAACAGGGTACCCGACGTCGAGTTCGAGGAGATGAAAGGGTTCGTCTTCGAGTACCTCTCGGCCAGCGTGGAAAAAGAAGAGGAGGGTGGGCGAATGCGGTGGTATCCGTGGCACTCCGCTGAGTACCGCCACAACCACATCCTGAACGTGGTCGATCTCGCTGAAGAGATCGCCAACAAGGAGGGCGCAGACGTCGATGTGACTCGCGTCGCTGCGCTCTTTCACGACGTCGCGAAACTCGAGACCGACCAGGAACTTCACGCCGAAGCTGGCGCTCGGATCGCCCGCGAGTATCTCGAATCGCGCTCGGAGTATCCCGAATCGTTCATTCATCAGGTGTGTCGCGCGATCGAACACCACTCTTACCGGGGGGATCTGGAGGACCTGTCGCTCGAGACGCAGTCTCTCATCGAGGCGGATCTCCTCGACAAGATCGGTGCGAACGGAACGGCGCTGATGCTGTTGCGCATGGGGTACGAAGCCCGAACGCACATGGACGCAGACGAGATGGTCGAGCGCGTTCTCGATCGTGGCTACGACGCCGCCTCGCGCGTCGAAAGCGACACTGCAGAGAGCATCGCTCACCAGCGCCTCAAACGCGTTAAATGGTTTCAGGAGTGGCTCGAGGACGAAATCGCCGGCATGGGCTGACGATTCGAGCCCCCCCGATCAACCGATCTGACCCACTCCCACCACGAAGAACACCAGTCCGAACCCCGCCAGAACGACCGCGCTGAGGGCGGAAACCGCGGGAGCGAACCGATCGACTCGACGACCGATCGACACCAGTGTTGCGGGGTAGGTAACGATCCAGAGTCCGATCCCGGCGAAGAAGCCGAACAGGAGCGCAGGTGAGCCGGTCTGGACGACAAGCAGGCCAGCGAGACCATCGCCAGCCGCAGGAACGTACGAGAGGACGTCCAGGCTGCCCGACTCGAGCAACCCGACGCCGACGGTGAGCCAGAACCCGATCTGGTACGGATTGGTCAGCGAAAGCGCGAACGTTTTACGAAATCCCTTCGACGCGCGCTGGCCGTCGCCCGTGAACGAGGCTGCGGATCGGGCCGCCCTGATCGCGCCGACGGCGAAGTAGAGCATCAAGAGTCCACCGGCGAGGTAGAGGGCCGGTCGAACGACCTGGTATCGGTCGATGACGGTGACGACGCCGGCCAGGGTGAGAACGAAAAACAGCACGTCCGCGACCATCGCGCCGAGGCCCGCTCTGAACCCCGCCCGCCAGCCGCTGACGACGCTCTCTTCGGCAATGATCGCGTTCATCGGTCCGGGCGGTGCGGCGAGGGCGAGTCCGAAGACGACCCCCGCGAGCGCGGTCACGAGGAGTGCCACGGTGTTCGCTCTCGAGTCCGTGACGGGACGACAAAAGGCCAGCGACCCGGACCACAGTGATTCACTGGAATGGGGCCGTTGCTGTCCGGATCCGACCGTTGCGATCGTTCCGCTCGCGGTTCTCACTCGAAGGACGGCAACACATCTTCCTCGTAGAACTCGAGGAGTTCCGCCTGATCGGGGCCGATCTGGTGAACGTAGACGTGATCGTAGCCGGCGTCGATCGCCTCCTGGATACCCTCGACGTGTGCTGTCGGATCCGGATCAGTGATCGTCCCAGACGCCCCAACGTCCTCGCGGTCGACCATCGATGCAGCCTGCTCGAAATGTGCAGGGGTTGGCAACTCTTGTGCGAGCTCGCCCGGCAACGAGCCATTGGGCCAGTACTTGAGGACGGTGTCGATCGCCTCGGCTTCGGTTTCGGCGTAACAACAGTGGACCTGCGTGTATCGCGGCCCCTCGCCACCGGCGTCCTCGTAGATATCGACGATCTCAGTCTGTGGCCCCGAACACCAGATTCCGTCGCCGTATTCGGCGGCCCACTCGGCGGTCCGTGGCCCGAAGGCGCTCGCGATCGTCGTCGGCTGGTCGTCCGGAACCGTATAGAGCCGGGCGTTTTCGACCGTGTAGTACTCGCCTCGGTGACTGATCGTCTCGCCGGTCCACAGCGATCGCATGACGGCCATCGCCTCTTCGAGCATCTCGAGGCGAACGTCGTGTTCGGGCCATCGGTGGCCGACGACGTGTTCGTTCAGATTCTCGCCGGTCCCGACGCCGAACGTAAACCGATCGTCCAGCATTTCGTCCACGGTGGCGACCGCGTGTGCGACGTTGAGCGGGTGGATCCGCATCGTGGGGCAGGTGACGCCGACGCCGACGTCGATCTCGTCCGTCGCGGCGGCGATCGCGCCGAGCGTCGACCAGACGAACGGCGACTCCCCCTGTGCCGAGATCCAGGGGTGAAAGTGATCCGAGATCGAGACGAAGTCGAAGCCGGCAGCTTCGGCTCGTCGAGCGTTCTCGACGAGCTCCATCGGTCCGTGTTCTTCACTCGAGAGCGTGTAACCAAGCTGAGTCACTCGTTCGCCTATCACGAGCCGGTCGGTAACGGTTGGGCCTGCGACGGCAAGAGCGGCGACGGTCCGGCTACCGAGACGGACCGCCCACGGCCGAATCGAACCCCTTACCCGGACCGGGTCGGTACTCGACGGTATGGAAGCCGTCGTCGAGGCGACAGGGGTCGAGAAAACGTACGGCGAGACGGTCGCGCTTTCGGGGGCCTCCCTGGCCGTCGAACGCGGCGAGGTATTCGCGCTGATCGGACCGAACGGAGCCGGAAAGACCACGCTGGTCCGTGCGCTGACGGGCACGACCGATCTCGATTCGGGGACCGTCCGCATCCTCGAGACGTCCCCGACGACCGTCGACCGCAATCGACTCGGAGCGTTGCCACAGGCGTTTTCGCCACCGGATCGCCTCACCGCTCGCGAGTTGCTCTCGTACTACGGAAACCTCTATGCCACCCCCCGCGACCCCGACGACGTCCTCGCGGCCGTTGGCCTGAGCGATGCAGGCGGGACGGCCTACGAGAATCTCTCGGGCGGCCAGCAGCGACGCGTCTGCGTCGGCTCGACGCTGGTCAACGATCCCGACGTCCTTTTTCTCGACGAGCCGACGACCGGAATCGATCCCGCCGGTCGACGGACCGTGTGGCGGTTGATCGAGGACCTCGCCGCGACCGGGACGACCGTCGTTCTTACGACGCACGATATGGCCGAGGCCGAACGGCTAGCCGATCGGGTCGGCTTACTTGCCGACGGTTCGCTCGTCGCTCGCGGCCCCCCGGCGGAACTCGTCCGCGAATACGGCGGCTCGAGTCGCGTGACGATCGAGACGAGCGCCGATCCGGCCGCGTTCGATTTCCTCGAGTATCCCGTCGAGCGACCCGTACGGCATCGACGCGGTGGCCCCACCTCGAGCGCGAGCGGTGCCGTGGTCGTCTCCGACGTCGAAGCCACAGCCGTCGGATCGGTCGTCGACGAACTCGAGAGCCACGGCATCGAGTATACCGGCCTGAGCTGGGCCGAACCTGATCTCGACGACGTCTACCTCGAGCTCGCAGCCGAGACGGAGCGGAGTCGAACGGGTCGACCCGGAACCCGCTCCGGCGGTGAGCCCGAGGGAACTGATCCGGCGGACGGCGACGGCGGCGGTACGCAACGAGGTGAAACCGCGTGAGTCGGGTCGGACGAGTTCGGTCGGAAGCGACCGCCGGGTGGCGGTCGTTCGTTCGCCGACGAACGGCGGTCTTTTTCACGTTCTTCTTCCCGGTGATTCTCATCGTCATCTTCGGCGCGCTGATCCGAACTGACCCGACCGGCGGCGGTCTGTTCGCGGAGCCGGCGGCGTACTACGTCCCCGGATATCTCGCCGTCGTCGTCCTCTTTACGCCGCTGTCTCGGATGGGAAGCGAGGTCGCCCGCCATCGCGAAGGCAATCGCTTCGAAAAGCTCGCGACGACGCCGCTCACCCGCCTCGAGTGGCTTTTCGCCCAGACGCTCGTCAACGCGGTGATCATCGGACTCGCGAGCCTGCTCATCCTCGCGCTCGTGATCGCCCTGACGGGTGCGGAGATCGTTTTCTCGCCCCTTCTCGTTCCGTACGTCCTCCTCGGCGTGGTCTGTTTCTGTGGCGTGGGTGCGATGCTGGGGAGCTACACCGACTCCCGCGACGGGGCGGTCGCCGCGAGCAACGCGATCGGGCTTCCGTTGCTCTTTCTCTCCGAGACGTTCATCGCACTCGAGCAGCTTCCCGACTGGTTCGAGCCCCTGGTCGGACTCTCGCCGCTTACGTACTTCGCTCGCGGCGTCCGGGCGGCGACCGATCCGGATGCGGCCGCTCCGAACGGTGTCGGAATCGATCCCGTGCTTGCGAACCTCGTGGTCCTGGCTGTACTCGCCGGAGTCGCGTTCGCACTCGGCGCGCGATCGATCCCGCGAACGGACTGATACGGTTTGCTGTGACTTTTCACCGGAGCGACCGCGAGCCATCCTGCGGTCGCTCCGGTAACGACTTACAGTAGACCGTATGAGGTCGGAGCGAACGGTGTGAGGTCGGCGCAGTGCGAGGAAAAATTCGCATCGAAAATCTACGGATGAGCAAGACGAGCGCCTCGGGGCTTGACCCCGGGGCAGTTCACCGTCCCTGTGAAATCGGATCGAAGTCGTCGACCGGAATAACGGAGTAGTCGACGGTGAGTGCGTCTTTCGTGGCCCTGATCTTGCCGACGAACGTCGAGATGTCCTCGAGTTGTCCCTCGAGGACGAACAGCTCCATACAGTAGTGGTCACCGACGTGGCTGTGGAAGTTCGAGGCGACCAGCTCCTCGTGCTCGTGACGCAGGTGCATCATCTGTTCTTCGACGCTGGTCGTCTCGTAATCGAACAGTACCGTGACGATCCCCATCAGATCTCTCTCCTCGAGACGGGTGTCCTCGAACTCACCGAGGAGGTTTCTCGAGGCCTCTCTGACGACCTCGCTCCGGCCCGTGTAGCCGTGTTCCTGTGCGAACTCGTCGAGTCGATCGAGAAGCTCGTCCGGCATCGAGACGCTTACGACTGCCATGTAATAACTCGGTGGTCAAAATATATTAAGCCTTATCATCCATCGGGTTTCCTGCGAGCAGGCACAGGCAAAATTCACCGGTTCGACGTCGTTCAGCGGGCGTACTCGCTGGATCGGCCATACACCGTTTTGCACCTGGCCTCCAAGCGTGATGTATGTATCTCCCACACCGAAGCTGGCCCGACCTCGTCGACGGCGCCGACGAGTCCCTCGCCGTCGTTCCGCTCGGATCGACCGAACAGCACGGCCCGCATCTCCCGGAAGGAACGGATCACCTGATCGCGGAGAGCCTTGCCCGCGCGGCGACCGACCGAACGGGCCATCTCTGTACACCGGTGATTCCGATCGGCGTCAGCGCACACCACCGACAGTTTCCCGGGACGATGTGGGTCGAACCGCCGGTCTTTCGTGACTACGTCGAGAGCTTCTCGAGAAACCTCTCCTATCACGGAATCGATCGGATCGTCTACGTCAACGCACACGGTGGTAACGTCCCCCATCTCCGCGAGGTCGGCCGGCGACTCCGTGACGACGAGACGGCGTTTGCGATCGAGTGGATGTGGGACGAATCGATTCCGGATCTGATCGAGGACGTCTTCGAAACGCCCGGTCCCCACGGAGGACCAAAAGAGACAGCGATGATCATGCACATCGCCCGCGACCTCGTTCGTGAGGGACGCCTCGAGGAAGCCCGCGATGGAGGTGCCGTCTTCGACTACGACAGCGAGCGCGTCCACGGGGCGACGACGTTTTACGATTCGATCGAAAACAGCTCGAACGGCGTTTTCGGGGACCAAACCGACGCCACGCCCGAGATCGGAGAACGACTGTTCGAGGCCGCGGCCGACCAGCTGGTCGCGTTGATCGAGTGGATGGACGACCAGCCTTTCGACGACCTGATGCCGAGGTCGCGACTGAATTCTCCGCAGTGATCAGTTCCTGGCGGTCATTATACTCCTGACGGTGGATCGGTCGCCATCTCGGCGGAGGATCGGTCGCCAGCCAACAACTATATAATCAACCGGGGACAGGTGCCAGCAAACACGTGTCCGACGTGATTCCGAGATCACTCCGCTCAAACTGGCCGACACTCGCCGCCTCGTTCGCCTGTTTCGCCGTTGCCGGCATCGCCAACGGTGGCGCCGCCGGCCTCGCGGCGACCATCGGGACCACCGGCGTTGCCGTCGTCGGCGTCTACCTCGCTGCACGGTTCGTAACGACGATTTCCCGGCCGGAACTGGCCCGGCTGTCGTTCGCGCTGTGGGTCGCGTTCCTGGCCGTCGCCGGACTGTACGCCATCGGACCCGACGCGGTCATAGCGGCCGTTCCTGGCCCGTCCGAGGCGCTTTCGCTCTCGCTGACTGCGATCACGTGGGGGACGCTGTTTTCGGCCGCTTCGACTACGGTGTTCCTCGGATTCCGCGAGCTCGGCTCTGCCAGTACGTCCGAGATACCCGAGGAGCAGATCCTCGACGGAGAGAGTTCCGATTATTCGACGCGGTAACTGACGGCGATGCCTTCGCCGAGGGGCAACACGATCGTCTCGAACGCGGGATCGTCGATAACGCGTCCGAGGTAATCCGCGATCCCGCGAGTGTATTCGTTCGCCCGCTGGATCGGATCGGGGTCGCCGTCGGCGCTCCCTTCGGCCTCGAGAATTTCGAGGAGCGTCTCGAACTCGATGGGACCCGCCGTGATCGCGTTGTCAGCGACGACGACGCCGCCCACCGGAACCTTCGGCCGGACGGCCTCGAATGCGTCAGCGTACCGGTGTTTCTGGTGGTCGATCAGGACGACATCGAACGGCCCGTCGTATCGTTCGATCGTGTCCATCGCGTCTCCCAGCTCGTAGCGGGCACGATCGTCGTACCCTCCGTCCGCCAGGTGCGCTCGAGCCAGCTCGAGTTCGTCGTCGTCGACTTCGGTGAGGACGATCTCGCCGTCTTCGGGCACCGCACCGGCGAGCCAGTACGCCGAGTAGCCAAACCCGGAGCCGAACTCGAAGACGCGCCGGGCGTCGCTCACGCGTGCAACGAACCGGAGAAACCCACCGACCTCCGGGCCGACGAACGGGAACCCCTCGCTACGCGCGTACTCGCCCATCTCGCGGAGGGTGGCGTCCGGTTCGGGGCCGATCGCGCTGATGAATCGAACGATATCGTCGGAGAGTACGTCCATGGGTTCCAGTTACGTGCCACCACCATAGCGGTCCCGATCGATCGAACTCCGCCCTCGAGTTCACGGGCGAGAGAGCATTCTTTTTGACGCTTCGAACCGTTCGTCCGATCGAAATGTCCGCCGAACATCCCCTCGTCGAGTGTATCGATAATCTGGTGTACGAGCCGACCCAGGTTCACGAACACGGTATCGATCTGACGGTAAGTGCCATCTACGAGGTCGCCGCTCCGGGGCGTATCGATTTCGGCGGCGACGAACTCGAGGACGCCGACCTCGAACCCGTCCCGACGTCGCTTCGCAGTCCCGACGACGAGTTCGGCTGGTGGGAACTCGAAGGTGGCCAGTACGTCGTCCAGCACAACGAGTTTCTGACGGACGCCGAACGGACGCTGCAACTTCAGCCCCGGAACGAGCTGCTGGCTCGAGGCGTCTCCCATCCGTCGATGCTGGTCGCGTCACACCTCCCGCTGGTTCCGATCTCGGTTGCCGGCGGCGGGGTGAAGATCAAAGAAAACGCCCGAATATCGACGCTGGTCTCGACCGATTCTCCCGAGCCGTCCGAGAACCGGTGACCGGCTAGATCCGAATCGGCCGGTCCGCAGAGACGCAGTCGACGCCGCGCAGTCCGAGCACTATCGCCGTCAGGCGTCGCTCGATCGACCACGCGTGAATCTCGAGGTCGACGGACTTCGCTCGGGGCACGAGCCGGGTCCCCAGACAGCGCCAGTAGTTCGCACCGATGACGTCACAGCCGAGTTCGACCGCCGTCGTCACGGGCGTCTCGAGTCGGCGGTTGACGAGCAGTCCGGTCGGCTGTGAACGATCGAGGTCGGTGATCGTTCGAAGCTCGGGGGAGAGGAAGGAGGTGACGACGACGCGGTTATCTACGCCCTCCAGGGCCTCGAGGACGTCGGCTGCGATGTCGTGATCTTTCATCTCGAGATTGATCTCGGTGTCCGTGGGAACGACGGCGAGCATCTCTTCTAGGGTCGGGATTCGCTCGCCGGAGCCGAGGACCGATCTGGTCCTCAGCTCCTCCAGGCTGCTGTCTGCGACTGTCCCCTCACTCCCGGTGACGCGCTCTAGGGTTTCGTCGTGGATCACGACGAGTTCGCCGGAACCGCATCGCCGGACGTCGAACTCGACGGCGTCAGCGTGTTCGGCGGCCGATTTCACGGCGGCGATCGTGTTCTCGGGTGCGGTTGCGGCGAATCCTCGATGGGCGATCAGACGCATTCGATCCGTATCATGTGCTCGAGAACGCTTATAATGTCGGACGGCTCTCGAGAACGGATGCGATCGCCGGGTTCGCCTCGACGGGCAGTTTCCGCGTCGACGGTGGCCGGTTCCAAATACTGTAGTACGTACGTTTAAACCGACGAGGGAACTACACCCACACGGTTACGTTGTCCAATGATTGATCGCAGTTCCCTCCACCGATGTCGATCGGGGTGACCGATCGGTGAACAGTCGCATCGAAGCGCCGATCGACATCCTGCTCGTCGAGGATAACCCGGGAGATGCACGGCTCACGGAGGAGGCGTTCGAGGCGCACTCGAACGAGGTCACGCTGTCGGTCACGACCAGCGGAGACGAGGCGCTCGAGGTGCTCCGGAAGCGGCGCGACGAGGATCCGGCCACCGTCCCGGACCTCGTCTTGCTCGATCTCAACATGCCGGGAATGGACGGCTTCGAGTTCCTGAGAACGATCAAGGCCGATTCTGCGTTCACGCGCCTGCCCGTGCTAGTGTTGACGAGTTCGACCGCTTCCGAGGACGTCCTCGAGAGTTACGAACTCGCGGCGAACGCCTATCTCACGAAGCCAACCGATCCCGACGAGTACG
Organism: Natrarchaeobius halalkaliphilus; assembly: GCF_003841485.1. Lineage (NCBI taxonomy): Archaea > Methanobacteriati > Methanobacteriota > Halobacteria > Halobacteriales > Natrialbaceae > Natrarchaeobius > Natrarchaeobius halalkaliphilus. Next base: position 360,671 of record NZ_REFY01000003.1, on the reverse strand, counting down.
CCGCGATCGCGGACGCCGTCGTCGCGTTCTGGTTCGAACGAGCGAGCCTGCCATCGAGCGTTCCCTGAGCGGCGTTCCGATCGTCGCGTCCCGGTGAACGCAGCCCCGCAATTGATCCGTTCGGCCGTCGCAGTGTGTCGTATGTCCGCAGTGAACGCGTTCGACGTCGACTTCGACGGATCCGTCGCGATCGTTACCGGAGCGAGTGGAGCGCTCGGGAGTGCCGCCCTCGATCGGTTTCGATCGGCTGGCGCAACGGTTTGTGCCGTCGACGTGGTCGCTCCCGATGACGACGAGAGCCTGCTCGAGGACGATCTCGGACCGGATACCGAGTTCTACGAAGCCGACCTGACGGACGAAGGGGACGTCGAGTCGGTCGTCTCAGAGATCGTCGACGATCACGGCCGAATCGATCACCTTCTCAACATCGCCGGCACCTGGCGGGGCGGCGATCCGATCGCGGAGACCGACCTCGAGGAGTTCGAGATGCTGGTCGACGTCAATCTGACGACGGCGTTTCTCGCATCGAAACACGCGCTCTCACACCTACAGGAGTCGGCGGGATCGATCGTCAGCGTCAGCGCTCGCTCCTCGCTCGAGGGTGGGGAAGGCGACGGTCCGTACCGGATCACGAAAGCCGGAATCCGGCTGTTGACGGAGACGATCGCCGCCGAAAACCGGGGGACGGTCCGGGCAAACTGCGTGATGCCGAGCGTGATCGATACGCCGATGAATCGAGAGATGATGCCCGACTCGGATCACGACGAGTGGGTCGATCCCGGCGAGATCGCGGACGTCATGGCGTTTCTCTGTAGCGACGGCGCGTCCGTGACGAGCGGTGCAGCGGTCCCGGTCTACGGCGAGGCGTGATGGTCTCGAGACCGATGGATTCTATGGTGCCGACGCTGTAGAGCCGCCGAATGGAACCGGCACCGATCCGCGACGTACATCTCCTCGTCGTCGAGGGTGACGCGGACGAAAACGTGACGCCCATCTCGAACGTTCTCGACGGCGAAACCGGGGGCGGACTCGTCGGGACCGTGACCGCCGTCTCGAGCGTGGACGGGGCGCTCGAGGAGCTTTCAGACCGAACGGCCGACTACGCCGTGACGGCTTTCGACCGGTCGGTCGGCTGCGTCGTGGCGGCCCACCACATCGAGGACGGAAGCGGCCTCGAGCTGCTCGAGACGATCCGCGATCGTCGGCCGTGCGTCCCGGTGGTGTTCGCGCCGGCTGCGGGCGATGAACTGCTGGCGAGCGAGTCGGTCGCCGCCGGAGTAGCGGCCTACGTTCCCGCGGATCGACGTGCTGACGATCTCGAGGGGGCCGTCGAACGGGCGATCGAGGACGGGCGAGAACGACACCTGTGCCGGTCGCGGGCACGCGGGTTCTCCGCACTGTTCGACGATCCGGAGACGTACTGGTGGCTGCTCGATCCGGATGGGGTCGTCGAGCGAGCGAACGAGGCGGTCCACGAGACGCTCCGTGTGGACCCGGGCGACCTCCGCGGTCGTTCGTTCGAACGGATTCCCTGGTGGGAGGACGGCCGTGAGCGACGAGGGACGATCACCGATGCGGTCGAGGCGGCGGCCGGCGGCGACGTCGTCCGTCGGGACCTCCGGCGCTCGACGCCGGACCGTGACGACTCGGGGATACTCGAGGTGACGATCCGGCCCGTTCGCGACGAGTCTGGAGCCGTCGTTTCGCTGCTCGCGCGGGCGGTCGACGGCACCGATCGGGCGCGCCTCGAAGCCGAACTACGCGACTCGGAGGAGCTTCACCGGGTGACGCTCAACAACATGACCGATACGGTCCTCGTCACCGACGACGACGGTGGGTTCACGTACGTCTGCCCGAACGTCCACTTCATCTTCGGCTACGACGACGACGAGATTCGCGAGATGGAGACGATCGACGAGTTACTCGAGCCCGCGCTTTTCGATCCGGACGAACTCGCCGCGGCGGGCGTTCTGACCAACATCGAGTGTACGGCGACCGACAAGGCGGGACGAGAGCACACCCTGCTGGTCAACGTCAGGCAGGTGTCGATTCAGGACGGAACGACGCTTTATAGCTGTCGAGACATCACGAAGCGAAAGCGACGCGAGGAGGCACTGACGGCGCTTCACCGATCGACGCGAGAACTGCTGTACGCGGAAACCGACCAGGAGATCGCGAGCCTCGTCGTCGAGGACGCGACGGACGTGCTCGACCTCGATGCGAGCGCCGCCTACCTGTTCGATACGGACGAAAACGTGTTGCGGCCGGCCGCTCGCTCGCCGGGAATGGCGTCGCTCCACGGCCCGCTCTCGACGCACCACACCGGAGACGGGACCGTTCCGAGCGAGGTCTTCGTCGCGGGCGAGAGCCGGTTCCTCGGAACGGCCGGATCACCGATGGAGGGGGACCCGACGAGTGACGTCCGGAGTGCGGCGTTCGTTCCGCTGGGTGACCACGGGGTGTTCGTCGCCGGATCCGCGAACGCTGAGGAGTTCGACGAGCTCTCCCGGGAGTTGACCGATCTCCTCGCGGCCACGGCCGAAGCCGCCCTCGATCGCGTCGAGCGGGATCGAACGCTGCGCGAACGAGACCGTGAGCTCAAGCGACGGAACCGGCAGCTCTCCCGGCTCAACCGGATCAACGAACTCATTCGCGAGATCGACGGCGCGCTCGTCCGGGCCGAGACTCGAGCCGAGATCGAACGGGCCGTCTGTGAACGGCTGACGACGGCCGATCGGTTTTCGTTCGCCTGGATCGGAACGATCGACACCGCCACCGAACGCTTAGAGCCCCGCGCTCACGGCGGAACGAGCCGCGGAAAGGAGTATCTCGACAGCGTCTCGCTTTCGATCGCCAGCCAGGACGACCTTCGGTCGGGCTCCGAGATCTCGGCGGCGGGCCGCGAGCCAGCGGTCAGGTCGGCGATCGGCGGCGGAGTCACTAGCGTTGGGAACGTCGCCGACGGGCTGCGCGCAGATCGCTGGCGAAGGGAGGCGCTCGCCCGCGAGTACCAGTCCGCACTCGCCGTATCGCTGTCCTACGACGAGTTCACCTACGGGGTCCTGACAGTCTACGCCGACCGTCCGGACGCGTTCGGCGAGGTCACTCGAGCCGTCTTCGAGGAGCTGGGCGAGACGATCGCATCCGCGGTCGCGGCGGTCGAACGGAAGACCGCGCTGCTTTCGAGTTCGCGAACGCGCCTCGAGTTCGACGTCGCCGACGAGAGCTTCGTCTTCTCGCGGCTGGCCGAGCGGTCCGGTTGTACGATCTCCTTCGACGGCGGCGTTCGCCAGCACGAGGGCGGCGCAACCGTCTTCGCCACCGTCGAGGGAGCGCCCGTCTCGACCGTCGTCGACGCGGCGAGAGAGCTCGTCGCCGTCGAGGACGCCCAGATCGTCAGCGGCGGCCGACCGGACGCCGCCGGTGAGGGTACCACCACGGGCGGTGGGACGGTCCGCCTCCTGCTGTCACCGCCGTTTCTCGCGCTTCGTCTCGCAGATCACGGCATCGTGTTGCAACGCGTCGACGCGACGCCGTCGAGCACGCGAGTCGTCGTCGACGTTCCGAGCGCGGTCGACGACAGGGGGAGTGCGGATCTCGTCTCGCGGTGCTTTTCGAACGCCGACCTCAGGTCGAAGCAGTCCGTCGACCGGGCGACGTCGCAGGACGTTCGGTCGAAGGTGATCGAGCGGCTGACGGACCGACAGCTCGAGGTCGTCCAACTCGCATACTACAGCGGCTACTTCGAGTCGCCGCGAGGGTGCTCGGGCGAGGACGTCGCGGAGGCGCTCGAGATCTCTCCGGCCGCGTTCTATCGCCACGTCCGGACCGTCGAACGAAAGCTCCTCGAGTTGCTCTTCGAAGAGATCGGCGTCGAGGCGACGATCGCAAGTAGGGTTGAATAGTGAACCGGTCTGATTATCTAACGCTAGATAGTGAACGGACAGTCTCATCATAATATACCTAATATTCCTAAATGCGACGAACATCGCTTCCGATTCGCTCGTCGTAGTACCCATGAAAGACGTTCAACTCGATCCCGAGGCGGAATCAGCGTACGAGTGCTTCAGTTGTGGAACCGTCGTCCACGCCACGGCGCCGGGTTCGTGCCCGAAATGCGGCGCGGACATGCGTAATCGACGGACACCGATCGAGTAGCGATGGAATCGGATCAGCAGTCTCCTCCGGCAAAAGAGCAACGGCGCTCTTCGAACGGAGCGGCCGAAAGCGCCCTCGAGACCGCGCGACGACAGCTTTCTCGGGGCAGTTCACACCTCGAACTCGGAGACGCCGTCCGCGAGCGACTCCGCCATCCGACGACGGTCCACGAGGTGACGGTCCCGCTCGAACGCGACGACGGAACCGTCGAGATGTTTACGGGCTACCGTGCCCAACACGACAGCGTTCGGGGTCCCTACAAAGGCGGGCTCCGGTACCACCCCGACGTCACTCGAGACGAATGCGTCGGGCTATCGATGTGGATGACCTGGAAGTGTGCCGTGATGGATCTCCCCTTCGGCGGGGCCAAAGGGGGGATCGTCGTCGATCCTAAATCGCTCAGCGAGGGCGAACGCGAGCGACTCACCCGGCGGTTCACCCAGGAGATCCGAGACGTGATCGGACCGACGAGGGACATTCCCGCACCGGATATGGGAACGGACCCACAGACGATGGCCTGGATCATGGACGCCTACAGCATGCAAGAGGGCGAAACCATCCCCGGCGTCGTCACCGGCAAGCCGCCGGTCATCGGCGGCTCACACGGCCGGGAAGAAGCGCCGGGACGGAGCGTCGCCATCGTCACGCGTGAGACCTGTGACTACTACGACCGGCCCCTCTCGGAGACGACCGTCGCGGTCCAGGGCTTCGGCAGCGTCGGTGCGAACGCCGCTCGCCTGCTCCAGGAGTGGGGGGCGACGATCGTCTCCATCAGCGACGTCAACGGCGCGATCTACGATGCGGACGGGTTCGACGTCGGGGCGATCCCCGGTCACGACGAAGAACCCGAGGCGGTCACGCGCTACGCCACCGAGAACAGCGACGTGACTCGGCTTTCGAACGAGGAACTGCTCGCACTGGACGTCGACGTTCTGATCCCGGCGGCCGTCGGCAACGTCCTCACCGCGGACAACGCGGACGACGTCCGAGCGGACCTCGTCGTCGAGGGCGCGAACGGCCCGACGACGTTCGCCGCGAGTGCAATCTTCGAAGAGCGCGAGATTCCGGTGATTCCGGACATCCTCGCCAACGCCGGCGGCGTGACGGTCAGCTACTTCGAGTGGCTCCAGGATATCAACCGCCGGCGGTGGACGCTGGAGGAGGTCACCACGGAACTCGAGTCGGAGATGGTCCGCGCCTGGAACGTCGTTCGCGAGGAAGTCGACCGCCGCGACGTCACCTGGCGCGACGGCGCGTACGTCGTTGCCCTCTCGCGAATCGACGAAGCCCACGAAATGCGTGGGCTCTGGCCCTGAGACGGGCTCGATGGGACGGGCGAAACCGATCCCGTGGACGACAGTCCCGTTTCGATCAGCTCTCGAGGTAGTCGATCGCGTCCGCGTCGCTCACCTGTCCAAAGGTTCGATAGAACTGCCCGACCGCGCGGAAGTTCTCCGGCGTTCGAAGCGCGACGACGTCGTCGGCTTCGCTCCTCAGCGAGTCGACGGCGCTGGGCGAACCGACGGGTACCGCCAGCACGAGCGACGCCGCGTCGGCCTCGCGTATCTGTCGAAGGCAGGCCGTCGCCGTCGCGCCGGTCGCGACGCCGTCGTCGACGACGACCACTCGAGCACCCGCGAGATCGGGTAGTTCGTCCGTCTCGCGGTACCGCGCCAGCTTTTCCCGAGCGTTGTCGGCCTCCATCGTCCGGACGTCCTCTACGTACGCCTCCGAGACGTCCAGTTGATCGATGAGCGCGTCGTTTCGCCAGACGGTGCCGTCGCTCGCGACCGCACCGAGGGCGAGTTCGGGGTTACCCGGTGCCCCCATCTTTCGTGCGACCACGATATCCAGGTCGGCCTCGAGCGCGTTCGCGACCGGTTTTGCCACGGGCAACGCGCCGCGCGGGATCCCGAGGACGACGTCGGCCTCGAGGCCGCGTCGCTCGAGTTCCGCCGCGAGTCGGTCGCCGGCGTCCGCTCTGTCCTCGAACATGGCGTCCGATACGACCGCCAGCTACTATGGATTTGGGTAGCACACGACGGCCGCCGTGGCACACCGGCGGTGATGGATATCGGACCGCGTACGAATTCGAAGGAAAGCAAAGCCGGTCAAATCCTCTATATAGTCTCTCTGGTCACTCTATCCCTATACTTTGATTTTCAAAGTGATACCGATCAGGACCGCACGGGGAAACGATTACCCGCCGCGGGCGGATAGCTCACCTATGAGCGAACGGAGCACGCAGGAGACGCCTCGAGACGACCGCGAGATCTCACATCCCGTCTTCGCCGCGATCTACGATCGGGTTCCCCAGTCGTGGCTCCTCCGATCGCACCGGGAGTATCTCACGCGAGCGCTCTCCGGTCGCGTCCTCGAGATCGGGGCCGGCGACGGCGCGATGTTCCCGTACGCGGCCGCCGCCGGGACGGACATCGAGTACCACGCGATCGAACCCGACCCGCACATGCGAACTCGAGCGGAGAGCGCCGCCCGCGAGCGCGGATTCCCGGTCGACCTCCGGAGCGCCCGCGCCGAGTCGCTTCCCTACCCCGACGAGAGCGTCGACGTCGTCCTCGCTTCGCTCGTTTTCTGTACCATCGAGGACCCCGACGCCGCGCTCGCGGAGGCCGCTCGCGTCTTGAAACCCGGGGGCGAGTTCCGGTTTCTGGAGCACGTTCGCGCCGACGGCTGGCGCGGGTCGGGACAGGACCTTCTGAATCCGCTCTGGAAGCGGGCAGCTGGTGGCTGTCAGTTGAACCGCGAGACGATCCCCCGGTTCGTCTCCCACGACGCCTTCTCCGTCGTCGAAATCGAGCGGCTGAGGTTCGGAATCTTTCCCGTGCGACCGTTCGTCCGGGGTACGCTTCGTCGACGGTGAGGGAAACCCCGGTCGCTGTAGCCGATGCGACGACGGGATGCGCCGTCATGGTCGGTCTCTGGGATTTATCGTCACGGCGGCCTCCGATTGCAGTATGACGACCGATCGATTGCGGATGACGCCGGGACCGACCGAGGTCCCCGAAGCAGTTCGCGACCGGATGGCCGAACCGATGCCGAACCCCGACGTTGAGCCCGAATTCTTCGAGGAGTACCGGGAACTGACGGCGAAGCTCGAAGCGATCTTTCGGGCGGATTCGAGCGAGGCCGTCGACCGCGGCCCCGACTCGGAGCTGGACCTGCTGGTTCTCGGCGGCGAGGGAATCCTCGGCCTCGAGGCGGCCGTCGACTCGCTGGTGGGACCCGACGACCGCGTGCTGTGTCTGTCGAACGGGTTGTACGGCGACGGGTTCGCGGAGTTCGTCGAGGCGACCGGCGCGGAGGCACTCATTTGCGGCGTCTCGCCCCGAGAAACACTTGCGGCCGACGTCATCGCGAGCGAACTCGAAGACGGCGAGTACGATGTCGCCACGATGGTCCACTGCGAGACGCCGACGGGAACGCTGAACGACCTCGAGCCGATCCTCGACGTTCTCGACGACCACGGCGTTCTCTCGATCGTCGATGCGGTCTCCTCGCTCGGGGGAACGCCCGTTCCCGCCGAGAAGATCGACATCTGTCTCGGCGCGAGCCAGAAGTGTTTCAGCGCGCCGCCGGGACTCACGGTGTGTTCGGTCAGCGAGCGGGCCTGGAACCGCATCGAAGCCGTCGAAACCGACTCCTTCTACACGAATCTCGAGCCCTGGCGGGGCGCCGTCGACGACGAGTGGTTCCCGTACACCCACCTCACGTCGAACCTCGCCGGCCTCGACGCCGCCGCCGATCTGGTGCTCGAGGAGGGAATCGACTCCGTCTTCGAGCGCCACGAGACGGCGGCAACGCGCTGTCGAGAACGGGCCGCGGCGCTCGGCCTCGAGACGTACCCCGACGATGCGGCGGACTCCTCACCGACCGTGACGGCGCTCACAGTCGACGGGCGGGCCGAAGCGCTCCAGCGGGCGATGCTCGACGAGCACGGAATCGTCCTCGCAACGGGTCTCGGGGAGCTCGCGGACGACGTCCTCCGGATCGGACACATGGGTCACAACGCGCGTCTCGAGCGAGTCGACCGGACGATGGACGCGCTCGCTGACGTCCTCGAGTGAGCGACCGACTCACTGCGGGGGTACCACCCCAAGAGCAAGAGTTACGTTCCGTATTTCCCAAAACACGATCGGTACCCAATGGTGCGCAATCAGTACGGCGTGGTCGTCGTCGGGGGAGGGGTAGCGGGCTGTTTCGCGGCGGCAACGGCGGCGGCCGAGGGAATCGACGTCGTCCAACTCGAGCGAAAACCCCGCGAGGAGGGTGGTTTTATCGCCTGTGGCGACGCGATGAAGAGCCCTCGGAATCCGAAGAACTATCCCGGTCCGATCGACATGGACGCGATCGCAGGCGACGAGTCCGTCCTCGTCGACAACAACATCGATCAGATCGAGTTTTGGGACGAGGAACTCGGCGTGCGGAAGGTACTGCCCTACGAGACGGGGAGCAACGTCATCGATCGCTACGAGTTCGGGCAGCGCCTTCTTGAGCAGGCGGCCGACCGGGGAGCAGAGCAACACTACGATACGGTGGTCAACGAGGTGATCCAGACCGATCGCGTCACCGGAGTCGACGCGATTCGAAACGGCGATCCGGTGAGCTACGAGTGTGACGTGTTGATCGACGCCGCAGGCGCACAGTCGATCCTGCAGGACATGATCGATTTCGAGGGACTCGATACGTCCGGTGATCCGACGTTCGAGGTGCCCCACTACACACACTTCGGGTCGGCCTACCGCGAAATCATCGAGACTGAAAAACCGGTGGAGTATCACAACGCCATCGTCGGCAAACCCCTAGAACGGATGGGGTACATCTGGTACTTCCCGCGTACGCCGACGGAAATCAACGTCGGCCTTGGCTTCCAGATGAACACGGAGCCGATCCCGCTCGCGGACCGCCTGCGCCGCGACATCGAAAACCGGCCCGAATACCAGGATGCAACGGTCTCCGACCGGTTCGAGAGGAAAAACAAGCTTGGGGCGGCGATCGCGCTTCGTCGGCCGCTGGATTCGATGGTCGCTCCCGGCTACCTGGCCGCGGGCGGCGCGGCGGGGACGACGCATCCGATCACGGGCAAAGGAATCCGCGGCGCGGCGTACTCGGGGTACTCCGCCGGGCGCGCAGCCGCACAGGCCATCGAAGACGGGGACGTCTCCGAGAGCGGGCTCTGGGAGCACAATCGCTTTCTGTACCGCGAACACGGAGAGGCGGCGAAACTCGCCTCGTGGGACGCCTACAACGTCGCCGCGAGTTCCATCGAGGTGAACGTTCTCCGGGCCGTCACCGCGTTGCTTCCCGAACGGGAGCTTCGGGAAATCGTCGGCACCTCCACGAAAGTGGACAGTCTCAAAAGCAAGGCCCTCGTGGGGACCGGGGTCCTCAAGAATTTCGTTTCGGAGTATCGGAGGGGCAGCTTCGACGCGCTCGACGTGGGCACGGGTGAGCTATACGAGGCCGTTCGCTCCGTCAGAACGACGCGGACCTACGTCTCTGCGTACGAAAACCAGTACGAAGCCTATCCGGAAGAGCGTTCGACCTTCGAGGACTGGCTCTCCGAACGCGACCGAATCGATCGGGAATTTTACGACGCTCTCGATCTCTCCCCTGGCGACTACAAGTACTGAAATCGTAGCCGAGTCGAGTGTGCGACCGAGACCCCGCGGCCGGAACCTGCAGGTAGAACCGTTTCCTCCGCTTCCCCGCTAGCTCTTTGCATGTCCGAACCAGATCGAGAGCCGACCGAGAAACCGACCACGGACAGAGAAGAAGCCGAGCGCGAGGGGCGCTGGATGGCCCGCAACTGGATCGCCATCGCCGTCGTCTCGATACTGGCGGCGCTGTTGCTCGCCGTCGGACTACTGCAGGCGACGGGACTCGTCGATCTCTTCGCCCCGGTAGTTGGGACGGAGGGACAACAGTGGGGCGTGTTCGCGATCCTCGCTGTCGTCGTCATCGCCATCGCCGGCTGGAGCTGGAGCGCGATCGTTGGATAGCGCGCCGATCGCGGCTGTCGGCCGGTTTCACGGACCCCGACGACCGATCAGCTCCGCGGGATTACCGACAGTACGACCAGTCCTCTGACGACGACGATCGGTCCGCTCGCTCACTCTCTCCCCGGTCGGGAAGACAGGTGTCGCTGCAGTAGTGGTGTTCGATCGCTGTCGAGTCCTCGCTAACGATCACGGTCAGTCGATACTCTCGTAGCCCGATCGTCGATCCGCACGTTCCACAGCGGACGACGCCGGCATCGAGTTCGTCGCTCGAGTCTTCGTTCTCGCTGACGTGTTCGCGGCCACCGGCTGCGAAACGAGGGTGTAGCCCCGCGACGACCGATCCGGGAGTTGGATCACCGTTCGAGTCCATACCGGTACCTCCACGAACTGTTATAAATACGTCCGCCTGACTGTCACGATCTGATTACAGTACGGAGGGTCGATAGATTATAGAGCGAATTCGTCCGCGCCCTCCGTTCGAATCCGAGCGTGGGGAGTGAACACGCCGCACTGGAGGCGAAGACAGTAACCCGTATAGGTCCCCCTCGCAGAACGTGAGCAATGAGTCATCGAATCGGACTCGTCGGCAAACCGTCCGTCGGCAAGTCCTCCTTTTTCAATGCGGCGACGATGAACGACGTTCCCGAAGGGGCCTACCCGTTCACGACGATCGATCCCAGCGTCGGTGAGGCCTACGTCCGCGTCGAGTGTGCAGCGCCCGAGTTCGACGAGCAGTGTACGCCGAACGTCGGCTACTGCGACGACGGCACCCGATTCGTCCCCACGAAACTCGTCGACGTCGCCGGGTTAATCCCCGGCGCACACGAAGGGAACGGCCTCGGAAACCAGTTCCTCTCGGATCTGAACGAAACCGACGTTCTCATTCACGTCGTCGACTTTTCCGGTGAAACCGATCTCGAGGGTGAACCAACCGAGGATCACGATCCGCGCGACGATATCGCCTTTCTGGAGGAAGAACTCGACCAGTGGTACCTCGGCGTCTTAGAGAAAGGGATCGAACGCTACGAGTCGGGTTACACCACCGAAGACGACGCCATCGAGGAGGAACTCGCAACGCAGATGAGCGCCTTCAAGACGAACGAAGACGAGATCAAGCGCCTCATCCGTCGAACCGACGTCGGCTTCGACCCCGAGGAGTGGGACCCGGAGGCGAAACTCGCCCTCGCCCGGGAAATTCGAACCGAAACCAAGCCGATGGTGATCGCCGCAAACAAGATGGACACGACCGAGGCCCAGGAAAACTACGAGGAGATCACGTCCGACTCCGACTACGATCACCTGACGATCGTCCCCTGTAGCGCCCACGCCGAGAAGGCACTGAAATCCGCCGACAAGGCCGGCGTCGTCGACTACCGGCCCGGCGATTCGGACTTCGAGATTACGGGCGACGTTTCGGGCGAACAGACCCAGGGACTCGAGCAAATCCGAGAGTTCCTCGCGACGTACGGCGCGACCGGCGTCCAGGCGGCCCTCGAGACGGCCTTGTTCGACGTTCTGGGCGTGAAACCGGTGTTCCCCGGCGGCGCGAACGGGCTCGGAAACGAACGCGGCGAGGTCCTCCCCGACTGTTATCTGGTCCCGCCGAACGCTACCGCCGAGGATTTCGCCTACAGCCTCCACTCTGACATCGGTGACGGCTTCCTCCACGCCATCGACTGTCGATCCAACCGACAGTTGGGGAAGGACTACGAGGTCGAACCGCGCGACGTGATCGAAGTCATCACGACCAACTGAGATCGCTCGAGTGCGGGTCCGCTTTTTGTCACGCCGACGCGTATACGAGGAAACCGTCGAAGAACTGACTGTGTATACTGAGACCAATCAGCCCGTATAATGATAATAATTCAGATATTATTGGGAATTCCTATTTATTTAGACTTGATCTCGATCGCCCACGTTCGATCGATATGACGGTTCGGAACGAGGAGTTCCAGGCTGATGGTATTCCAGCGGAACCGATCCACGCCACTTTGTTCAGCCACCGTCTGTTGGAGTCGTAGTTCCATAAGACGGACATACCGCCTGGAACGGCTGTTATAGACCTTACGAGATCGAACACACGTGTGCTGTAGAATCGCCAAACCACGAGGACGGTACGCGAACTCGAGAAATATATGGACGATTGACGGGATATTATCGTGACTGAAGCTTGTATCTCAATAACACGATGCATTAAACGCGATTTGGACTTCTTTTGTACCATCAGTTCTGAGTAGTTCACATCACATTTCACGGTCTCGGTCTCCGGTATCGAGCGATGGGGATGCGCAAGATATAACATATATATAATACCTGTTGAGTAAATATGTATGCGTGATTCTATCGGAACACGATCGGTGCTCGTTGCTTCTATTACGAATGTACGGTTGTATACTGACGCGCTCGAGTGACACTCGCGGGCCGCAGTCAACCGGCGTCTTCCAGCTCGGATTCGAGTTCCTCGACGACCGGCTGAAGCTGGGCTGCGATTTCGTGGTCTTCCGGCAGCCGGTACGGCGGCCCCGAAACGTCCAGCGAGCCAAACACCGAGCCGTCGGGGTTGTTGATCACCATCGCGACCGAATGAAGACCTTCCAGTTCCTCCTGTTGATTTACCGCATACCCCTGCTCCCGGATCGTCTCGAGTTCGCCCCGGAGTTCGTCTATGTCGGTAATCGTGTTCTCGGTGTACTTCGGCAACCCCCACTTGTCGATAATCTCGTCGACGCGCTGTTCGGAATACTCAGCGAGCATCGCTTTCCCGCTGGCAGAACTGTGCATGTGGAAGTACCGACCGACCTGAAAGCCGGTATCCGACGGCGACGGCGTCTCGTCGAACAGCATGATCGACCGACCGTACTCCTCGACCGCGAAGTTCACCTCCTCGCTCACCTGATTTGCCAGCCGGAACGCTTTCTCTTTCGCCAGGGTGTATCTCGAGTCCCGCCGCCGGGCGTTTTCCCCAAGGTAGAAAAGTTTCAACCCGAGCTGATAAGTATTGTCGATCCGAGTGACGTACTCCGTCTCCTCGAGCGTTCGGAGATGGGTATGCAGCGTACTGGTCGCGAGACCGGTGTGATCCGCCAGTTCCGACAGCGTCGCGCCATCGAGTTCGTTGATTGCCTCGACTACGGCGAGTGAAGTTTTCGTGGTCTTTCGCGTGTCCCCACCGTCGGTGGCGCTCATAGCTCTAGTGTGGATAATCTCTCCTATAAAGTTACCTGAACTCGAGGACTCGAGATCGTCACCGGAGCCCGGTTCCGATTGTGGGGATTACTAATATGAATGAATAGTACGATAGCGCAGAATAGGTTTGCTATTTCGTGAAATATCCACTCTTTCTGGATAATAGTCATTCACTGGTCGGCAATCAATTCTACACCGTATTTATTAACTATCTCCTTGGGGAATCATATTCGTCGATCAAATAGTTTCCCTATTGTGGGAATAACGCGTGTTCGGTCGGTTCGATCGAGGGCGGACGGCTCCGAGACTGAGCTACACTGGCGATCACGACGGTTTATCGGCTGGTCGCAGCGCTCGTGGATCGCGCGTCCCCTCGCCTGCGATGGCTATCGTACCCGTAGCTATAATAGGACTGAGGGGATATCCTCCAGAGGAACACCTCGAACGAGGACTGGTGGGCGGTCGGTGTGAACCGCGCCAGATCCCACGCTCGGGCGGCCCACTGGGATGGTGTACAACTGCGAGTAACTCAGAGATATGACCGTGACTATATCCGACATTCGACGGGCTCAGAACCGATGTGACGACGACGACGTCGTTCGCGTGACGCCGATCGAGACGAGTCGAACGCTCGATTCGGAGGTCGGAGCGGACGTTCGGCTCAAGATGGAACACCTCCAGCGAACCGGTTCGTTCAAGACGCGAGGTGCGTACAACAAGCTGACGAAGCTCACCGAGTCCGGCACCGACCGGACGGACGTCATCGCGGCGAGTGCGGGAAACCACGCACAGGGTGTTGCACTCGCCGCGACGAAAGCCGGTCTGGACTCGACGATCGTGATGCCGAAGAACGCACCGCAAGCGAAGATCGACGCAACGAAGGGGTACGGTGGGACGGTCGACCTTCACGGAAAGACGTTTCGCGACGCGATGGGCTATGCGAAGTCGATCGCCGACGACGATAGCGTCTTCGTCCACGCCTACGACGATCCGGACATCGTCGCCGGACAGGGAACGCTCGGGCTGGAGATCATCGAGCAGGTTCCAGACGTCGATACCGTGATCGTCCCGATCGGTGGCGGCGGACTGATCGGCGGAATCGCGACCGCGATCGGTGAGCGTTCGCCGGAAACCCGAATAATCGGCGTTCAGGCCGACGGAGCCGCGACCGTTCCAGAGAGCCTCGAAGCGGGTGCTCCACGGACTCGAGAGTCGGTACAGACGATCGCAGACGGGATCGCGACCGGCGGAATCTCCGATCTGACCTACCAGCTCATCACGGAGTACGTCGACGACGTCATCACCGTTACGGATACCGAAATCGCAGAGAGCGTGTTGTTCTTGCTCGAGCGAACCAAACAGATGGTCGAAGGGGCAGGGGCGATCTCCGTGGCAGCGCTCCGTAGTGGTCAGCTAGACGTCGAGGGAGAGGTCGTCGTCCCGCTGCTCTGTGGTGGCAATCTGAGCATGACCGATCTTCAGACGGTACTCACGCACGGACTCACACACCGAGACCAACTCGTCCGGTTGCGGGTCCAGATCGTCGACCAACCGGGAGAGATGAACCGGATTTCGGAGGCCATTGGCGACCACGGCGCGAACATTTCCGACGTGAGTCACGAACGCTCGGCCAAAGACCTGGACGTCGGGGACGCGTATCTCCAGTTTCGAATCGAGACGAGTGGATCCGATCAGACGGAGCGAATCGTCGAGTCGATTCGAGAGATGGGATACGACGTGCGCACCTGTGGCGAGGGCGAGTACTGAATTCCGAATGCGGGTACTGAACCGATGGGGTGGTACTGAACCGATGGGGTGGTACTGAACCGATGGGGTGAGTGTTCGCCCGCGCGTGGGCCGTGCGGTCGGCTGATGTACTGACGGCCAGTAGCCCG
This sequence comes from Natrarchaeobius halalkaliphilus, assembly GCF_003841485.1. Lineage (NCBI taxonomy): Archaea > Methanobacteriati > Methanobacteriota > Halobacteria > Halobacteriales > Natrialbaceae > Natrarchaeobius > Natrarchaeobius halalkaliphilus. The sequence continues at coordinate 345,412 of NZ_REFY01000003.1, read as the reverse complement.
CGATGACTTCCGTCGATCAGTGGGACACCGTGGTGACCGTCCCATATCTCGCACACAGGGAAATCTATTTAATCGGCTACCGGTATGAAGTAGATGTGTCGTTACAAAAGCCGCCACTTTCGCAGGTTCATCAGTCCGCTGGAGCGGACTTCACCGACTTCGGCGGGTGGGAGATGCCAGTCACGTTCGACTCTATTCGAACCGAGCATGCTGCCGTCCGGAACGCGGTCGGAATCTTCGACGTCAGTCACATGAGCGAGGTCTCGGTCAGTGGACCGGATGCGACCGAACTGATGAATATCCTGACGACGAACGACGTTCGAACGCTGGAGGACGGCGACGCACAGTATTCGTGCATTCTCGACAGTGACGGCGTCATTATCGATGACATCGTCATCTATCGATACCCCGATCGGGAGGGCTATCTGTTCGTTCCGAACGCGGGCCACGGGACACAGATGGTCGATCGATGGTCTTCAACGGCCTCGAGACGCGAGCTGTCGGTCACCGTCGAGGATCGGACGATGGAGACGGGACTGGTCGCTATCCAGGGCCCCGGCGCCATCGAGACGGTCGATTCGATTGGCACGGGTTCGGTTGCGGATCTCTCCAGGTTTTCCTCGATGCGCACGGAGATCGACGGCGTGGACTGTCTCGTCGCACGAACCGGATACACCGGCGAGGACGGGGTCGAAATCTTCTTCCCGTCCGCAGAATCGACCGCGGTCTGGAACGCGTTCGACGGCGTTCAACCCTGCGGGCTCGGCGCTCGGAACACGCTTCGACTCGAGGCCGGACTGTTGCTGTCCGGCCAGGACTTCGATCCGGAGACCGAACCCCGAACACCGCTCGAGGCCGGACTCGGGTTCGTCGTCGACCTCGAGAAGCCGGAGTTCGTCGGACAGGAATCCCTGCGCGAACAGAACGAAAACGGCGTCGACGAGACGCTGGTCGGCCTTCGCGTCGAGGGACGATCGATCGCCCGAACCGGCTATCCGATCGAAGTCGACGGTAACGAGATCGGTCACGTCACGAGCGGGACGCTGAGTCCGACGTTCGAACGGCCGATCGCGCTCGGATACGTCGATTCGTCGTACGCCGACGAGGGCACGTCGGTCGACGTCGAAGTCAGGAATAGAACCGTCGAGGCAACGATCATCGATCAGCGATTCCTGGAATCGCTCGAACCAGAGACCACGGAGGACTAAGAATGGAATTTACGATTCCCGACGAACTGCTGTACGAAGAATCACACGAATGGGTGGACGAAGGAGACGGCGCGGTCCGTATCGGTATTACGGACTTCGCACAGGACGAACTGGGTGACATCGTCTTCGTCGAGCTCCCATCGGAGGGAGAGACCCTAGAACGCGGTGACGAGTTCGGACTCGTCGAGAGTATCAAGGCCGTTTCGGACGTCTACGTTCCCGTGGCAGGAACGGTCACCGAAACGAACGACGAGATCATCGACCGGCCCGAACTGATCAACGAGGACCCGTTCGGAGACGGCTGGATGATCGAACTCGAGACGACTGACACCGTCGATCACCTGCTCGATGCGGACGAGTACAGCGAGCAGATCTGAAGACGATGAGCGGAAATCTTGAACTCACGACCATGACACGCACAGACGACGAGCGGAAGGGGACGCCGTTTGCGCCCCACACCGACGACGAGGTGGAGGCGATGCTCGAGGCCGTCGGCGTCGACGATGCCGACGAGTTGTTCGACATCGACGCTTCGATACGATTCGACGGCGAGTTCGACATCGACGCAGCCACCGAACAGACCGTCACCCGCGAACTGACGGAAACGCTCGCTCGGAACGACGACGCCGTCGAGTTTCTCGGCAGGGGACACTACTCGCATCACATCCCCTCGCTCGTCGACCACATCTCGCTCAGATCCGAGTTCATCACGTCGTACACGCAGTATCAGCCGGAGGTCACGCAGGGATTTCTCCAGGTGCTCTTCGAGTACCAGTCCATGCTCGTCGAACTGACGGGCCTCGAGATCGCGAACTGCTCGATGTACGACGCCTCGACGGCACTCGGTGAGGCCGCGACGCTGGCCGATCGCGTTCGATCGACGAGCGGCTCTCGCGTCCTCGTGCCCGACTACCTCCGTTCGGAACGGCGGGACGTCCTCGAGAACTACGTCGAAGGTGCGGGCCTCACCGTCGAGGAGGTTCGAACTGAAGAGGGTGTGACGACACCGGACGCCATCGAGCGAGCCATCGACGACGACGTGGTGATGGCCTACCTCGAGAGTCCGACGACCGAGGGCGTCATCGAAGAACACCTAGAAGAGATCGGCGGCCTCGTCGACGACCACGACGCGATGTTCTGCCTGGGCTCCGACCCCGTGGCGCTCTCGCTCTTGCGGTCGCCGGCGTCGGTCGGCGTCGACGTCGTGATCGGTGACGCGAGCGTTCTCGGCATGCCGGCGAGCTACGGTATGGGACTCGGCCTGTTTGCCTGCCGCAAAGAGTACCTCCGGCAGGTACCGGGGCGACTTGTCGGCGCATCAGAAGACGCCGACGGCAACCGCGCGTTCACGCTGACGCTCCAGACGCGCGAACAGCACATCCGTCGTGAGCGAGCCACGAGCAACATCTGTACCAACCAGGCCTGGGTCGCCCTGCGGACGTCGATTCACGCCGCCTCGCTCGGGCCGTCCGGGCTCGTGTCGCTGGCAGAGCAGTGTCACAACCTGGCCGAACGGACCGCGACCAGGCTCGACGAAATCGACGGCGTCTCCGCTCCCGTTCGCGATCGACATCACTTCCGAGAGTTCCGGGCGCACGTCGACGACGCGGACGCCGTCGTCGAGGCGCTTTCGGCCGACGGGTTCGCGGTTCACGCGATAGACGAAGGGACGATCCAGCTCTGTGTCAGCGACGTCAACGAACATCGGATCGACGAACTGACCGCGGCCTTCGAGGAGGTGCTCAGCTAATGCAACACCACACCCAGACGATCTGGAACGACAGCGATTCAGCGGGCTATGAGCCCCTGCTCTCCGAGCGAAACATGGATACCGTCGAGGTGGACGGCACCGACCTCCCCGACCACCTCACGCGGGACTCACTCGAGTTACCCGAACTCTCCGAGCCGGAACTGGCGCGTCACTACACGCGACTCTCACAGATGAACTACGGAATCGACAGCGGGCCGTACCCACTCGGCTCCTGTACGATGAAGTACAATCCGAAGTTCACCGAGGACGTCGCGTCGCTACCGTCGGCTGCGGTCCACCCGGACCGCGAGGAAGACAGCGTCCAGGGGACGCTCCAGATCTACCACGAACTTCAGGAGTACCTCGGACGAATCGGCGGCATGGACGCCGTCACGCTCCAGCCGCCCGCGGGTGCCGCAGGCGAATTCGCCGGCATTCTCGTCGCGAAGGCCTATCACGAAGCCAACGACGAGGGCGATCACCGATCGGAAGTGATCGTCCCCACGAGCGCACACGGGACCAACTTCGCAAGCGCCGCGATGGCCGGCTACGACGTCGTCGAACTGCCCGAAAACGAGGACGGACGGGTCGATCTCGAGGCGCTGTCGGCTGCCGTCGGGGAGTCGACCGCCGCGCTCATGCTGACGAACCCGAACACGCTCGGACTCTTCGAGCGAAACATCGAGGAGATTGCGACGATCGTCCACGACGCCGGCGGCCTGATGTACTACGACGGCGCGAACCTGAACGCGCTGCTCGGACGCGCTCGACCCGGCGACATGGGCTTCGACATCATGCACTACAACGTTCACAAGACGTTCGCGACGCCCCACGGCGGCGGCGGTCCCGGCGCGGGTCCAGTCGGCGTCTGCGAACGGCTCGCGCCGTTCCTCCCCACGCCGCAGGTTCGCGAGAACGACGGCGAATACGAGCTATTCGAACCCGACGAGACGATCGGAAAGGTCCACGGCGCGATGGGCAACTGGCTCGTCCTGCTCAAGGCCCACGCTTACATCAGACGTCTCGGCGGGGACGGACTTCGCGACGCGAGCGCCAAGGCCGTGCTCAACGCGAACTACCTCGCCTCGCAGATCGACCTCGAGATTCCCTTCGAGCCGTTCCACCACGAGTTCGTCGCCAGCGCGGGCGACAGGGACGCCGCGGATTTCGCCAAGCGAATGCTCGATTACGGCGTTCACCCGCCGACGACGAAGTGGCCCGAGAACGTCACCGAGGCGCTCATGACCGAGCCGACCGAAGCCGAGAGCAAAGCGACGCTCGATCAGCTGGCCGATGCCTTCGCCGCGGCCAGTACCGACGACGTCTCGGAACTCGAGAACGCGCCACGACAGACGTCGGCGGGCCGGATCGACCAGACGAGCGCGGCCCGGAACCCGCGTCTCTCCTGGCAGCAACTGGACGATAGCTGATCGGGAACGTTGTTACGGTTTACCGGTGAAGCCACGACTCGTCCGTGGTTTCTCCGGAAACGATTTGCAACAGTCCCTACGAGACCGTTTCGAGACGGTCACCGCTCGTCGAATCGCCGGACGAACACGCAACGGGTTGTCCGAGAGCCACAACCCGTTATCCCGGGAACCTCGGGGAACGAAACCCGTTGTCCTGGAACCTTCGACACGGTGGCTCTCCGACCATCCGATCGAGACGGATGAGTAACCGAACGATAGTATGACACCGAACAGTACGACACCGACGACCGAGACGGAACTGCTCGTTATCGGCGCTGGGCCGGCCGGCTACGTCGCCGCGATTCGAGCCGGACAACTGGGCCTCGACGTGACGCTCGTCGAGCGAAACAGCGCCGGGGGAACCTGTCTCAATCACGGCTGTATCCCCTCGAAGGCGATTATTCACGCGGCCGACGTCGCGAACACCGCTCGAGAGGCCGACCGGATCGGCGTCCACGCCGACGTCAGCGTGGACGTCACGGAGATCCGTCGGTGGAAGGACCGAAACGTCCGTCGACTGACCAAAGGCGTCGAGATGCTCTGTGATCGAAACGACGTCACGCTCCTCGAGGGCGAGGCGACGTTCGAGGACGAGAAATCCGTCTCGGTCGCTGGAGCGGACGGCGACGACGAGCGGATCCGCTTCGACCGGGCGATCGTCGCGACGGGAAGTCGTGCGATCGAGCTACCGGGCTTTTCCTACGAAGACGAGCCGATACTGGACGCCAAACAGGCACTCGAACTCGCCGAGCTGCCGGATCGACTCGTCGTGGTCGGGGCGGGCTACATCGGAATGGAGCTCTCGATGGCCGTTGCGAAACTCGGCGTGGACGTGACCGTCGTCGAAGCGCTCGAGGGAATGTTGCCCAGATACGACGAGGAGCTGACCGAGCCGGTCGAGCGCAACGCGGCTGACCTCGGAATCGACTTCGTGTTCGAACGAGCCGCGGCGGGCTGGACCCAGCGCCAGGACGGCTCCGTCCGGGTGGATCTCGATACGATCGGAGACGGACCGCCGGACGACGGAGCCGACTCGATCGCCGGTGACGCCGTGTTGGTTGCCGTCGGTCGCGAACCCGTCACCGACTCGCTGGCCCTCGAGAACGCGGGTATCGATCTCGATTCGAACGGATTCGTCGAGGGGCCGAATCGCTTCGAGACGTCGAACGACCGCGTGTTCGCGATCGGAGACGTCGCCGGCGAACCGTTGCTCGCACACGCAGCGAGCGAAGAGGGGACGCTGGTCGTCGAGTCGATCGCGACCGGCGAGCCGATCGGAGCGGCGGCCGCGATTCCGTCCGTCGTCTTTACCGATCCGGAGATCGCGACCGTCGGACTCACGGGAGCGGCCGCCGCCGATCGAGGCCACGATCCCGTAACGGGTACGTTCCCGTTCCGGGCGAACGGCCGTGCCCTGACGTCGAACGCCGGCGACGGCTTCATCCGGATAGTCGCGGATAACTCGTCCGAACGAATCCTCGGCGGCCAGATCGTCGGCCCGGAAGCCTCGGAACTCGTCGCGACCATCGGCCTCGCAGTCGCGAACGAGCTCACCGTCTCCGAACTCACCGCGGCGGTGTACGCCCATCCAACGCTTTCCGAAGGAATCGAGGAGGCCGCACTCGACATCGGCGGCGGCGCGATTCACACGATCTGAGCGCTCTGGAGTGATTCCGTAAAACGACGACAATCGCGGCCGAAAGGCGTTCTCGCGCCCGAAACGCGAATCTTCGTTACTCGTGTGCTGCGATCGCTTCGATTTCGATTCCGACTCCTTTCGGCAGGTTTGCAACCTCGAGTGCGCTTCGAGCCGGTGGATCGGACTCGAAGTACTCGCTGTAGACGTCGTTCATCTCCTCGAAATCGTCGATATCGTCGAGAAAGACGGTGACTTTGAGGACGTTCTCGAGTCCGACCCCTTCCGCCTCGAGAACGGCTTCGACGTTCTCGAGTGATCGTTCGGTCTGCGTTCCGATCGGTTCATCGGCCAGAATCTCGCCGTCGGGCGTCGCCGGTATCTGACCCGCCGTGAACACGAGCTGGCCGTTCGTCGTTCCCTGACTGTACGCGCCGACCGCGGCCGGTGCGTCGTCGGTCGAGATGATTCGAGGCATCGAGAATCAGTACAGTTGAACGGGACATATGGGTTCTGGTCTCCACGCGTGCGACCGAATTCTGAGGACCAATCGGAGAAACGTCCGTGGGACAGCTGGAGGGATTTCTGTGGGACGGCTGGCGGAAACGGTCAGCGCAAGATATTTGTCGTGTCACGTCATCGACTACCATCATGGTGGATAGCGATGCGCTTACAGCGACGGATCCGGAAGTCTTCGACGCGATTCGAAACGAACGCAGGCGCCAAGAGAACACCCTCGAGTTGATCGCCTCCGAAAACCACGTTTCCGAGGCCGTTCTCGAGGCACAGGGGAGCGTCCTCACGAACAAGTACGCCGAAGGGTATCCCGGTGCGAGGTACTACGGCGGGTGTGAACACGTCGACCGGGTCGAGCAGCTCGCGATCGATCGGGCGAAAACCCTGTTCGGTGCGGAGCACGTCAACGTCCAGCCCCACAGCGGTACGCAGGCGAACATGGGCGTCTACTTCGCGACGTTGGAGCCGGGTGATCGAATCCTTTCACTCGACCTGAACCACGGCGGTCACCTCTCGCACGGCCATCACGTCAACTTCTCCGGTCAGCTCTACGACGTCACGCAGTACGGCGTCGATCCCGAGACGGGATACATCGACTACGACGAGCTCGCGACCCTGGCCGAGGAGTGCGATCCAGCGCTGATCGTCAGTGGTTCCTCGGCGTATCCGCGCGAATTCGAGTTCGATCGGATCGCGGCGATCGCCGACGCGGTCGACGCCTACCATATGGCGGATATCGCTCACGTCACCGGCCTGATCGCCGCCGGAGTCCACGACAACCCCGTCGGCGTTGCGGATTTCGTCACCGGAAGCACGCACAAGACGATCCGGGCGGGCCGGGGCGGATTCATCATGACGAGCGATGCGTACGGAGAGGAAATCGACAGGGCGATCTTCCCCGGTGGACAGGGCGGGCCGCTCATGCACAACATCGCGGGAAAAGCGGTCGGGTTCGGAGAGGCCACGGAGCCGGCGTTCGAGCGATACGCAGAACGGGTCGTCGCGAACGCGAAGGCGATGGCCGACGTGTTCGTCGAACACGGTCTTTCCGTCGTAAGCGGTGGAACCGACAAGCACCTGCTCCTCGTCGACCTGCGCGATTCCCACCCGAACCTGACCGGAGAGGAGGCCGAAACCGCCCTCGAGTCGGTCGGGATCACGGTCAACAAGAACACCGTCCCGGGCGAATCGCGCTCGCCGTTCGTCACGAGCGGTATTCGGATCGGGACCGCCGCCGTGACGACTCGTGGATTCGGACGAGACGAGATCGAAACCGTCGCGACGCACATCGTCGAGTTGCTCGATACTCCCGACGACGAGGAGCTGGCGGCGACGGTAGCCGAAGAAGTCGACTCGCTCTGTACGGTGTATCCCATCTATCGGTGATCGCCCGGAATCGTCTGACCACCGGAACCCCGGTGACTCTCTGGGAGACGGTTCGCGACGGCGCTGAAAGGAAGTGGAAACGGGTGGCGTGTCACTCGGTCGATCTCGCGGCAGTCGATCCGACGGCCGGGATAAGATATTTGTAAGTATACTGTATAGCGTGGGGTATGTCCTCGGACAAATCAGTACGCGAGACGAAATCCGACGTCTTAGAGCGCCACGAGCGAGCCGAAGCCGAGTATCTCGAGTGGACGCCACGACTGTTCATCGGAGGGGAGTGGGTCGAGGGAACGTCCGGATCGACCTTCGAAACGAGCAATCCGACGACGGGACGGACGATCGCGACGGTGCCCGAGGCCGGGGAGGCGGACGTCGACGAGGCTGTCGACGCCGCCAGACGAGCCTACGAGGAGACGTGGTCCGAGTACTCCGCGACCGAACGACGGAACATCTTAAACGAGATCGCGGATCGGATCGAAGACGCAACGGAGCGACTCGCCACGATCGAGACGCTCAACAACGGCATGCCGATCGGTGACGCCCACTGGGATATGGAACGGACCGCGGAACAGTACCGGTACTTCGCCGGGATGACCCAGGCCAATCACGGAACGACGATCCCGAGCGAGGGCACCAAAACCGTGATGACCGTCCGAGAGCCCCACGGCGTCGTGGGGGCGATTATTCCCTGGAACTACCCGATCGCCCAGGCCTCCTGGAAACTCGCACCCGCGCTGGCTGCGGGCAACACGGTCGTTCTCAAACCGGCCGAACAGACCCCGATCTCGATCCTCGCGTTCCTCGAAGAGATCGAAGACCTCCTTCCGGACGGCGTCGTCAACGTCGTCACCGGTCGCGGCGAACCGACGGGCGCCGCACTCACGAGCAGCCCCGATATCGACAAGCTGGCGTTCACTGGATCGACCGCCGTCGGAAAAACCGTCATGAAGAGCGCCGCCGAGAACGTCACCGACATCTCGCTCGAACTCGGCGGGAACAGCCCGATCGTCGTCTTCCCCGACGCCGATCCACAGCGGGCAGCGGAGATCGCCGCCGGTGCGATCTTCACCAGCACCGGGGAGAACTGCTGTGCCGGAAGCCGCCTCTTCGTCCACGAAGCGATCGAAACCGACGTGCTCGAAGCGCTGTCCGAGGTTGCGACGGAGTACCGTCCCGGCGATCCACTTCTGGAGTCGACGGCCATCGGCCCGAAGGTCAGCGCTGCCCAGCGCGACCGGACGCTCGAGTTCATCGCGGCCGCCACCGGCGACGACGCGAACGTCGTGACGGGTGGGTCGGTCCCCGACGACGAGTCCCTCGGTGACGGTCAGTTCGTCCTGCCGACGGTCATCAACGAGATCGACCACGATCACCGGGCCGTCCAGGAGGAGATCTTCGGACCCGTCCTCCGGGCGTTTTCCTGGTCCGATTACGACGAGATGATCGAGCTGGCCAACGATGTCGATCACGGACTCGCCGCCGGCGTCATCGCCTCCGACATCACTGACGCACAGACCGCGGCGAAGGACATAGAGGCCGGAACCGTCTGGGTCAACCAGTACAACGACTTCCCACAGGGGATGCCGTTTGGCGGGTACAAACAGTCAGGGATCGGCCGAGAGCGAGCCCTCGAGACGCTTACGGCCTACACGCAGACGAAGACGATCAACATCTCCGACGAACCGGTCTAATCGAGACCGGAACTCGAGACGGCCGAGACGCCGTCGTCGACACCCATCTTACTCGAGCGTCGACGCGCCCAGATTCCGTCCTCGAACGTCGTACTCGCCCTCGTGACGGTCGCATCGGAAGCTTTTTCGTCGTTAGCGAGAACAGGACGAAACGGATACCAAATGTTACCTACGAGTACGGGGAACGCCGTCATCGTCGCAATCGACCACGGACTGAGTCACGGCCGACTAGAGCGCTTTGAAGACCCGGAAGCGACCCTTCAGACGGTTCTCGAGGGAAATCCCGACGGCATCCTTGCCGGAATTCCCTTCCTTCGACGGTTCGACTCGCTGCTGTCCGAGCATCCGGACCTCGTCACGGTCGGAACCGTCGATCAGCCGGTCGACTCGACGCTCCCCGGCGATCGAGAGAACGCCGAAATCCACCACCAGGCATTCAGCGTCGAGGAGGCGGCGCGCGTCGGCGTCGACGCGATCAAAACGGCACTCGTCTTCGGTCGGGAAGATCCCGACGTCCTCGCGAACAATCTGCAACTCATCAGCGAGGTCTCGGAAACCGCACGCGCGTACGGGATCGACTCGGTCGTCGAACCGACGCTGTGGGGACAGCGGGCGGAAGACGAACTCGACGCGGAGTATCTGGCTCACGCGAATCGGATCGGTTTCGAAATCGGAGCCGACATCTTGAAGAGTCCGTACACCGGCGATCCAGAGTCCTTCGCACCGATCGCTGAAGACGCACCGGTACCGATGTACATCGCCGGTGGACCCGCACAGGACGACGACGCGGCGGTCCTCGAGATGGTCCGATCCGGAATGGACGCGGGTATACACGGCGTCATGTTCGGCCGAACGATCTGGAAACACGACGACCCGGCCGGCATGATCGCCGCGATCAAATCGATCGTCCACGAGGACGCGTCGGTCCAGGACGCCGCCGACCACCTCCACTGACCGTGAACTGACGCGGATCGAGGCTGTACCGTTTCGACGAACCGATCGAGTCATCTGCGATTCTGTCAATCGGGTAATCGAAATCTACTGGTAGCAGGACGAACACTACCGAGACGAGCGCTATTATCGATGACACCAGATATTCCGCCGATCGGACTCGGAACGGACCAGAATACCGCACTCGAGGACGACTTCGAGGTCGACTTCGAGGCCTGCGTCGAGACGGTCACGAACGCCATCGAAATCGGCTATCGACACATCGACACCGCCCAGATATACGGGACGGAGCCGTGCGTCGGAGCCGCTATCGAACGGTCGACCGTCCCCCGAGACGACCTCTTCGTCGCGACGAAAGTTCACTATCAACGCGCCGAGTACGAGGACGCACTCGAGTCGGTCGAGCAGAGTCTCGAGGACCTCGGACTCGAGCAGATCGATCTGCTGTACGTCCACTGGCCAGCCGGGACCTACGATCCCGAAGGGACGTTGCGAGCGTTCAACGAACTCCACGACAGGGGCGTCGTCGCGAACGTCGGAGTGAGCAATTTCACGCCGGCGCTGCTCGACGAAGCACGCGATCTGCTCGAACCACCGATCGTCGCCCATCAGGTCGAACTTCACCCGCTGTTACAGCAGACCGAGCTTCGCGAGTACGCGGAGAGACACGACCACCGAATGGTCGCCTATTCGCCGCTGATCCGTGGACGCGTCGGAGACGTACCCGAACTCGCTTCAGTCGCGGCGAAACACGATGTTTCTCCGGCCCAGGTCAGTCTCGCGTGGATGGCCCAAAAGGACGTCGTCCCGGTTCCGAAGGCGAGCAGCGAAACGCACCGTCGCGAAAACGCAGAGGCGATCCGTCTCGAGTTAGACGACGAAGATATCGACACGATCGATAGTATCGACCAGGAACAACGGATCATCGATTTCGAATTTGCACCCTGGAACGACGAGCGGAACTGAAAACCGAGTCAAATATGGTTTCGGCAAGCGGTCCGACTACTGCTCGAGACGGGCGTTGTGGATCGGGAAGTACATGTCCATCGGGTGGATCTCGAAGTCCTCGACGTACGTTCGCAGCGCGTGTGCGTTCTGTGGATGACAACAGATGAGATACACGGCGTCGTCACAGAGAAGGCGCTGGAATTCGGCGTACAGTTCGTATCGTTCGTCCTGTGAAAGTTCGCTACTGTCTTCCTCGAAGATTTCGAAGACGCGGTCGGCGTTCGAGTCGGGACTCTCGTAGTACGGCACGTTCTCCTCGTCCGTCCAGAACATTCGCTCGAAGCGCTTCAGGGCGGGGTCCGGGCTGTGTGAGCCGTGGTTCGGAGTGATGTCCCACTCGAAGGCGTTCAGCCGTTCGACCCACGAGGCGACCTCCATCTCCTCGAGGTTGACCTCGAAACCGGCGTCGTTCAACTGATCTTGAGCGAGTTGGCCGAGGGTTCGAAGGTCGTCTTCGTCGGACGCGGAGATCATGGTCAATTCGACCGGCGCGTCGAAGTCGGACTCCTCGATCAGCTCCTGCGCCCGGTCGGGATCGGCTTCGACGCTGAACGGCTGGTAGTCGACTCCCCAGACGTTATCTTCCGGATAGACCGTCTGCCCAACGTCCGCGTGTCCTCCCGCTGCAATCTCGACGAAGTCGGGCTGGTTGATTGCCTCTGCAATCGCCTGACGGATGTTCTGACTCTGGGTCGGTGCGCCGGGTGCGCGGCCGTCGATTTCGTTGTCGGAGGCGTTGACCATCATCCGGAACCGCAGGTCCGGCGCTTCGACGAACTGCACCTGGATATCGTCGTCGTCCTCGAGTTGGCCGGCGTTGTCGAGTGGCACGTCGTGAAGCATTTCGATCTCCCCTTCCTGAATTTCCGTAATCGCCGTCGCAGGTTCCTCGATCGGCCTGAAATAGACTTCTTCGACGCCGGGAACACCGTCGACCCGGTAGTCGTCGTGAGCGACGAGGTGGATGTGGTCCCGGGTAACCCACTCCTCGAACACGAACGGTCCGGTCCCCACCGGGTGACTCGAGGCATCGCCCTCCTCCTCGAGTGCGTCCGGAGACAGAACGTGCATTCCAGTGTTCGCAAGCGTCGCTTCGAGCGCCGCTTCGGGCTCTTCGAAGTCGATTCGAAGTTCGTAATCGCCTTCTGCGTACCAGTCTTCGAGATTGTCGAAGTTGTCCTGACGCGGTGAGCCGGTATCCGGATCCGAGACCCGATCGAAGTTGTAGACGACGTCTTCAGCGACCATCTCTCGCTCGTACGGCGGATGGAACATCACGCCGTCCCGAAGCTGAATAATCACGGAGCCGCCGTCGTCGGTCAGCTCGTATCCTTCTGCGAGCACCGGTTCCATCTCCATCTCGATATCCGGTTCGAACAGCTTTTCGACGACCCTGTTGACGACGACCTGCGTGTTTCGCAATCCCGCTAACTGTGGATCGAGCGAGTCGAGCGAGCCACCAAGTTGGACGTGCAGCGTGGAGCTGTCATCGTCGCCGTCATCACCGACGTCCTGACACCCTGCGAGCATCGCAGCGCTACCTGCCCCACCGAGGAGGGTAAGCGCCTGACGCCTGTTCAGTTCTGTTACTGTATTCTCTGACTTCATGTTATTCCCTACCGGTGGACGATGTGGGACGAACCAGATAAGTGTACCTGTCCCCTTCAGCTGTCACCGGGACGAAATATACGTATTATCGACCTTCGTCGATGGCGCCTTGTGGGTGGAATCTGTGAGCCCAGTCGAGTGTGTCCGTGGCGACGACGGGACGCTAATGTCTGATCCGCGGATCGAGATAGCCGTATATCAGGTCGACGATCAAATTGACGAAGATAAACGTCGCAGCGATGGCCAGCAACGAGATCTGAATCACAGGGTAATCGCGTCGCAGAATCGAATCGAGAAGCAACAGCCCGATTCCCGGGTAGGAAAACACTTCCTCGATGATGACCACGCCGCCGATGATTCCGCCGAACTGGATCCCGATGACCGTTATCGTCGGGATCATCGCGTTCTTCGCGACGTATTTCAGAATGATCCGTCGCTCGGAGTGCCCGTACGCTCGAGCGGTCTGAACGTACTCGGAGTTCAGGTTTTCGAGCATTTCCGAACGCAAATAGCGCGTGATGATCGCGGCGTTGATCACCGTGAGTGTCACGACTGGCAAGAAGAGGTGGACGACGTTACCGAGTGGGTGATCGAAGAATGACATGTATCCCGACGGCGGAAAGAGCGGAATGTAGTTCGCAAAGAGCAGGATGAGGACGACGCCGAGAAAGAAACTCGGAATCGAGACGCCGAACTGGGAGAAAAACAACGCGAGGTAATCTCTGGAGCTGTTTCGGTTGCTGGCACCCCAGATGGCGAGTGGAATCCCGATCATCGACGCAAAGATCATCGTGAATATCGCCAGCTGAAGCGAACGCGGATAACGGATCGCGATGAGCTCGGTTATCAACTGATTGTTCATGTAGCTCCGACCGAGGTCGAGCGTGAGAACGTCGGACAACCAGATGAAATACTGCTCCCAGACCGGTCGATGGAGGCCGAGTTCGCGACGAACGACCTCGAGTTGTGCTTCGCGTGCAGTATCACCCAGTAAGACTTGCGCCGGGTCGCCGGGGATCAACCGAACGATAGAGAAAATGACGACCGACGCACCGAACAGAACGAATAGACTGGACAGGGTACGTTTTATCGCGTACTGGCTCCAACTCATCTGACGAAAGTAGCGTTCCTGCGCTAATAAAACAGTTCCGGTACTGTTGCCATCGATAGCTATATATTACTCGGTTTAAAACTCCTCCTATGATCTCGTTCGTTCATACGTATTTTCACAACTTTCTCGAGGAACATACGCGTTATCGGCGGATCTACGCCCGATTCAGACGAAACACGCTGGCGATGTTCGGGCTCTACTTTACCATCATCTACGTTATCGTTGCGATCGTTGCGCCACTTATCATGCCGTACGATCCGGGATCGACGGACGGCGCTCGACGGCTACTGGCACCGTCGCTCGAGCACCCGTTCGGGACGGATCGATACGGTCGCGACGTCTTCTCTCGAGTGTTGTACGGAACACGAATTAGCCTCCGTGTCGCAGCCCTAGTCGTCACGATCGCGACCGTCACCGGAGTCGTCACCGGACTGGTCGCCGGCTACTATCGCTCCTGGGTCGACGAGGCGATTAGCCGGACGGTCGACGTCTTCTTTGCGTTTCCGAACATTCTCCTCGGCTTGATCGTCGTCGCGATTCTGGGTCCCGGCCTCAACCAGATTATTCTGGCACTCGGAATCGCGTTCGCTCCGATCATGACCCGGATCACGAGAGGGAGTGCGATCTCCGTGAGAGAAGAGGAGTACGTACTTGCTGCGAAATCGTACGGAGAACACTCGTTCAACATCATGTTCCGTGAAATGTTGCCGAATATGGTTTCTGCAGTGATGGTTCAGGCAACGATCATCTTCGCGTTTTCGATCCTCGCAGAAGCCGGACTGTCGTATCTCGGACTGAGCGCACAGCCGCCGACCCCGACGTGGGGCGTCATGATCAGCGAGGGACAGCGAAATCTCCAGACCGCTCCGTGGATCAGCCTCTTTCCGGGGATCGCGATCATGAGTACCGTCCTGGGACTTACGTTCCTCGGCGTCGGACTTCGAGATGCGCTCGATCCGAAGACGGATGTCGATGCTGATACAACGGGTGGAATATGAGCCGAGAACCCCTGCTCGAGGTTCGGAACTTACACACCGAGTTTCAGACGGAAGAAGGGACTGTCAAGGCAGTCGATGGCGTCAGCTACGAGATCTATCCCGGTGAGGTGTACGGTGTGGTCGGAGAAAGCGGCGCGGGAAAATCGGTGACCGGACTCTCAGTGCTGGACCTGATTCAGTCACCGGGCCAGATAACCGACGGGGAGATCCGATTCGACGGTGTTGACCTCCTCTCGCTGTCGGAATCCGAACTGCGATCGATCCGTGGAAACGATATCGCAGTCATCTTTCAGGACGCGTTGAGTGCGCTCAATCCGTCGTTCACTATCGGAACCCAGATCGACGACGTTATTCGAAACCACACCGACGCCACCGACGCTGAAGCCAGAGAACGAACCGTGAACCTGCTCGATCGGGTCGGCATTCCAAACGCCAGCGAGCGAGCGAATCAGTTCCCACATCAACTCAGTGGTGGAATGCGCCAGCGCGTGATGATCGCGATGGCGATCTCCTGTGAGCCCGACCTGATTATCGCAGACGAGCCAACCACGGCACTGGACGTCACGATTCAGGCCGAGATCCTGAGCTTGCTCCAGGAACTCCAGCGAGAGAACGATATCGCCGTCCAGCTCATCACGCACAACATGGGTGTCGTCGCTCAGATGTGCGACCGCGTCGGCGTGATGTACGCCGGAACGCTGGTCGAAACCGGTCCGGTTTCCAGCATATTCCGGGAGACGAGCCACCCCTATACGAAGGGGCTGCTCGAGGCGATCCCGAAGATCAACGATCCGCGCGAGCGACTACCGACGATCCCCGGTCAGATGCCGGATCTGGTCGAGACGCCCTCCGGGTGCTCGTTCCGGACCCGCTGTCCGTACGAAAAGCCTGCGTGTCGCACTGACGAGCCGCCGCTCGAGAAGGCCGGCGACGATCATCACTCGGCGTGTATTCGAACCGACGAACTCACGCTCACACCGGAGTTTTCGTCCGACGACGAACTCGACCGTTCCGACGACCGTCGAGACGAACGGGAACAGGAGCCGCTGCTCGTCGCGGAAGGAGTTCACAAGTACTTCTCGACCTCGTCGGGATGGATCGACGAACTGCTCGGACACGGCGATCAGATTCGGGCCGTCGACGACATCGATATCTCGATAAATCGCGGCGAAACGCTGGGATTGGTTGGCGAAAGCGGGTGTGGGAAATCGACGCTCGGCAAGACTCTCGCTCACCTCTATCAACCGGACGACGGACGGGTCGTTTACGCCGGCTCAGATCTGACTGCGATGAGCAAACGCCAGCTCAAGCGCGAACGATCCAACATTCAGGTGATCTTTCAGGACCCGTTCTCGAGTCTCAATCCGCGAAAGACGATCAAACAGATCATCGGCCGCCCGCTCGAGATCCACGGTCTCGTCGACTCTGAGACCGAAAAAGAAGAACGGGTTCGAGAGCTGTTGAGCGAGGTGGGACTGAACGAAAGCCACCTCGATAGATACCCACACGAGTTCAGTGGCGGACAGAAACAACGAATCGGTATCGCTCGAGCGCTGGCCGTCGATCCGGATTTCATCATCGCGGATGAGCCCGTCAGCGCACTCGACGTAAGCATTCAGGCGAAGATACTGAACCTCCTGATGGACATTCAACAGGAGTACGACATATCGTACCTTTTCATCGCTCACGACCTGAACGTCGTTCAGCACATCTCCGATCGAATCGCGGTCATGTACCTCGGAGAGATCGTCGAAATCGGGACCGTCGACCAACTGTTCGATCCGCCGTATCATCCCTACACGGAAATTCTGCTGTCGTCCATTCCGAGACCGATCCCGGGGGCCGAGAGCTCTCGAATCGAACCGGAAGGTGACTTTCCCGATCCGAGCGATCCGCCAGCCGGCTGTCGATTCCACAGCCGGTGTCCTCACGCGATGCCCGACTGCGAACGATCCCCGCCCGCTTCCCAGTCGGTTTCGGACGGCCATCTCGTGTCGTGTCACCTGTTCGATGAAACGGTGATGAGCGACAAAGAGACGGACATCGACGACGTACTGAATCGACAGGAGGAGCTAAACGAGGTGCTCGTCGAGGACCAGAGCTAACCGGTTACGTTCGCCTTCCAAAGCGCTATCAGACGTCGGAAGGAATCGTCACGAGACGTCTCTGAGGCGAAGCGAAACGTCTGTTATAGTAACGGCTGCACCGATTTACGCACCTATCGCTCCCCGTCGATATTGTGGCCAGTGATCTACTCCGGGAGCGCACCGGCGATTTCGGTTAGTCGCTCGTAGGGGTCGTCGGCCGTCGAAATCGCGGACGCCGCTCCGGTTGCATCGGCACCGAGTTCGAACGCCGCTCGGACGTGCTCTGCCGTACGGATGCCGCCGCCGACGAGGACCTTCGTTCGGGGGTTCGTGGACTCGATCATTTCGACGAAGCGTTCGACCCGCTCCGGGTGGGTCGTGGTGATCGCCCGATCGGTCGAGATGTCCTCCGGTTTCTCGTAGATGAGTGCATCGGGATCGAACGCCGCAACGGCCTCCCCCATCTCGATGCTGTCGACGCAGACGGAGCTATCGAGTCCGACCTCGTTGCACCGGTCGATTTTCTTCGCGATATCCGTGAGCGTATCGCGGTTCTCGGCGTGATTGATCGTCGCTCCCGCGATCCCGGCATCCGCGAGCGTCTCCGGAAGTACTTTTCCGATCCCTCGCCCGGGCGAAACTGGATCGACGTGGGGCGAGGAGACGGTCAGATCCGTTTCCGAGGTGATCAACCGGAGATCGGGGATCTGTGGCGTAACGACGAAGTTCGCACCGGTCTCTTCGTGTACTCGTTCGACCGTTTTCGCCAGCTCGAGTCCACCCTCACCGATCGTGTTCGGATACACCTTGAAGTTGACGCCGAAGTACGGATACGTGTGTGTCACACCTACAGTAGGACCGTACTGTACCAAAAGCGTTTCCAGTGAATCGGGAAGACGCCCTCTCAGAGGTCGTCGTCCTGGGCCCTTTCGCCCGTGAGTACCCGGAAAATCGCATCACTGAGAACCACACGTCCGATCTCGAGGCTCCGCTCGTCGATATCGAACCGAGGCGTGTGATGCCCGCTCGGATGATCGGTTCCGACGATGACGTACGTCGCGTTCCCGCCGTTTTCGAGCACCCGTCGCATGAAGTACGTCGTGTCTTCGCTCGCACCGAACGGGGCGTGGCGTTTCACCGACGAGACGCCCGGGTGACGACTCGCGACGTCCGCGACGAGCTCGGAGAGAACGCCGTCACTGTCGACACGCGGTGCCCGTCCGATGGTCGTCGTCGACACCGAACAGTCGTGCATGCAAGCAGCGGCCTCGAGCATGCGATCGACGTGGGAAAGCATGTAGTCGAGGACGTCGTTCGTTCCGGCCCGGACCTCGAGATCGATCGTTGCGCTATCGGCGACGACGTTGGACGCCGCTCCCGCTCGAGCACGACCGACGTTGACTCGGGTGAGGTCGTCCTCGTGACGGGGAATGCCGTACAGGTTGTGAATAGCCGTACTCATCGCTTGCATGGCGTTTCGACCCTCGTTTGGTGCAAACCCCGCGTGTGCAGACTCCCCGTGAAATGTCGCACGGCTCTGTCGCAGTGCAAGCGGCCTATCGCTTCCCCCCACGATCTCGCCCGTCGGATGACCGAGTCCGAGGTGAACGGCGAAGAACGCGTCGAGATCGGCGGTGTGACGGGTTGCGGCCATCGCCCGTCCACCGCCGAGAACTTCCTCGGCGGGCTGGAAAAACACTTTCAGCGTTCCGGAAAACTCCTCGTGCATCAGTGTTTCGAGGACGCCGAGTCCGATCGCCATATGTCCGTCGTGGCCGCACGCGTGCATGACGCCCGTATTTTCCGAGCGAAAGTCATCGGCCGCCGGTGTGTGACTCGAGTCGGACGCTTCCTCGAACGGGAGCGCGTCGATATCGACCCGAAGGCCGACGACGGGACCTGGACCCCGCTCTACGACGGCGACCAGACCGGTGTTCCCTCCGGCGGTCGATTCCAGAACGTCCGATCGTGCTCCCATCGCGGCGGCGTTGTCGTACCAGTGCTCGAGCGTCGACTCGTCGGGCACGCCCAACCGCTCGTCTACGTCGAGGGTCTCGTCTCCGACGAATACCTCGTCGACGCCGAGGGACTCGACGTAGTCGACCAGTCGGCTCGTCGTGTAGAACTCACACCACGAGGGCTCGGGGTACGCGTGAAACTGCCGACGAACGTCGATCGTGGCTATCTGTGGTTCGGGCATCTGTGTTCGACTCTCCTTCGACTCGGGGCGAGTTAAGCTTCCGTTCCTGCTCGAGGGGACTGTCCGTCGTCCGCTGTCGACGAATCCTTTTACTACCCGAAGAGAGAACGCGAAAAGACGCGAGATGAGGTCGGAGAACGCGAGAGGACGCGAAGTGACGTTAAAGTCGAATCCCGGTCTTACTGTGGTGGGAGGTGGATCTGACCGTCCATATCCCACTCACAGCCGGCTTCCTCTAGCTCCTGGACTGCGGCTTCGAGGTCGAGGTTGAAGTGTTCGACGCCGTCGTGGTACCACTCGTCGAGTGCGGGCGAAATCGGTGCCTGAATCACTTCCGCCGTTCCGGCCGTGGCGATTTCGACCGCCTCTTCTTTCGGGATACAGTGTGCGAGCCCTCGTCGAACCTCCGTAATGTCGTACGGATGACGACGCATGTTGTAACACGCGTAGTGGATCGACGTCATGAACGCATCGACGGTCTGGAACGAATCGTCGTCGTCGAACCGATCCACGTCCTCGGGTGCGAGTTCCCACGGTACCATATCCGATGTTCCGTCCTCGAGTGCGTTCACCATGCCGCGCGTATCGGCGGACTCGATCCGAATGATTTCGTCGATGTTCGGCTGCTCGAAGTATCCGTCGAAACGCTCGAGCGAGAGCTCTTCGCCACCTTCGAAATTCGTAAGCATGAACGGACCGCTTCCCACGGGTTCGTCGGTGTTGGTCCACTCGCCAACGGTGTCCGCGTCGATGGAGTCGGGAACGTCCTCCCAGACGTGCTGTGGAAGGATCGATCCGTTCCGACCAGCGAGGAAGCTCTGGAACGTCGCCATCGGCTCGTCGAAGTTGAAGACGACCGTCAGATCGTCCTCGACTTCGATGCTCTCGAGCGGGCTGAGCGTACTCTCGATCGAAGAGGAGTGCTCCTGTCCGTACTCGAACGTAAATTGGACGTCCTCTGCGGTCACGTCTTCACCGTCGTGCCACTCGAGGTCGTCACGAAGCGTGACGACGGTCGTTAGCTCGTCGGGCGACTCGACGGATTCGGCCATCCACGGTTCCGGCACGACACCCTCCTCGGGGATGCGCATCAGTCGGTCGTACATCAGCTTGATGATGTTACGCTCGACGCGAACCCGCTCCGCACTGAGCGGGTTCAGCGTGTTTACATCGCTGACCTGAGAGTAGACGAGCGATTCGTCACCCTCGTCGGTCGGCTCGATACTGAGTGCGTTCCAGAAGCGCCCGAGCCCCTCTTCGGGACCGGAGTACGCATTCTGGTACCGATCGGCGTTGTACGCCATGATCCGGTTCTGGACGAGGATCGGAGAGATGATCTGCTCTTCCATCAACTGCTCTTGCATCTCGAAGACCAGATTCTGACGCGCCTCGAGGTCGATTTCCCCGCGCTGTTGGTCGACCATCTCGTCGTAGTCGGGGTTGTCATAGCCGGAAATATTCACTTCACCCTCCGCGAGCGCAGAGGAGTGAAACGCATCGTGAAGGTATCGATCCGGATCCCATCCATCGAGTTGACGAACGACGTAAATATCGAAGTCGCGGTGAACGAACCCGTCGTCGACGTACTGTGGAATACTCGGTGCACGAACCGAGACGTCGAAGCCGATCTCCTCGAGATACTCGGCGTGAAGGTTCGCGTACGTGTACCGGATCGGACTGGTGTCCTCCGGTGTCGTGAGGTAATCGATTTCGTCCCACGGTTCGCCGGCCGGATCCTCGACGAATTCGATCCCGTAGTCTCCGTCGGCGGTTTCGCCGCCGCCGCCAAAGAATCCTGAACATCCCGCAAGACCGGCTGCAACACCCGTTGCACCCGCTGCCTTGAGCACCGATCGTCGACTCGAACTCGCTGCACCCTTCCCGTGAGTATCACTTTGCCGCATACTGTACGGTCAAAACATCACAATCAGTTAAATCTATTGTAACTGTGCTGTATATTCTGAAATAAGTTCTGATACTTTATCGAGTGAAATTATATGCGTTCCGGTCCAAAGATGTACAGAGAAGATGATAGCCGTTACTTTCGATTCAGTGACTATTAGACCGCAAAGCACCGGAAAGCCTCAGTACGACATGTTCGCATGGCCGTGCTCGTACCCATGCGTGTGGATTTCGACGAAGTTTCCGAACGGGTCCTCGCAGTATGTCATTTCGTACTCTTCGTCCGGATACACCTTCCAGATGTCTTTTAGCTGGGTTCCGCCGGTCTCCTCGATTCGAGCGGCGAGCTCTTCGATGTTCGGATCCTGGACGCAGATGTGATTGAGTCCGGGGGTCATCATCTCCGGATTCGATTCACCTTCCGTCGTATCGTACTCGAAGAGTTCGACTCCAACCTGATTCCCCGTGGCCATGTGCGCGATTTTCATCCACTCGAAGCCGCTCATCCCATCGGCGACGAGTTTTCCGAAGTGGCCTTCGTTCGCATGGATCTTCTCGGGGCCCATGACGTGTGTAAATCCGAGAACGCTTTCGTACCATTCGACTCCTTCCTCGATGTCGTCGACGGTGATTCCAATGTGTCCGAGACTCCGCGGGTACGGTTCTTGTTCCGTCATACCGTTCTCCGTTTGTAGACTAGCTACATAATAGTTCCGTGGATAGAGCGACCGACGTCGCTCCGATACCGTTTCGTTTCCTCGAGATCACGCCGGGACGGAGACCCGCGTCATTTATTAGCCGGCCGTATGATGGTTTAGTCAATGGAAATCGAGAGTCACGCGTTCGAGGTGACGAGTACGGATCGATGGGAACTGACGGCGATCACGGATCTGGTCGAGGAGGCAGTGGCCGAGTCGGGCGCTGAAAACGGATTGGTGTTCGTCTCGACTCCACACACCACGGTTGCGCTCTTCACCAACGAGTACGAAAAGCGCCTCACAGAGGACATTATCGGTTACTTCGAGGAACTGGTCCCCCCGGAGGACGGCTATCTACACGATCGCCACCACGTTGCGACGGAGACGCAGCTGAACGCACACGCCCACATCGTCTGTTCGATGCTCCACACGCCCGTTTTCGTCGTACTCGAGGACGGGGCGCTCCGGTTCGGTAACTGGGAGGACGTTCTCTGTTTCGATACGGACGGTCCATCGACGAGGACGGTCCAGGTGACCATCTTCGAATAGGCCAATCAGACGGTCCGAGCACCGGCGGGTAATGCGAATAGTTATACTACTGGTGTTCATGGAACCAGCCATGTCTGTCCGTGTCGCAGTCGATATCGGATCCAGTTCTGGGAAGGTATACTATGGGACGGTCGACGAGGGAGTCGAAATCGAAGAAGCACACCGGTTCGAAACGAACATGAAAACCGAAGACGGACGGCTCGTCTGGGATATCGAATACCTGACTCAGGAGATCCGGGCCGGGCTGGAGGCGGTGGTTGCGGATGGCGAGTCGATCGACTCACTCGCGATCGATACGACGGCGTGTGACTTCGGACTGCTCGAGGACGGGGAACTCCTCGCGAATCCCTACTGTTACCTCGATCAGTCGCTGTACTCGAAAGACGAAGAGTTGCTCGAGACGGTTGCTCGGAGGGATATCTTTTCATCGACCGGACATAACGGCCTGCCGAGTTCGTACTACTATCAGTACCAGACCCATCCGGAGTTGTTCGAACGCGCGGACACGTTGGTAGCGCTCCCACAGCTCCTCTCGTACGAATTAGGTGCGAAGCCGACGTGTGAAACGAGCTTTGGCGTGACGTTTCGAATGATGGACATTCGAACTCGGGAGTGGGCAACCGAGCTATTGTCGGAACTCGATCTTCCGATCGACGTGCTCCCGACTCCTGTCGAAGCCGGGACGAACGTGGGGACGGTCGATCCGTCACTGTCGGAGTCGATTTCGGACGACGTCGATATCCTTCTCGCTCCCAGCCACGATACGGCCGCGGCGATGGCGGCGATCCCTTTCACTCCCGAGAGCCCCGGCTTTCTCTGTACCGGCTCGTGGTTTATCCCGGGCCTCGAACTCGAGGAGCCGGTGATCAACGACGCCGCGTTCGACGTCCCCTCTTCGAACGAGCTGAGCGTCGACGGACGCATCCGCTACCTGCGCAATCTCCCGGGGTTTAGCCTCCTCGAGCACTGCCGCGATACGTGGCGAGAGGAGGGAGGCCGCCACGCCTACGACGAACTGATCGAGCACGCACGCGATAGTGAGTCGTTCCGATCGATCGTCGATACGGCCGATCCCCTGTTTTTCGAAGCACAGTCGACGGGGAACGTCATCGAGGCGATCCGAACGTACTGTACCGAGACGGAGCAACCGATCCCGGAGTCCGAAGGCGAGGTGACTCGCTGTTTGCTAGAGAGCCTCGCCATCAGGACTGCAATAACGCTCGAACAGCTGATGGCTGCGTCAGAAACGTACACGGATCGACTCCACCTGGTCGGGGGTGGCGTCGAAAACGAGCTGTTCTGTCAGATGGTGGCGTCGGCAACTGGCTTTCGGGTCGAGGCCGGTCCTGTCGAAGCGACGGCGATCGGAAATCTCCTCTCGCAGATGAACGCGGCCGACGAGATCGCGTCCTACAGCGAGGGCCGCGAGATCATCGACGAACGGATCGAGTTCGCGTATTACGAGCCACGTCGGACCGGCGAATGGGATCGCGCGTTGGAACACGCAGTCGCTGAGTTCGGCTCGATCGATAGCGAGTGATACGGATTACTGTAACGATTTACCGGCGCATCCGCGACCCGGGCGACGGGTGCGCCGGCAATGATTTACAGTAAACCGTATGAGGGGGTCGTCGTTCTGTCGAATATTTACCGACTTCCAGTGGCTACCAGAGGCAGTGCGGTCCCGGATTCGAACAGGCCTGATCGGACAGTCCAGCGTGTTGTCTGTGCACGTCAGTCGGGACAAGGCGCATAGTATAAGTGGATTGATTTAGAAACGCATATGGTGTGGGAATACAATGCAGTCTACTGAATTCCTCGCTATCCGAGCGAGACGCGTGAAAGATGGCCGCTACCTACAGAAACCGAGTTACTCAGAACGGAAAATACGAGCACAATAATGAGTCTTAAAAAGTATGTCGTTCGCCGTATTGGTCAACTAATCGTCACGTACTGGGCGTTTCTCACACTCCTGTTCGTCGTGTTTCGGCTCGCACCAGGAGATCCGACGTCCATGTACCTTCAGGAAGGGTTGAGCGCCCAAGAACGCCAGGAAATACTGGCCCGTCACGGGCTGGACCAACCCTTACACATTCAGTACGTCGAGTACATGGCCCAGTATCTCACTGGAGACCTGGGTCAGTCATTTCGACACGGGGTCCCCGTCTGGGACGTTCTCGTCGTTCGATTCTTCAATACGATTATCCTGATGGGACTTGCCTTTTCGATCGCGTACGTTATCGGCGTCACCGTCGGTGCCTTCATCGGCTGGGTGCGAGGAACTCGCAAGGAAAAGGCGGGTATCATCGTCACGCTCGTGGCCCGCTCGTCACCGGAGTTCTGGATCGGTATTCTCACATTGATGGTGTTTACGTTCTATCTGGGGTGGTTCCCGTCCGGTGGAATTCGACCGCCGGGAATGGAATACGAAAGCTTCCTCGGACGATACGTCAACTGGGGTGTCGCCCACCACCTCGTCCTTCCCGTCTTGACCGGCGTGATTTACTACATGGCGACGCCGACGCTGCTCATGCGAAGCAGCATGATCAACGTCCTGAACTCCGACTTCATACAGATAAAGCGAGCGGAAGGGATTCCGGAGTACATCATCCTGTACAAACACGCCGCTCGGAACTCGATTCTCCCCATGACGACCGTCGTTGCGCTGGTCGTTGGCATGTCGATCGGCGGATCGCTGGTCATCGAGACCGTCTTT
Organism: Natrarchaeobius halalkaliphilus; assembly: GCF_003841485.1. Taxonomy (NCBI): domain Archaea; kingdom Methanobacteriati; phylum Methanobacteriota; class Halobacteria; order Halobacteriales; family Natrialbaceae; genus Natrarchaeobius; species Natrarchaeobius halalkaliphilus. Next base: position 319,928 of record NZ_REFY01000003.1, on the reverse strand, counting down.
AGCTGGCCAGGCATGGGTCGCGAAATG